>JAOZOO010000032.1:0-3667 GCA_029933225.1 Bacteroidales bacterium | reverse complement strand
TATCCAATCATCCAACCTTCCACCATTCCAACCCCTCATTATTCCACCAACTGCACCCATTGCAACAACTGCATCCACTGTACCCACTGCCCCATCAAACCATCTCCCTCCATTCAATATACAACAGAACGAATTTTCAATGCCCCAAATTTAGGGATAAAGGCCACACAAAAAACGGCACTGGCAAACGCAGGATGTTAAAAAAAGTTGCAATAAAATCCAAAACTTTTTGTCAACGTTAAAATGTTTGAAAATAATAAACCGGCAATGCTGACAAGGGTTCTAATCACCATAAATTTGCAACGAAATTCTTGTTGGAGTAAATTTAGAAAGCCCATGGCCGGATCAGAGAGTGAGAGTGTAACGTCAAAGAAATCCACAAAAATTTTTGTTCTTGACACCTCGGTGATTTTATATAACCACAACGCTATCAACAGTTTTGAAGAAAACGACGTGGCGATTCCCATAACCGTTCTGGAAGAGCTGGACAACTTTAAAAAAGGCAACGAAACCAAAAATTTCGAAGCCCGCGAGTTCATCCGGTTCATGGATAAGATATCCGGAAAATATACCATGACCCAATGGCGGCGCATCAACGGGCCGGATAAAGGGCGGTTTAAAGTGGTGATGAACGAAAAAGGCAAAAAAGATGCTACCCTGGTTTTCGGCGAGGACAAACCGGACCACCGCATCCTGAATGCGGCCCTGAAAATGAAGGAGGACAACCCTGGCAAAAAGGTGATCCTCGTCAGCAAAGACATCAACCTGCGCCTGAAAGCCAAATCGCTGAATATCACCGCCGAAGATTTTGAGACCGGCAAAGTGCAGAACATAGATTCGCTTTATTCCGGAAAATCAACCCACGAAGACCTGCCTTCGGAAGTCATTGACAAACTTTATCAGCAGGGGTTTTGCAGTCTTGAAGAGCTGGGCATGGAAGAACCTTATCCCAACCATTACCTTATATTGAAAAGCGACAAGGCCTCGGCGCTGGCATATTACAATCCCATCACTCAGCGTGTGGAAAGAGTGGAAAAACGTTCCGTGTCACGCATCATGCCGCGCAATGCCGAACAGGTTTTTGCCTTACATGCTATCCTGAACCCCGAAGTGAAGCTGGTAACACTGCAAGGGGTAGCCGGGACAGGGAAAACACTGCTGGCGCTGGCCGGGGCATGGGAGCAGCGAAGAAGTTTCAAGCAGATTTACCTTGCCAGGCCCATCGTACCACTCAGCAACAAAGACATCGGCTACCTGCCCGGCGACATCCAGTCGAAACTGAATCCTTACATGGAACCGTTGTGGGATAACCTGAAATTCATCCAGAACCAGTACGGTGAACAGGATAAAGAATACAAACGCATCAGCGATGCCGTGGAAAGCGAGAAGCTGTTGATCACCCCACTGGCATATATCCGCGGAAGAAGCATCTCGAACGTGATCTTCATTGTGGATGAAGCGCAGAACCTGACTCCGCATGAGGTGAAAACCATCATCACCCGTGCCGGCGAAAACACCAAGATCATTTTCACCGGCGACATTTACCAGATCGACACGCCTTATCTCGATTCCCAGTCCAACGGGCTTTCTTACCTGATCGACAAGATCAAAAACCACGAAATTTATGCCCACATCCGGTTAGAAAAAGGCGAACGTTCGGAACTGGCTAATCTGGCGAATGATCTGTTGTAATTAATACAATTACACGGCACTTAATTTCAATACAATCAGTAAAAATAGTTTCTTCCTTTCATGGAAAATTTGTATTTTTGAATATGGAACAAAAAAACCATATCGAACAGGAATTTATTATTGACAGGCTTATTAATTCCATTTTCAACACCATTTCGGGAGATAGTTTTCAAACCGAAGTTTCCGTTTTAACAAAAACAGACCTAAAGTTTGTAACAAAAAAGAAAGGATGGAATTTTAACTGGAGAACTGAATTCAATGACCTGTTGAAAGAAGTTTATAAATTGACAATTATCAATAATCCAAAGGTCATCCAGGGTTTAATCAGTTTGACAATTGAAAGCGATCATGTATTTATGAATTTACTTGAAAGCGCGCCTTTTAACATTGGGAAAAATAAGTTATATGAAGGTGTTGCCGGAAATCTGGTCGCTTATGCTTGTAAAGTGTCATTTCAAAAAGGATTTGAAGGGTTTGTGGCATTTACTGCAAAATCAAATTTGATTGAACATTATGAAAAAACTCTGGGAGCTTATCATTTTAAGAATCAGAGGATGATTATTGATACCTTTGCGGCTAAAAGACTGGTTGAGGAATATTTTAAAACAGATTAAAATGGGACATATTAAAGAACCTGAAGGCGTGGATTTTGTAATCAATAGCCCACCATTAACAGATAAGGAAAGAAAAGAAATCAGTGAATTTATTAAAAAGCTGAAGTCGAAAAGAATCCGGAGAAAAAAGAAGGTTAAGAAAGAGGCTGTCTAAATATTACAATTTACTAAATCAATTGAAAAAGAATAAAAAAGGGTTTGCCAGTGATAACTGGTCGGGCGTCTGTCCCGAAATCATGCAGGCCCTGAATGAGGTTAACCCGGCGCACAACGAAGCTTATGGTGAGTTGAATGACCCGGTGACGGAAGCCGCCATCAAAAAGTTCAAACAACATTTCGGGGACGACATTGCTGTGTATTTTGTTTACAACGGCACCGCTGCCAATGTACTGGGGGTCGGACAGTTGATGAGGTCGTACCATGCAGTGGTCACGGCCAGAACGGCTCACCTGAACGAAGATGAATGTGCTGCCCCTGAAAAGTTCGTGGGATGCAAAATACTGGAACTGGAGCCCGACCAGGGAAAGATCAGGCCCGAACAGGTGGAGCCCTTCCTGCGTAGTTTCGGATTTCAGCATCATGCACAGCCAAAAGTCATTTCCGTTTCACAGGTAACCGAATTGGGAACGATTTACCTTCCGGAAGAGATTAGGACCCTGTCTGATTTTGCACATAAAAACAACATGTTCCTGCACATGGACGGCGCCAGAATAGCCAACGCCGCCGTGGCACTGAACAGCGATTTCAGAAGTTTTACGGCTGATGCCGGAGTGGATGTGCTGTCTTTTGGCGGGACCAAAAACGGACTGATGTTTGGTGAGACAGTGGTTTTCTTCGGAAAAGAAAAAGCCAGGGATTTTGAATATCTGCGCAAACAGGGCATGCAGCTTCATTCCAAGATGCGTTACATTGCCGCCCAGTTCGACCGTTACCTGACGGATGATCTCTGGAAAAAGAATGCTGCCCATGCCAACCGAATGGCAAAAAAGCTGGCTGATGAACTGTCGCAGTTCCCGCAACTGACCATCACGCAGGAAGTGAATGCCAACGGGGTATTTTGCATCATGCCGCCGGATTTGATCCCGCAATTGCAGAAAGAATATTTTTTCCATATCTGGGATGCAGAAACCAATGAAGTGCGTCTGATGTGTTCGTGGGACACGACCGATGAGGATATTGCCGGTTTTGTGTTGTTGATCAGGGAGAAGATTCAGGATTTCGAGGATTTTGGGTTGCTGGCATGAGTTTTTTCACGCAAATTTTTTCACGCCACGGCGCTGCGGCGCAGCGTGCTTTTTACAAATTGTTCACAATCCGTTGAATCCCGTTTTTGATCAGGGCCTCGTTAAAATTGACCAGCA
>JAOZOO010000131.1 GCA_029933225.1 Bacteroidales bacterium | reverse complement strand
AACTCTAAACTCTAAACTCTAAACTCTAAACTCCTACTCCACCCAATCTGCAATAAACAGGTTGGTGTTATGTGTGCCTCCGTTGTTCCTGTTGGATGAAAAGATCAGCTTTTTGCCATCGTACGAGAACATGGGAAATGCATCAAATACAGGGTCGTAAGTAATGCGTTCCAGCCCTGTCCCGTCCAGATTGACCATATAAAGATTAAACTCATAGCCCCGTTTTCCTGCGTGGTTTGAACTGAAGATGATCTTTTTGCCCGACGGATGGAAAAACGGTGCCCAGTTGGCTTTTCCGAGATGGGTTACCTGCCGGAGGTTGCTGCCGTCCACATTGCAAACATAAATTTCCATGTTCGTCGGCATAACGAGTCCTTGTTTCAGCAGATCTTTGTAAACTTTGATATCCTCTTCCGTTTTGGGCCTTGATGCCCTGAACACCAGCATCTTCCCGTCGGGAGAAAAGAAAGCGCCCCCGTCGTAGCCCAACTGGTTGGTTACCTGTTTTATATTACTCCCGTCAATGTCACAGGTGTATAATTCAAGGTCTCCGCTTCGGTCGGAAGTAAAGACTATCTTGTCACCTTTTGGCGAAACTGTCGCTTCCGCATCGTAACCGGGGCCGGAGATCAATGTATCAATCAGGTTTCCGTTTAAATCGGCAACATAAATATCGAAGTCGGCATAGATCGGCCAGACATATTTCCCGTCCGACCTCTTTTCGGGCACAGGCGGGCATTCATCGCCTCCCGAACGGGTCGAGGCATAAAGGACAGTGGTATCGCCCGGCAGGAAGAATGAACAGGTCGTACGCCCTACGCCGTTGCTTAAAATTTTTGGTGGCCGGGTGAGCATATCCCCGTCGGAAAATGGAAACAGGTAAATTTGATCACACTGACTTCCCCATTTTGGGACGGTGGCCTGAAAAACGATCATCGAATCGTTGAAACTGAAATAAGCCTCTGCATTGTCTCCGGCATTGGTCAGTTGCCGGACATTGGCCAGGTGCTTTTCCTGTGAATAGTGGGTGGTTATATCCGGTTTATGCACATTAGCCGACTGTTTGTTATGCGGATTTCCGGAATGGGTGCACGACATCATCAGCCAAAGAAGACTGAACGTTATGATTGAAGAAAAATAGATTCTTGATCTCATTAAAAATATTTTTTTGAAAGTTTACAATCCCGCAAAAATATCAAATAAAACGAATGATGAAATTGCTGCGCCGGCGACTTTAACCGCCTTTGGAAGTCGGCGGCTAAAGCCAGATTGTTTATTACATTATTAAGTCCCCGGCTTATCCTGGTGGACTGCTTTGCAGAAAGCCGGGGCAAAATGTTCAGTCATGGAGTTTTGCACGGTGCTTTAGCGCCGTGATCAAAAACAAAATCCATGTCATACCGGCTTTAGCCATTACCCCTCCGTTGATATCCCCACCAACGGACTTCGAAAGATAAATGTTGTTGGTGCGGATGCCACCAACGGAACATACGAATTTTTATTTAGCTACCGGTTTCAATGCAGTTTCTCTTTCAGGAAATGCCCGGTATATGATTTTTCACATTCGGCCAGGCCTTCGGGAGTTCCCTCAAAAACGATGTAGCCCCCTTTGTCGCCGCCTTCCGGCCCCAGGTCGATCACCCAGTCGGCACATTTGATGACTTCCACGTTATGTTCGATAACAATGATGGAATGCCCGTGCTCAATCAGTGCATTGAACGATTTCAGGAGCTTGCTGATATCATGAATATGCAGTCCGGTGGTGGGTTCATCGAAAATGAATAATGTCCTTGCATCAACCACGCCTTTTGAGAGAAAAAACGCCAGCTTGATCCGTTGCGCTTCCCCGCCGCTCAAAGTGTTTGACGGCTGTCCGAGGCGTAAATATCCCAGACCGACTTCCTCGAGCGGCTTTATTTTGTTGACGATCTTTTTGGTTGTTGAATTCTGCTCTTTTTCGGAACCGAAAAACTCAATAGCCTGTGAAACGGTCATATCGAGGATATCCGTGATGGATTTGCCTCGGTACTTCACCTCAAGTACTTCATCTTTAAACCGTTTTCCGTGACACTCGTCGCACACGAGGTAAACATCCGCCATGAACTGCATCTCCACTTTGATTTGCCCTTCGCCCTCACAAACCTCACACCGTCCGCCGGGAATGTTAAATGAAAAGAAACCGGGTTTGTATCCCCGCAATTTGGCCAGTTGTTGCGATGCAAACAGTTGCCTGATGTCATCATAAGCTTTCAGATAAGTAGCCGGGTTGGAACGGGAGGACCTGCCGATGGGGTTCTGGTCAACATATTCAACCGATTGGATCATGCTGATGTCACCATCGAGCATGCCGAATTTTCCTGTTTTATCGGCATAGCCGCTGTATCGTTTTTTCAGGGCAGGGTAAAGGATATCCCTGACCAGTGTTGATTTCCCGGAGCCACTCACACCGGTGATGACGGTCAGGGTATTCAGCGGAATCTTTACGTCAATATTTTTCAGGTTATGCTCCATGGCACCTTTAATTTCAAGGTAGTCGTGCCATCTCCGGCGTCTTGCTGGTACAGCAATCTCCTTTCTTCCGGTCAGGTAAAGGGCCGTATAGCTTTTGTCGTCGTGGGCCAGTTCATCAAATGATCCCTGAAAGACAAGTTCTCCGCCATGTTCGCCAGCCTCGGGTCCGATGTCAATGATCTCGTCGGCTTCTTTGATGATCTCCTCTTCATGTTCAACAACGATAACCGTATTTCCCAGGTCGCGCAGATTTTTCAGCACATCCGTCAGCAGGTGGGTGTCGCGCGGGTGCAGGCCAATGCTGGGTTCATCCAGAATATACATGGAGCCCACAAGACTGCTGCCCAGCGAAGTGGCGAGATTGATGCGCTGCGACTCGCCACCCGAAAGCGTGTTCGATAAACGGTTCATGGTCAGGTAGCCCAATCCCACATTATTCAGGAATTGCAACCGGTTAACAATTTCAATTAGAATCCTTTTGGCAATCTTGGTGTCGTGCTCATCCAACTGAATATTTTCAAAAAATCCGAGCGCTTCATCCAGTTGCATGTTGACGATCTCGGAAATGCTCTTTCCGGCCACTTTCACATAGTTTGCATCTTTACGCAAGCGTGTGCCTTTGCACTCCGGGCAAACCGTTTTACCCCGGTACCGCGAAAGCATCACCCTGTATTGTATTTTATAGGTCTGCTCCTCCACGTGTCTGAAAAAAGCGTTTATCCCTTCAAAATATTCATTCCCGTTCCACAACAGTTCCTTTTGCTCTTCCGTAAGTTGGTAATAAGGCTTGTGCACAGGGAAATCGAAATGGTGCGCCGTTCTGAGAAGTTGCTCTTTCCATTCGCTCATTTTTTCACCCTTCCAGCAGGCAATGGCGTCTTCATAAACTGACAGGCTTTTGTTGGGTACCACGAGGTCTTCGTCAATGCCGATTATGCTGCCAAAGCCCTCGCAGGTTTTGCAAGCGCCGTAAGGATTATTAAAGGTGAATAGATTTACGCTCGGCTCCTCGAACAGTATGCCGTCCATTTCAAACTTATTGGAGTATTCTTTTTCTGTTCTTTGGCCGTTCGACTCATAAGCTAACCTGCATACGCCGTGACCTTCATAAAATGCGGTTTGTGCCGAGTCAGCCACACGTGCCTGAAGGTCTGGGTCCTCATGATTTACCATTATCCTGTCGATCACAAGAAAACAATCTTTTGGTCTGATCGTGCTTTTAATACCGGAGTCAGGGTCTTTCATTTTTTCAAGGAATTCTTCCATCCGTATGATTTCACCCTTTCTCATCAGCCGGCTGAATCCCTGTTGCATCAGTATCTGCAATTGCTGTTCCATCGTCCGGTTTTCCTGCAGATGCATGGGTGTATATATCAGCACCTCTGTATCTTCCGGTAAAGAAACAACATCATCCACCACATCGGTCACGGTATGTCTTTTCACCTGCCTTCCGGAGACGGGGGAAAAAGTTTTTCCGATTCTGGCGAACAAAAGTTTAACATATTCGTATAACTCGGTGGATGTGCCCACGGTGGAACGGGGATTTCTCGTTTTTACCTTTTGTTCGATGGCAATGGCCGGGGAGATTCCATGAATGGCATCCACATCCGGTTTATCCATGCGTCCGAGGAATTGCCGGGCATACGAGCTCAGGCTTTCCACATAGCGGCGCTGTCCATCGGCATAAAGCGTATCAAAAGCGAGAGAAGACTTGCCCGATCCGGAAAGGCCGGTGATGACAACCAGCTTTTTGCGGGGAATGGCGACACTCAGGTTCTTTAAATTATTGACCCTTGAACGGACAACAATGATGTGGTCTTTCGGGCTTGCAGTGGAAATATTCCGTGGCATTTATGAAAAAATTGGACAACAAAATTATTATTTTATTTGCAAGTGTTATTTTTGTTTTATATTTGCAATACGGACAGCAATTAATTATTAACAAAACCCAACGCGTATAGAAAAGATTTTACCCTTTTTGTAGTATTTATCAAAACAGGGAAAAATGAATCCAGAAGCGACGAGTGAGCGTGAGCTGATCCGTAATTACATCAATGGTAACCACGCTAGTCTCCAGGTCCTTATCGAACGTCATCAGCAACGGCTGTATTCGTATATCTTCTTATTGGTCAAGGACAAACAACTGGCTGACGATATCTTTCAGGACACGTATGTAAAAGTGATCAACACCTTAAAACTTGGAAATTATAAAGATGAAGGGAAGTTCATCCAGTGGGTTATGCGGATAGCCCATAACCTGGTGATTGACCATTTCAGGAAGGCAAAAAAGATCCCTTATGTGGAAAGTAACAAACCCGATTTTGATGTGTTCGACACATTGAGCCTGACTGATCCGTCGGTGGAAGAAAGGATGGTCCTGGATCAGATCTATTCGGATGTTAAAAAACTTCTGCATTTTTTACCCGAGGAACAAAAGGAAGTGATCTACCTCAGGTGTTATGCCGGCCTGAGCTTTAAAGATATTGCAGAGCAAACCGAAGTGAGTATCAATACAGCCCTGGGAAGGATGAGGTATGCATTGATCAATTTGAGAAAATTGATTACAGAAAAAAACATCGTGTTGACGAACTAAAAACCACGATCCGAGCCAATACCCAGAATTATTTTTTCTTTTTTCAGAAACCTGTATAATAAAAATCACAGGCATTGCGTTTGTTATTAAAATTAGTTAGTAACATAATGCTTTGCCTATGATCAATGACCATTACTTTGAGAATTATCAGGACTTTCCCAAAAACAAAAAAAAGAATGACAAAGCCGTGAAAATGTTATCGTTTGGCCCATCGAAATTGACAATGCAGTTTATTCTGGGCTACGGATCAGCGCTTAAAGTCATGAAAACAAAAAATATCGGGAATCTGATGCTCCTGATGAATTAAAGAAACAATTCTTTAACACTGGCCGTCTCGTTTCAAGCGGGGCGGCTTTTTTTGTGCCTTATCCCGTCCGTCATTTCGACGAACGAAGAGAGGAGAAATCCCCTACGTAAGCACCCCTGTTCTTTGGGGATTCCTCACCGACTTCCCGCCACCTCTTACGTAGGGTTCGGAATAACACCGTCTGTGTTTATTAGCAGGCAGCCCTTCCTCCGGTAGGTTTTTGCACGGCGCTTCAACGCCGTGATTAATGATAAAATTCAATCCGGCTTTAGCCATTAATATAAAAATGTTGATGTTAATGACCCGGCATGTTTTTTACCTTTGCCGCCGGATATGAGAAAAAAAGAACGTTTCCGGAAAGTCATCGAATATTTCAGCGAGCACATGCCGGTGGCCGAGACCGAACTGGTTTACCGTGAACCTTATGAGCTGATCGTGGCAGTCATCCTTTCCGCCCAATGCACTGACAAAAGGGTGAATATAATCACACAATCGTTTTTCAGAAAGTTTCCGACGGTGGAGATGTTGGCAAATGCAGATGTTCAGGAAATTTACGAGGTTATCAAAAGTTGCTCTTATCCCAATAACAAGGCAAAGCACCTTTCGGGAATGGCAAAAAAACTGATATCTGATTTTGACGGCAAACTGCCTTCCAGCATTGACGACCTGCAAAAGTTGCCCGGGGTAGGCCGCAAGACGGCCAACGTGCTGGCATCGGTGCTGTTCAACAAACCGGCAATGGCTGTGGATACGCATGTTTTCAGGGTCTCGGAACGCATTGGACTGACTACCGGTTCTAAAAATCCACTGCAAACCGAGAAAGAGCTGGTGAAATATTTCCCGGAAGAATTGATCCCGCTGGCGCACCACTGGCTGATCCTGCACGGCCGTTATGTGTGCCAGGCGAGGAAACCGAAATGTGACGAATGCGGACTAACGGAGTTTTGCAGGTATTATCAGGCGAAAATAAAGACGGGATAGAAGGTGTCACGCAAAGGCGCAGAGGCGCGGAGAAGAGATGTAAAAGCTGATGATAGGGTTTTATTTAGTTATTTGTTAACTATCAGCAATGCTTTCAGGGTTTCAATGGTTTCTTTTTCGTTGTACAATGAGTTCAAGACGCCGGTAATTTCTTTTTTCCGGTGGGGTAGATCTGTCAGAAATTCAGTTAGTTTTTCTTTTTGTTTAAAATCACCCGTAAAAATGATATCTGTAATCTTCCCGTTTTTCACTTTCATTTCCACTTTAAATCCTTCAACATCATTTCTGAAAACATATTGCGGCGAGTAGCCGAAGTTCCATTTCCACGTATTGTATTTTTCACTGATTAGCTTGTTGATGGCCTGAATATCCGTTTTATTCAGTTCACCTACATTGCTAATTGAATAATAGTTAAGCAGGTATATCTGAAATTTTGATTTAAATTCTTCAATATCCATTTCCGTACTTAAATGTTCGCTGATATTGGTGATTGTTGCCCGGATTGATTGCACGGCTTTATCCTGGATTTTCTCTTCCAATTCAGGTTGTATGGCTTTTTCCAGCATGTTCAGATTGCTGTTAAACAATAACGTGCCGTGATGCAATACCCTGTTTTTAAATACATGGGCCGAGTTTCCGGAAAACTTTTTTCCTTGAATGACCAGATTGTTTTTTCCTTCAAACTCCGCATGAATACCCAGTGTTTCAAGAAAAGAAATAACGGGTTTTGTTGAATTCCGGAAATCAATGAGTTTTTCCCGGTTTGTTTCGGTGGTTATAAGTGTGTAGTTCAGGTTGCCGGCATCATGATAAACCGTCCCTCCACCCGAGATGCGCCGGATGACAGGGATACCGTTTTGTTGCACAAAAGGCGTGTTCACTTCTTTAAGTGTGTTTTGATGTTTTCCCACGACAACACACGGCCGGCTTTGCCAGAGCATAACAATATCCTCCCGGTAATTTTTCAAAAGAAATTCTTCGGCAGCAAGGTTGAAAAAGGGGTCGGTGGATGTTCGCCGGAGGAAAATCATGGGGCGAAGTTAATCCAAATTCCTCATTTGTTCATTCGTAATTATTCGGTTTCCCTGTTAATAAAAATCAATGTTAACAACTTGTTAAAAATCACTGTTTACGGAATTAAAGAAGTACCTTTGCTACCATTTTAAAAGAAAGGAAATCTATGAAAACGGTACTGATTACAGGTGCTTCCAGCGGAATAGGAAAAGAGCTGGCTTATGTGTATGCCAGAGAAAATTACAACCTGATTATCACTGCACGAAGGAGGAAGAGGCTGGAAAAAATAAAAGAGGATATTGAGAAAGATTATCCTGTTTCTGTCACTATTATTGAAGCAGACCTGTCCGGTTGCCATGCTGCGGATAAGTTCTATCAGGATTTGAAAAATAATAACCACAAGGTAGATGTACTGATCAACAATGCCGGTTTCGGCATCAAAGCGGGTTTTTCTGAAACGGATATTCAGAAAGAGGAGGATATGCTGATGCTGAACATGGTCGCGCTGACCACACTGACCCGGCTTTTTGGAAATGATATGATCAATAACGGGGGAGGCCATATCATTAATATTGCCTCAACAGCAGCTTTTCAGCCGGTACCCATGATGGCTGCTTATGCCGCTACAAAAGCTTATGTGCTGAATTTTTCGGAAGCCATTGCCCATGAACTGAAAAAAGACAACGTAAAGGTCACGGTAATCTGCCCGGGAGGCACCCAATCGGAATTTGCAGAAGTGGCCGGCTTCGATAAGGAAAAGAACATCACCACCAATGGCCCGACATCCCGTGAAGTGGCCGAATTCACTTACAAAATGATGAAAAAAGGTACGGTAACAGCAATCCACGGCACCATGAACCGGGTGATGACCATGGGGGTTCGATTCACGCCGAGAAAGCTGGCGACGAAGATAGCTGGGAAGATTATGGAGTAGGGGAAGGTGAAAGTATTAGAGAATAGAGATATGATGGAAATCAAGAGCAATTAATTAGAAAAGGTGACAAGCCACCCTGTCATTTCGACGAACGAAGTGAGGAGAAATCTCCCGTGGACGAGGGAGCTTTCCGAGGGGATTCCTCCTCGCTTCTTCGTCGCTCGTTCGGAATGACACCTGATTCTTTCTCAAAAATGGCTTTGTTCCAAAAGCACTTCTTTGGAGCAATCCGTTACAGGAAAAAATACTTTTTTATTGATACCGCACTCAGTAATCAACTCGAAAATCAAAAATCCAACATCGAAAATACTAAGCCACCTTCGGCTCGATCAGCACATCTTCTTCCACACGCAGGTTGTCAATGATGAATCCCTGGCGTTGGGGTGTGTTTTTGCCCATGTAGAACGATAGGGTTTCGGCAACGGAAGACTCGCGGCGCAGGATCACAGGATCAAGCCGGATATTGGCGCCGATAAAGTGCCTGAACTCATCAGGCGAAATCTCACCAAGCCCTTTAAAACGGGTGATCTCGGGGTTGGACCCCAGCTTCTTGATTGCCTTTATTCTTTCTTCCTCGCTGTAACAGTAAATAGATTCTTTTTTGTTCCGCACCCTGAACAGCGGGGTTTGCAGGATGTATAAATGTCCGGCTTTGACCAGATCTGGATAAAACTGCAAAAAGAAAGTGAGCAACAGCAGCCGGATGTGCATACCGTCCACGTCGGCATCGGTAG
>JAOZOO010000239.1 GCA_029933225.1 Bacteroidales bacterium | reverse complement strand
GCACGCAGGATGATTTGGGCGCGTTCGTGACGGAGGCGTTGAATCGGTAGGGAATAATGAATAATGAATTTTTAATTGTGAAGTGGGGGTGCGTGTTCCTACTTCACAATTCATTATTCGACATTGGCAAATAACCTTTTTTAACAAAAAAAATGGATGCTCTGTCATTTACTAGAGGCGTGCGCCAAGAATCGGGCTTCAAAGAGCGTATTTTGAACCCCGTTAGCGCACAATACGATAGCCGAGCAGGTTTATGCAGGTTGATTCTGTAAGCGTAGGAAATGTTGCAATACGGAATCAACATCCTCCGTGCTAATTGCCATTTGTATTGCTCCAGTCAACCAATCTATAGCATGTTCATCCCGATGCTGTCGAATAATGTCACCGTAAGTCTGTATTTGGCTCGAACAATCACGGTCAAACCGCTGTTCCACATAAGCCCAAGCCAGAAGTACGACGACCATATACTTGTCTGCCGCCTCGTATGATCGCACACGAAAATCAGCTAATCCTATCTGTGTTTTTGTGTAAAAATTGACAACCTCACATGACCAACGCCAAGAGTAACCTTGCAAGACCTCTTTGGTCGAGCAACTAATATCCGTACTCATGAAGTACGAGAAGGCTTTCGCCTTCGGGTGCCTTTTGGAAAAATATACACGGACATCGTAAGGGACATTGGCTAAACGACCGTCTCGCTGTCGTACAAAATAGAGAGATTTATCCCCGTCCGTAGTGGTAACGCAAACGCGGTTATACCACTTGTGCTTTAACTCTTGGACATGTTTGTCAACGCGCTTGCCACTCAGTAAGCGATTGCATTTCAAACCGCAAGTGACATGCCATCGGCTGTATGACTGAACTGAACGGCCGTTACTTGTAAAGAGTCTGACTGGGCATTGTTGCCCTGCCCATTCGTAGATTGCCCATTCGTAAATTGGCCGTTTCCACCGACGACAAACGTCTCCCCTATCTCATGGACACGCTGTACCGCGTCCGCCTCACTGCCAATGTCGTAATTGGCGAAGGCGAATGTCACTGCGTCTTCATCTGTGGCTGGCAGCGAGAAGAGGGTCTGCCCTAGTCGGCTTTGCGACAAGACGCGGCCCGCTTCGCCAGCGATACGCCAATGGGCGAGATCGCGGCTGGTGATATCCGCCATTGAAGATAATTATCCCCAACAAGTATTTATGCTATACTTACGGCGATCCGAACCCGTGATATACACAATAGCCACCAAATCTAATGCTACGAGATAAAACCAGTTACGAAGATTGGAATAAAGCAATTTCAGCGTATTTTTATAATTCGCATATTGCCAACAAGCCGGCCTACCTCCAACTTGACCACGAGTTATTAACCCGAATCGGTCAACAACTTGAACTTTCGCCAAAACAAACAGAAAAGTCATTTACACGCGCCGTTAAGTCACGATTGAGGAAAAACGGCCCCCAGAACGATCAATTTAATAACTTTATCCGTAACACACGGACATGGGAGACCTTGTATGTTCATCGTAACCCCAAAACTCCTCCTCCATTTTTAGCCCTTCTCGGTCTTTGTGTACTTGCTGCCTCTAAAATGAACGCCGATGATGAAGTAAGCGCGGCTAATTATTATATCCATCTAAACGAATTGCTAGGCTTTGGGCGTAAGCATGGTCGTCCACGCGGATTTGAACAACTTGATGATTTTTGGAAAAAACTTCAATGGTGGTTAGATGACATGCTAAAGGGGGAATTCGGGTATCCAACGGCAAATAATCATTATGGTGGAGTGTATATTGGCTATCCCATATCACAATGCCTATTACGACGAACAGATCGTGAAAAATTATCTGATTTTTTCAAGTGGGCAGGGATTGAACCCAGAGATGAAGCACTTGAAAACAACGATTTCCGGCCGATGTTGCAAGAATGGACAAGTAAAACAACTTGCACTTTTTCACAACACGGCCGTCGTATCTTTGAACGTAATAATCAGGAATTAATCTCTCAAATTTCTAAACTGGCCTTTGCTGAATACCAACTATGGGATGGCAGTTCATTTAATTCAACGGGCAGGCGTTTCAGCGACATCAAACTCCAATTAGAATTTTCTCGCCGCAGATTTGAATGTACCCTATATGCTCGCGCACTATCAGATTTTCCTGATGGAAATTATCAAAATCTTGATCATGGTGTTGTGTATTTACAACGGCCTTCTTCCACTGCCGTTTGGTTCAATCCACTTGATGAAAAATTCCTCACAAACATTTTAGACAAAAAGCCAATTTCCCTTCATCAAGATAACTTTACGTTGCAAATCAAACCTCAATCCATCATCCCCTTTCGCAATGATATTGATTC
>JAOZOO010000238.1 GCA_029933225.1 Bacteroidales bacterium | reverse complement strand
CAAAAAGAAGCCAACGTCTGGTATTTCGGTAGATATTTAGGCCTTGATTTTAATTCGGGAGTACCTGAAAAGATTGATGGAATTTTTCAATGTTATGGGGCAGGAGCTACAATGAGCGACTCACTGGGTAATTTTCTGTTTGCTACAAATGGTGAGGCAATCTGGAACAGGAAAGGAGATATCATGTTGAATGGCGATAGTTTAAAGGGAAATGATTTTTCTTCACAGGGTTGTGTAATCGTTCAAAAACCTTTATCTGATAATTTATATTATGTTTTTACGGTTGCGGCAGGAGAAGACCCGGCAGCTGCTTATGGTTTGTATTATTCCGTAGTGGATATGAATCTGGACAACGGATTAGGCGGAGTCACCAGTGAAAAAAATATAAGATTAGATGATGCTTATGATGCTGTGGAAAAAATTGTTGCGGCACGTCATGAAAATGGCACGGATATCTGGATAATTACATACAAAATGATCGAACCCGGTTATGCGGCCTTTTTATTAACAGCAAACGGCATCAATGAAAATGGTGTTATTTGTAATACCGGTGTAACAAGACAAATTACAGAAATTAAAGGACAATTAAAACTGTCGTATAATAAAAAATACCTTGTTTCAGCGTTTAATGGTGAAGACCTTGATGTAGAACATCCAGAATTTGAGATACTTACTTTTGATGCCTCCTCCGGCCAAATTGAACTTCAGTATGTGATTCGGTTTATATCAGAAGATAACGGGTTACCTTATGAACCTCATGGTGTCGAATTTTCACCGGATTCAAAATTATTGTATTTGGCAATATTTACAGAGTCTGGTGAACACTTAACAGATATTTATCAACTGGATATGAAATACGTGAACGATTCGGCTGCCTTTTTCGATTCCCGAATCAAAATCATAACCGGTCCGGGACTCCTTCTTCAACTGGCAACAGACGGGAAAATATATGGTACTCTTTTCGATAATTACATATCCTATGATTACATCAGCGTTATTCATAAACCATGGATACGGGGTACGGAATGCAATTATGAAGCAGATTATCTATTTATGGGTAATAACAGTGTAACCTTTAATCTACAAAACGTGCTGCTTGATTACCTCTACCGTTTCGAATGGCAGGGTTTGTGTTCCGCCGAACCGTTTTATTTTCAATCCAATTTCCAGCCCGACCCGGTCAATATCCGCTGGAGTTTTGACGACCCCG
The DNA here is from genome assembly GCA_029933225.1 of Bacteroidales bacterium. Taxonomy (GTDB): domain Bacteria; phylum Bacteroidota; class Bacteroidia; order Bacteroidales; family F082; genus JAADID01. The sequence goes on along the minus strand of JAOZOO010000238.1, from coordinate 1,160 downwards.
GCGCGGGCGCCGACAGTATATCCTTTGACCTGAACCCCGTCCACTACTTCACCCATGCCGGGGAGTTTGAAGTGAAAGTATCCGTGCTGTATCCCAGTGGTCGCGTGGAAAAAACCTCCCGCGTGGTCACCGTCATTCAATCTCCCGAACCCGACCTGGGACCCGACACAATGATGTGCGCCCAGGGTGAGATCATCCTCGACGCCGGGGAAGAGCAGGGCGATTATCAGTGGTGGCACGACGGACAGCCCCTGCTCGGGCTGGACACCAGCCGCATCACCGTTTCCGACACCGGCCGGTATTGGGTGCAGGTGACCAATGCCGCCGGCTGCACAGCCACAGACACCATCCACGTGGGACTGTTCCCCCCGCCCGTAATCAACGAAGACAATCTTGAGCTTGTCCCCACCACCTGCGGCGGCAGCAACGGTAAAATACTCGGCTTACAAGTCACCGGAACCGAACCCCTGTCATTTGCATGGTACGACGCCGACAGCACCCTGTTGGACAGCGTGCTCAACCTGACCGGCCTGCCCGTGGGCAATTATTTCCTTCACATCCTCGACGGCAACGGCTGCACAACCATCTCCCATGCTTACACCATCGAAGATGCCGGAGACATCGAGATAACGGCAGTGGAAAAACAAAACGCCCACTGTAACCTGGACAACGGTGTCATCACCGTTACGGCCACACCGCAGGAAAACCTGTCTTATTCCATTGACAACGGTAACACCTGGCAGCAAAATAACCTGTTTGAAAATCTGTCTGCGGGCAATTACTTCGTCCGGGCCAAAGACCCCTCCGGATGCGAAGGGGTGTATGCAAACAACCCGGTAACCATTGAAGAAATTGAAGGACCGCAAGTAACATCAGTAACCACCCTCCCCGAGATTGACAACCTGTCCAACGGTGAGATCAACATCACCGCCACGGCGGACACGGGGCAGATTTTTTATTCCATTGACAATGGGACAACATTTCAAACGGACAACGGGAAGTTCACTAACTTATCGGCAGGCACTTATGATTGCGTTGTGAAAGACGGCTTCGGTTGCGACACCACGTTCACCGTAGAGGTGGAACGGGTAATTTCGCAGCTCATCGAAGCCATTGCCGGCGACGGCAACACCTGCATCGGCAATGCGGCGGTAGTGCCG
>JAOZOO010000003.1:56633-76061 GCA_029933225.1 Bacteroidales bacterium | reverse complement strand
ATCTGCAATATTAGTCCATCCGCTTCCGGCAGACCTTACAGAATTTTGGAAATGAGTTATATCTTTTTTGGGAAACTGCAGGGAATGGAAGGTTTTCTGTAGAGGAGTGACAAAATATTTACCTTTAAAGGAAATCTTGTCCAATGCTTTAGCGATACTTATAAAAGAAATTTTGCCCCACGCTTTAGCGTGGGGATTCAAAATGAAAATACAAACCGGCTTTAGCCATCAATTGATTGTTTGTGAGATAGCAAAGCAACATCGATTATAAAAGCTTTTAGCGGGACGCTAAAAGCAGGTTTGCCGATATATTACAATTCCTTTTTCACCTCCCCGCAGGTGAGCATGGCTTCGCCGAAATAGGGATTTTTGATTTCTTTGGTTTCACTGATCCAGAAAGCGCCTTTATTGTCAAACGCCATGGGGCAGAACTCGAGATACACAGCACCAGTTTCATTGCTGTGCACCCCGAACGTTTCAATGGCTTTCGTCAGTTTGTCGGAAACAATGCTGAAATGAGAACGTTTCATTTCTAATCCCTGCATTTGGATGATGCCGTTCAGATTGTCCCTGATGGGTTTTTTCAGCTTCATCCACTGGTTATGTGCATCGCCTTTGAGCAGTGTCATATCCACTTTATCCAAGGCAGACAGCGTTTTTTTGGCCGCAGCGACCACAGCTTTTTCATCCGAGTTGACAAAAGCATTTTTCAGCAACAAGTATTCGTCCAGCACTTTGCCGAGTTGCATCTGGAAATCCATTGGCGCTTTCACCGTTTTCTTTTTGGATTGTTCCAGCTTTTCGTATTCTTCCATTTCCTCATCCGTCATGGTTGAGCCACCGTGGTTGTGTCCTGTGGAAACCTTACCTCCTTCCGGGTTCATCATGCTGGGCTTGCCGGCAAGTTGTGCGGCAGCGTCAATGTTGAACACACCGTTCATGACGATCACTTCGCCCTCTTCAAGTCCTGAAGAAACGACGTAGAAATTTCCGGCCTCGGGACCCAGCACTATCTCACGATAGATAAAAGTAGGCTGGTTTCGGTCAGGAACTTTCACATAAACCACGGCTCGCTTACCTGTCCAAAGAATAGATGAATTGGGGATGAGCAAGTCATTGGTTTTCTTCATCTCCGATTTCAGAATACCGGCGGCGTACATTTCGGGCTTTAGTGACAGCTCCGGGTTTTTCAATTCCACTCGCACTTTGGCCACCCTGGTTTTGGGATCAATGAACGGGTCAATATATTTCACCCGGGCCGTATAAGTTTTCCCCGGCAGTGACTGGATGGTAAAATCAATCTCATCACCCGTTTGAACCCAGGGCAGGTCATTTTCATAGGCATCGAACATCACCCAAACTTTTTTCAGATCAATGACTTCAAACATGGGATTTCCCACTTTCACATAGTCGCCTATGGCCACATCCCTCCTGGTAACAGTCCCGGTGATGGGTGAAAGGAGGTCGAAATAACGCCGGGTTTTACCGTTGTTTTCCAGGTCGTCAATCTGGGCATCCGTCAAATCCCACAGTTTGAGTTTTGTCCTGGCAGATTTGTAAAATGCGGGATTGGTACTTTTGTATTTTGCCGCTTCTATCAGCTCGCGCTGGGCTGCAATCAGTTCCGGGGAGTAAATGGTGGCCAGCTTTTCGCCTCTGCGCACATTCTGCCCGGTGAAGTTCACATACAGCTTCTCAATCCTGCCCCCAAAGCGGGCGGTCAATTCTGCAATGTTCCTTTCGTCGGGTTTAACGGTACCCAGCAGATAAACGGTTTTTTCAGGCACACCTTTTTTCACCCTGACGGTTTCGATGTTGGCCAGGGCTATCGCCGAAGGGCTCATCTTGATCTCATCCGGAGAGGCGGCTTCCTCTTCCTGCTGTTCTTCTGCCAACGGGATGAGTTCCATCCCGCAAATAGGGCATTTACCGGGTTTGTCCATCCTGATCTGGGGGTGCATTGAGCATGTCCAGATGGTTTCACCTTCGTGATCGTGTTCTGCGATCTCGGTTTGTTCGGAAGTTTTTGAGGATGTTCCTCCAAAGAACACCCAGCCCAGCCCCAGTCCGATGACGAGGGCGGCAGATCCGATTATCAGTGTTTTTTTGTCTATTTTCATGATTCTACGTTTGTTTATCACAGGGCTTAAACCCTGGTTAACTGATTATTTACTTTATTTATTTCTATTCCCCAGGGTTAAAACTCTGGGTAACTGATTTGTTTCATAGCGTTTTATTTGCTTCGCTTTCAGTTTCCCGGCCCTTTAGGGTTGGGTATAATCCGGCATTTTTTCCCTTTGAACACTCTTCCAGGAGCTTCGCACTCTGGAAGGTGTTTGTCCACAACCTGTAACCCACATAACTCTTAACTCCTAACTCACCTTCCCATCAGATACAGGATAAATGCATCGGCGGCGTTTTTGTCTGCACGGGCTTTTTCCAGCTCCAGTGCATATTTCAGCAGCCGGTTTTCCATCCTCAGTATTTCCTCAAAATTTGTGTTGTTTGAGGTATATTGCGCTCTTAATATTTCCATGGCCTGAAAAGCCAGACGTCTTTGTTGCTGATATAAAATAAACCGGCGTCCTGCATCTTTATAATCTGTAAGCACTTTTTCCAGCAATGATTCCAGTAAATTAATTTTATCAGCTTTTTTATCCAGCGTTGCCTGTTGCCTGTAAACTGCTTCATTGACCAGAGCTTTGTATTTCTTCCTGTAAAGCGGTACAGTAAGCCCGATTTTTGGAAAAAGGATGGCATCCTGTCCGTTTATCGAAGGTTCCAGATTTGGATTGTCGCTCTTACCGACAAAAATGTAATCAACACCGATATTAATACTTGGCGCACCCTGCTTTCTGGAGGCCTTTTCCTTGTTGATGTATGAATTGTACTCATGATCAAGTGCAGTCAACTGATGATTTTTTAACCGGATACTGTCAAGGATAGCTTCCTTGGTGAGGATATGACCGGGGACGTATAACGTATCTGCAAAAATGACTTCGCGGTCGTTTTCCACATTCAGTAAATTGTTGAAAGCTACGATCTGGTCAATCAAACGGTCTTCAAGCAGTGCCAACTGATTTTTCATGTCAGCTACTTCCATTTCTATACGTAACTGATCCACCGAAGAAACCAGACCGCCTTCCATTTTTATCAGAGCCACCTCATTTAAAATATTCAGTAGTGAAAGGTTTTCCTTGGTAATCGCAATGGCCTTTTGTGTAAAATACAGATCGTAATAAGCTGATTTAACATCATAAAACAGTTTGGACTTTGCATCTTCAAATGCTTCAAATTTTGCGTTGGCCATTTCGTCAGCCACACTTCTGTTGGCTTTCAACTGGCCGAACCAGGGAAACATCTGGCTGAGTGACAGCCGCGCTTTCTGCGGGCCCACTCTGGTTTCCACAGGACGGATAAAATATCCGAAGGCGAACTGCATGTCCTGTAACGAACTGACCTGATCACCGACCTGCATTGCCGCCATGTAATCGTTAAACCTGGCTTTCAGCCCGGGATTGTTTTTGGCGGCAATAACCAGGTACTGGTTCAGCACTTCCTGAGTTCTGACGGTTATTGTCAGAAGCAAAAGGGTTAATATTATGATTGTCTTTTTCATGGGTTTTATTTTTTTCTCTGCCTGCCAAATCCATCAGATGACAGAGGCGGCGGGTTGTCCCCAGCCCTAAAGGACTGGGAAACTGATTTGTTTCATAGGTTTTTAACTTCTTTCGCTATCAGTTTCTCCGTCCTTCAGGGCGGGGTTATTGCTGTTTATTTCCCCGTGAATAAATGAGGGGGAAAGGTTATTTTTCCTGACCTTCCGTTCCTGCCACATGCTATACAGCACGGGAACGACAAACATGGTCATCACCTGCAGGAGCATGCCCCCAAATGAGGGGATAGCCATAGGCACAAGAATATCCGATCCCTTTCCCACTGATGACAGCACGGGAATCAGGGCGATGATGGCCACAGCAGCGGTCATCATGGCTGGCCTCACCCTTTTGCTGCCGGCATGCAAAACCGATTCGCGGACTTCTGCCACCGTTTTTGGTTTCTCCTTATCAAAGACCTGGGTAAGATAGGTACCCATGATCACCCCGTCGTCGGTGGCAATACCGAACAGGGCGATGAAGCCCACCCACACCGCAACACTGAGATTTACAGTGTGCATTTGGAACAGATCACGCATGTTGATTCCGGCAACCGAGAAATTCATGAACCATCCCTGACCATAAAGCCAGATCATGATGAAGCCACCGGCAAAAGCGACGAATATGCCGGTAAAGACCATGGACGACGTGGCTACGGTCCTGAACTGGAAGTAGAGTATCAGAAAGATCACGATCAGTGAGATGGGTACCACCAGCATTAACCGTTTGGTGGCACGTATCTGATTTTCATAGTTTCCGGTGAAAACATAAGTTACTCCTTTGGGTATCATAAATTCACCGCTATCGATCTTTTCTTTCAGTAGTTTCTGCGCATTCTCAACCACATTTACCTCCGCTACATCTTCTCTTTTGTCAAAGATGACATAGCCTACCAAAAATGTGTTTTCACTTTTGATCAACTGCGGTCCACGAGTATAGGTTATTGTTGCCAGTTCCCCCAGCGGCACCTGCACACCCGATGGTGTAGGTATCAGGATGGTTTTCAGTGTTTCGGGATTGTCACGGTATTCACGGGCATAACGTACCCTTACCGGGAAACGCTCCCTGCCCTCCACCGTATTGGTCAGGACAACACCACCTACCGAGCTGCTTAAGAATGTTTGCATATCTTTTATGGTCAAGCCGTAACGCGAAATGGCCTGCCTGTTGATGTTGATCTCGAGATAAGGTTTCCCGACTACCCTGTCGGCAAATACTGATGCGGGCTTAATGCCCGGAACCTCTTTTAGAATGTTCTCAATCTGATAACCTACCTTTTCGATAGTCTCCAGGTCGGGACCATAAACTTTGATACCCATGGGGGCACGCATCCCGGTCTGGAGCATTACTAACCGCGTTTGAATGGGCTGCAGCTTGGGCGCAGACGTTAGTCCCGGGAATGCCGAATTGCTTACAATTTCTTTCCAGATATCGTCAGGCGACTGAATAAATTCGCGCCACTGGCGGAAATATTCTCCTTTTGAGTCAGGAATAAGCTCTTCTTTCTCAATCACCAGGAAACCGTCTTTGGGATTGTATGTCTCTCCATTTTTCAGCACATAATTCCCATCCCGGTCCACTTTAAAACGCAGCCGGTGTCCTTCTTCATTAAGCATGTACTCCGATTTATAATTGATCACATTCTCGTACATGGATATAGGCGCCGGATCGAGCGCTGTGGCAGCACGTCCCCATTTTCCAACCACACTTTCAATTTCCGGGATGGCATTCACCCGTTTGTCCAACAGACGGATGACTTCCAGGTTTTTTTCAATACCCGAGTGAGGCATAGTGGTGGGCATCAGTAAAAATGAACCCTCATCCAGCGAAGGCATAAACTCCTTGCCGGTTCCGGGAAAAACATCTGTCATGGTACGCCATCCTTTGGTATCTCTCACATCAACGCCCACTTTGTTAAATCCGGCAGGAATAAACCCGAAGATTTTGTCAAAACCCTGCCATGCGAGTAAGCCGAAAACGATCACAACAATGGGAATGGATAAAAATTTCCATTTATTATTTAATACCCATTTTAACATTACCGGATAATAGTACACGATGGCCATCAGAGCACCGAGGATAACCCCGATGATGGCAATCACAAACAGGAAGTTGACAAATTCGCTGTTCATGGCACCCAGTGGCATCCATTCACTGGCAAGGAAATAAACCAACACCAGCAGAGCTATAGCTATATTGATTTTATTTACCCAATGCTTTCTCTTCTCGGGCCAGCGATCTTCCAGCATGCTGTTCACGCCGAAAGCGATCAAGGATATAGCAATCCATGAACCGTAAAAGATGATGAAGATCAAGCCGGCAGCAATCAGCGTGGAGTACCATATCCGGCTGAAACGTTTTTTATTAAAAGGTATGGAAAAGATCACGTTGGCCATGGCCGGAATGATAATCACCCCGATAACCAATGATGATAATAGTGCAAATGTTTTGGTGAATGCAAGTGGTCTGAAAAGCTTACCTTCGGCTTCCTGCATGGCAAATACCGGCAAAAAACTAACAATCGTCGTGGCCAGCGCCGTCATGATGGCCGAGGCCACCTCCGTACTCGCATTGTAGATGACGGTCAGAAGCTTTTTGCCCCTGACCCCTTTATTCTCCGGCATCTCGAGATGCCGGACTATGTTTTCAGTGAACACGATCCCCACATCTACCATTACGCCGATAGCAATAGCAATACCCGACAGCGCCACAATGTTGGCATCCACACCAAACTGACGCATAGTGATGAATGTCATCAGCACACCGATGGGCAGTAAGCTGGATATCAGGATGGATGCACGCAGGTTCAGCACCAGAATGATAACCACGATGATGCTGATGAGGATTTCGTGCGAGAGCGCCGATTCCAACGTTCCGAGTGTTTCTTTGATGAGCCCGGTACGGTCATAGAACGGTACGATGGTCACTTTGGAAACCGTACCGTCTTCCAGTGTTTTGGACGGCAGTCCCGGCGCCAGTTTGGCGATTTCTTTTTTCACATTGTCGATGGCTTCCATGGGGTTGGCGCCGTAACGGGCCACCACTACGCCACCCACGGCTTCACTGCCGCCCTTGTCCAGCCCGCCACGCCTTGTGGCCGGACCGTAACCGATATGGGTGACGTCTTTCAGCCGCACCGGCACATTGTTTCTGACAGCCACAACGCTTTCTTTAAGGTCGTCAAGGTTTTTAATATAACCCAGCGCCCTGACAAGGTATTCGGCTTTATTAAATTCGATTGTTCGCGCACCGATATCGAGGTTGCTCTTCTTCACCGCATCGATGATCTGTGCCACATTCACTCCATAAGCTTTCATGGCGTTGGGGTCAATATCTATCTGGTATTCTTTGATGAATCCGCCGATGGAGGCCACCTCGGATATACCTTTTGCCGACATCAGCCCGTAACGGACATAGAAATCCTGGATGGTTCTCAATTCCTGCGGGTCCCAGCCGCCTGTGGGTTTTCCTTCCCTGTCGCGGCCCTCCAGTGTGTACCAGTAAACCTGCCCCAGCGCTGTGGCATCCGGGCCAAGTGCAGGGGTTACGCCATCGGGCAAAGTACCGGCCGGCAACGAGCTTAACTTTTCAAGAATTCGCGAACGACTCCAATAGAACTCAATGCCTTCGTCAAAAATGATGTAAATGCTTGACAATCCGAAAATAGAATTACTCCGGATGGTTTTCACGCCAGGGATACCCAGCAGGGCAGTGGTCAGTGGATAGCTGATCTGGTCTTCGATATCCTGTGGCGACCGTCCCGGCCATTCGGTATAAACAATTTGCTGGTTCTCACCAATGTCGGGGATGGCATCCACGGGTACAGGGTCGCTCGGCAGGAAGCCGGTTTCCCAGTTAAACGGCGAGGTGACTATCCCCCAGATAATGAATAGGGCTAGCGCCAGAAAGGTGACCAGTTTGTTTTCAAGAAAGAAACGTATGATATTGTTTAACATAATCCAATGAATAAAATGATGTGATTTATTTATCTTTTGATTTGTCCTTTTTCAACGGTACAAAGAAAGGTCAGGCCCTAAGATGGGGCGTTACACAATTTTGGAAAAGAGTTATATGATTTTTTGGTTTGGGAAATGACAGGCATTTTGTATTTTTGTTTATTATATTTTAAAGAATGAATTTAGAAACAGAACAGATGGTCTCTTTGATCAAGGAATATGTACGGTTCGTTGATCCAAAAGCACAGGTGATATTATATGGTTCGCGTGCCAGAGGGGATAGCCGTACTGATTCGGATTGGGATATCCTGATATTGACAGATAATACCGTTGATTTAATAACCGAAAAAAGATTCAGAGATAAATTGTATGACCTGGAACTGGAAACAGGGGAAGCAATATCGGTTTTCATATATTCAAAAAAAGAATGGGAAACAAAGCAGCGTATTTCACCGTTTTATGAAAATGTGACCCAGGAAGGCATTAGGTTATGACTGATAAAGAACGGATCGAATATGTCAATTACAGAATAGAATCTGCCAGGAAAACATTTGAAGCTGCAAAAATTTTAGCTGAGAATGGTTTTTGGAATTCTACTGTAAACAGGTTGTATTATTCGCTTTTTTATGCAGTAAATGCCCTGCTTGTTTTAAATGAAATCCAAACAAAGTCGCATGCATCGACAAAGAGCCAGTTTTCTTTACATTTTGTTAAAACCGGAAGATTTGATAAAAAATATGGAAGATTGTTATCTCAACTTTATGATTGGCGACAAAAAGGAGATTATGATAATATTTCTGATTTTAACAGTGAAATCGTAATGCCGTTATTTTCACAGGTGGAGGAGATGATTAATCTGATCAATGAAGAGATATCAAAACATAATTCATAAAAAAATAAGACTTTGATGGATGTGAAGATCACAGAAGCTTCCTTATCGGTGGAACTCAGGGACGGACGAACCATTTCCATTCCATTGTCATGGTACCCGCGATTGGTTGAGGCAACCGAAAAAGAACGTTTAAACTGGCGTTTGATTGGTGAAGGATATGGTATCCACTGGAAAGATATTGACGAAGACATCAGTGTGATTGGATTGCTGTCGGGCAGACCTTCAGGAGAAAGTCCGGATTCATTTAAAAGATGGCTTAAGCAAAGACAAAAAATTACGAAATAAAAAATTCCGGTTTACCTACACCTCATCCAACGGTTTTCTCCCCTTCTCCTGTAGTTTTTTAAAAGCCGAGGGGCTCATGCCGATAACTTTCCGGAATTGGTTGGAAAGATGTTGCACGCTGCTATATCCTGTGCGATAGGCAATTTCACTTAAGGTCAGTTCATCATAGATCAATAATTCCTTGACTTTTTCGATGCGTTGCAGGATAATATATTTCTCAATGGTTATCCCTTCAACCGCAGAAAAAAGGCTGCTCAGATAAGAGTAATCATATCCCAGTTTTTGAGAAAGATGATCTGAAAAATTGATCTTACCCACCAGTTCCGGGTCGTAATGAATGTAATTGATCACCTCTGTACGGATACTTTCAATCAGACGGCTTTTCTTGTCATCAATCAGTTCAAAGCCAATCTTGTGAAGGTTCACATCAATCTGTTGAATGATTTCTTCATCTACCGGACCTTCCACGATGGCTTCGCCCAGCACTACTTTTAAAGGTTTCAGACCCAATTTTTTCAATTCCCGCTGAACCGCCCAAATACAACGGTTGCAGACCATGTTCTTAATATAAAAAGTTGTATTGTCTTCCATGGCAGCTCAAAGCTACTATTTTTTTGAAAATTAGAGTATAGGAGTTGTTTTGTTCCGAAACAAGCAATCATCCATTACCTCACAAATACCTTCTTCACTACCCGTTTACCTTGATAATCAATGCGTACAAAGTAAATTCCGCTCACATTAATCCGGATTGCATTTTCGGTACTGCGGAGCTGTTGTTGTTGTATGGTTCTCCCGTAATCGTCATACAGGGTCACCAATCCTTTTAGATTCTCGTTGTTGATTATCCTGATGGTTTGACCCGTTGAGTAAACCTTAAAATGATCCTTTTCCGGGTTTTCATAAACCGATTGATAATTCACATGTCTATTAAATGTCTCGATAACATTGCCGTCTTTGTCAATTGCTGTAAAAGTTAAAGTATCACCGTCAATATGAACACGGCAGTAATGGTAGCTTTTGCTTATTTTAACTATGCTGTCTGCATTCGGATTGGGAGTATAAAGGGGGGCACCACCGCCTCCCGTAGTAATGTGATCAATACCATATACTACTGCTCTTGAATAGTAATGATTGTGACCGTTGATCACAAGATCTACACCATATTGGAGACAAAGTGGCTGAATGACATTCTGTACCTGGGAATTGTTTGCATGACCACCTCCGGCAGACCATCCCGGCTCGTGAAAAATCATGATCTTCCAGTTTTTATTTGTGGATGCCAGATCATTTACCATCCATTCGTATTGAGTACTACCGACACTGTAACTGGTAAACTGATCAATAACCGTAAAATGTGCCAGGCCGTAATCAAAAGAATAATAATATCTGCTGGAAACAAACATGGGATACGGGAAATATTTGTGGAAAAGCGCCCCCTGACCTTCATGATTTCCTATGGCAGCAACGTAGGGCAGACTGGCCAGCATTTCCTGAATGTATTCATAATCCGATGAAAAAAACTGGTTCTGCCAGTCATCCTCGCTGTTGCCGTTGGCTACCAGGTCGCCACTGGAAATGATAAACGTCTGTGCATCGGGGTGTTGCGATATGTCATCAAGTATCCGTTCGGCTACCTGATTATGCATTCCTCCGTTTGTTCGCGTATCACCGTAAGCGTAAAAGCTGATCTCCTGGGCATCATCTTCGGCTCCTGTGATAAAGTTACCTGTTTTTTCATACGTGTTACCACAGCTCACCCTGTAAAAATACTTTGTGTGGGATGTTAATCCCGTGAGGGCAATCTGGTGCTGATGATCGCTTCCGTATTCTTCCGTGGTCTCGGAACCGTCAGCATAAGTCGTATCCGTTCCCCACTCAACAAGACAGGTTTTTGTGCTGTCCAACTGCCATACGATCAGCATTTCGTCATTATTTCCGGTGGAAAGTAAATAAGGTGCTTTACGGAACAATGAATAATCTGCAAATTCCATCTCCAGATCAAAACTGATATCCGAACTTGTGGCGCTTCGTTGATGGATTTCCACGGCAATGGTGTTATCTCCGCTCTGTAAAACATCAGATAAGAACTTATATGTGAAAAAAGTATCTTCATCATCGCCAGATACGGTATGTGATGCATTTGTCTGGTAATTGATCTCCCCGGAAGGCATATTTGACCTGAAAACTTCCGTTCCGTTGATGTACACTACGGCACCGTCATCACGGACTATCCCGACTTTCAGTATGGGCTTTTCATCCGGATCAGTTACCTGAAATGATTGTCTGAAATAATAAGTAATGTACTTGTGGTTAGGATCAGATCCGTAGCTCAGAACTGTGGCTTCGTCGCCGTCGCCATAACCAAGCTGGGCCGGACCCTGTGCCCAGCCACTGTCGTCAAAACCGGGTTGCTGCCATGCCGTTCCCTGGTCGGAACCGTCATCAAGGTATTTCCATGTGGACCCCTGTGAAATGATCTGTGAAAAAGACAGACTTACAAGGAATACGAATAACAAAATAAATGTTGACCTTTTCATGATGTTTTTTTTATAAAAATACAAAATTCAGGATATTTTTAGTTAATTACTTACAAGCACCAACATTCGATATCCAATCCGGGTATTAAATCCAATTTTTCTTAAATCCCATCTTCAGACAACAGCCAGCAAAGCCCTTTTGATGATCGCTTCAAAAACAGGAATCTTGTATGCGTTTTCCGACAATGGGACGGCAATTTCCATTGCTGCCCTGCCGGCATGCGCTGCCGTGGTTTCATCGATGGATTTTCCGGTGATGGCTTCAATGGCCAGCGTGGATATGACCGGTACCGGCGCAGCAGCCCCCAACGCAATATTGGCCGATTTGCAAATCGTTCCGGAAAATTCAGCTACAACAGCCACCTCCGCCATGGGCCAGTCCTGCGACTTGCGGCTTCCCATTTTTATGTAATAACTTTTCCTGTTCGATGCTGGTGCCGGAAGAAAAACCGAAGTAATCAATTCACCGGGTTCGAGGATGGTTTCTTTCGTCCGGTCCACCGTTGGTAAAACAAAAAATTCTTTGATGGGAACAAGTCTGATCTTTCCGTCCTTTTCTCTAATCTCGATGATCGCATCAAAAGCCATCAGGGCAGTGGCGAGAGAAGAAGCATGGATACTGACACAATAGCCGTAGCTCATGATAGCGTGATTTTCATTCTTCCCAATATGAGCATAGCAGGTAGATGAACCCTTCCGGAAACAAACAACATCTTTTGACCTGAAATACCAGCAGCGGGTTCGTTGGGCAAGATTTCCGGCAAGCGTAGCCATGTTCCTGATCTGTGGCGTTGCCGCATGAGATGCCGCCTGATGAAAAGCCAGATAATGGGTTTTGATTTGTTCATCGTCTGCAATTTGTGAAAGTGTAACATTCGGCCCCAGTCTCAATCCCTTTTCCGGACTAAAAGATATCTCATCAAGACCGGGAATATTCCTGACGTTCACCACTTTTGCAGGTTGAGATAATCCTTCTTTCATCAAATCCAGCAAATCAATTCCTGCAGCTTTGAAGACGGCCGCATTGGGGTCGGCATCCGGTTGTATTGTTTGTGAAACCGTGGAATTGACCTCTTTCTGCGCTTCTTCAACAGAAGCAGCATCGTACCAGCTAAATTTATTCATTGTTTTCTTTTTTTGCTTTGTTTAATGCGGCAAGAATGCGTGATGGTGTGATGGGCAGTTCGGTCATCCGTACACCAATAGCGTTATAGACCGCGTTGGCAACGGCAGCAGCAGTGGCAATGTTTGCCGGTTCGCCAATACCGGTAGCATCAGTGGAAGACCGGGCACCATACTCTTCGATCAGCTCAATTTGAATCTCAGGCACCTCAAAAGTAAAAGGCATTTTATACTGATCCAGATTGGGATTTACCTGTTGACCTGTATTTTCATCTATCACTCTGTCTTCGTAAAGCGCATAGGCAATGCCCATGATGACTCCTCCGTTGATCTGACTTTCGATCTGTCCGATATTGAGAGGTCTGCCGCAACTGTGTACTGCCACTACTTTGTCCACTTTTACAAATCCTGTTTCGGTATCGACCGACACTTCGGCAAACTGAACAGCACCCAGTTCCTCGAAGCCAACCGTTCCCACCATAAAGCCACCATAATCATCCGACCTGCTTGCCGTGGCCGTGATCTGCTCCACACGGAGTTTACCGGCCAAATCGTGAAAAGAGATTTTTTTTGAGTTATCTGTTTTGGAAAAGAACCAGCCGTTTTCCGTTAAAATATTGTCAGTGTCCGTATTTAATTCACCGGCAGCGAGCTCAATCAACTGCGTTTTTATATCATGCGCTGCATTTCTTGCGGGAGGCGTTATGGAACCTGTGACCACACTCCCGCCCGAGGGAGGTCCTATCGGAAATAAAGTATCTCCGATCAGCACCGTAATGTCTTCGGCTTTGAGGCCCAGCTCCTCGGCAACAACCTGTGCCAGAACTGTCTTTGTTCCGGTACCGATATCCTGTACTGCCGATCTGACTTCGACTGCTCCGTCACGCAGAACTCTGATTTCCACCGTAGAATCAAGATTCACAAACCGGGGCCAGTGTGCCTGTGCCACACCGATTCCCTTTTTTACCGGACCCGGATCACTTCCCGCTTTTTTGGGTTTTTTCCAGTTGAGCAACTGTACCGCACGCTCCCTTTGCACCTTACGGATCATGCTTTTGTCAATTTTATCACGCAATTGCAACGGATCTGTATCCAGTTTAACAGCGAGTTCATCAATCAACTGTTCCAGGGCAAAAGCGCCCTGCACATTGCCAGGAGCCCTGAAGGCTGCTCCCGGTCCGGCATTGGTAAATACGTCGTATTGCTCGGTTTTAAAATTCGGACATTCATACATTGCCTGTGCAATATTACCAACGCCTGCCCCCAGGCCAATGCCGGCAGTACCGTAAGAGAGTTGCTTCAGCGCTGTAAGCGTACCGTCTTTTTTGGCTCCTAGTTTCATAAACTGCACCGAATTGGGTCGGTTTCCTGCCGAGATGTGTTCTTCTTTCCGGTCAAGCATCAGTTTAACCGGTCTGCCTGATTTTTTCGAAAGAAAGCCAGCCATCACGCCAAAACTTCCGAGGGAATGCTTGGCGCCAAACCCGCCGCCAATAAACTCGGAAATAACGCGCACCTTGCTTTTGGAAAGATTAAAAGTCTTTGCAAAATCATTTCGTGTACCTTTTGTGGATTGTGTTGACGCATAAATCGTTACATGTCCCCGGTTGTAGTCCACTACCACGCCGTGGGTTTCCAGCGGGCAATGGGTTTGTACCTGTGTCCGGTAAGTTCTCTCAATGACGACATCCGCTTCTTTAAAACCTTTTTCCAGATCGCCCCTCGGCCCGCCGTAAAAACTTCTTGTTGTCGGCCCTCTTACATTGCCTCTTGATTTTAAACCTTCTTCAATGTCTTCGCCTCCGGAAGAAGCTTCCTGATCAACATCAGTTTGATAAACCAGTGGCGCTCCCGGTTTGCGTGCTCTATCCAGATCTACGACAAAATCAAGCGGTTCATATTCTACTTTGATCAAATTGATGGCATCTTCAGCAATATCCGTACTGACTGCAGCGACTCCGACAACAGGCTGTCCGGCATATATCACATCGGGATAACCGGATTCCGGGCTGTTCTTTTTCGGGTTGGCCCCCTCGTACCGTTTTTCAAAAATATGCACGGCAAAAACGCCGGGATGCTCTTCGGCAGCCGAAATGTCTATTGACTTTATCCGGGCATGGGGAACGTCGGCACGGAGAATCTTTCCGTAAAGCATACCGGGTAGTTGCACATCCGCAGTAAAGACAGCAGACCCGGTTACTTTGGCCAGGGCATCAATACGTTTTATTCGTTTTCCGATAACCTTTAATTTTTTGTTAACCGGCAGAGCGGGAGGTTCCGAATTGGGGACTTCCCTGACGATTTCACCGAGGTTATAATCCGGTATGCCGTGTGGTAGTTTTATTTTTTTCATTGTTCAACTTTTACATTTTTTTCGCTGCATCAAGAGTTGCGGCAATAACTTTGGGGTGTGTTCCGCACCGGCAAAAGTTTCCGCTTAACGCTACTTTAATCTCTTTTTCCGTGGGCGACGGATTGTGTTCCAACAGATGAGCAGCCGTCATGATCATGCCCGGGGTGCAAAAACCACACTGGGTGGCATCATGATCCATAAAAGCTTCCTGCAGCGGATGCAACCGGTCGTTTTTTGCAAGCCCTTCAATGGTTGTCACTTCCCGGTCACCCACCTCAATGGCCAATGTCATACATGATAACGTGGGGATACCATTAATCCAGACCGTACAGGCAGAACAGGCTCCTCGGTTGCAGCCGACTTTGGTTCCGGTCAGATGGAGTTCATTTCGTAAAGCATCGGCAAGTGTTGTGCGTGGCTCGATGTTTAATTGCCTGATACTGCCGTTCACTTTCATGCTGATATTTATCGTTTTGGGTTCAAAATCCTTATTTTGCACTGATTTCCTGGATTCCAAAACAGCTACACCCGAACCGATAATTACTGTTCCCGCAGCAGCTATCCCGGCGCCTTTCAGGAAACCCCGACGGGAGATGCTACCGCTTTTTTCTTTTTTGGGTTTTTTGTTTTTCATTGTTCTGTTGTTAACCTTCAGTGAACAAACTTACTAAAAATATATGAGGATAAAGTTGGGGGAAATATGCAGTATATCAGGTTCTGATGCACATTACCGGGAGTCAAAAAGTTTGTCATCACATACCGGTGTTCATGTCAGGGAATTGTTGGTGGTGGGACAGTTGGTGGTGAGACACCGGCAACGGGAGAAAATTAAAAAAACCCGCCTGGCGGCGGGCTACGATAAGAACTTATTGCATGTTACAGCAGTTTGTTCTATAACACATACTCCACAAACAACTCAATGGCCTCATATTCGGCCATCCCCAATTTATCGTAATCTTTTGCCGTATCACGGTTTCGTTCAATGGCATAGCGCCATATTTCCATATCTTCCGAACCGGGGAACATCACTTCTTTCTGGCTGGAATGGCGGAAAATGGCAGCCCGTTTTTTCTTCAGTTCCTCGGGGCTTACCGGCACGGCCATGTCCACGTCGGCAATATGCCACTCTTTCCATGTTCCGTGATACAACCAAACCCGGCAATCGGCAAGCCAGTCGTCCTTTCTCACTATGTGCAGTGCTTTGACAATGGCATCAAAACATTTCCGGTGGGTACCGTGCGGATCGGTCAGGTCGCCGGCAGCATAAATCTGATGCGGTTTAACCCCGCGCAGCACTTCTACTATTCTGTTGATATCTTCTTCTTTCAGAGACGCTTTTTTGATGGTACCGGTTTCATAAAACGGCATTCTCAAAAAAGAAATATGTTCTTCGGGAATATTCAGAAAACGGCAAGCCGAACGGGCTTCTGCCTCACGGATCAACGCCTTGAGGTTGCGCACTTCCGGAAAGTCAATCTCTCCCGGTTTTTTGATAGCAAGTACTTTATGGATTTTTTCCAGATCAATGTTGTGGTTTTCGGCAATGTTTTCCGAAAAATACAGAAAGCGTAATACCACATCATCGGCCACGGCAATATTTCCCGAAGTCTGATAAGCCACATAAACATCATGTCCCTGCTCCACAAGCCGGTTAATGGTTCCGCCCATGGCCAGCATGTCATCATCGGGACGGGGACTGAAAACCAGCACTCTTTTGGGATACGGGAATGCCCTTTCGGGACGTTGCGAATCGTCGGCATTGGGTTTGCCGCCCGGCCATCCGGTGATGCTTTTCTGGAGCATGTTGAACACTTTCAGATTGATGTCATAGGCAGGGCCGTGCTTGACGACCATGTCTCCCAGACTGTTGTCGTTATAATCCCGGTTGGTCAGTTTCAGTATGGGTTTGTCTAACTTTTCGCATAGCCAGATGGTTGCCCTGCGGATGAGTTTATCGTCCCACTGTACTTCACGCACCAGCCAGGGTGTTCTGAAACGTACCAGGTCGGCAGCCGCTTCTTTGTCCAGGACAATTTCTGTGTTAGGGTGTTGTTGAAGATAAGTTGCAGGCACAGAATCAACAACCGGTCCTTCGATGGCTTTCTTCACAATAGCTGCTTTCTTTTCGCCCCATGCCATCAGGATAATGCGCCTTGACGGCATGATGGTTCCCACACCCATCGTAATGGCTTTGCGGGGGACGTTTTCTTCAGAATAAAAATCACCTGCCGCATCGGCGATAGTCAGCGAGTCAAGGGTAACGAGCCGGGTGGGCGAATTGATACCGGAACCGGGTTCGTTGAAACCGATGTGACCCGTCCGTCCGATGCCGAGTATCTGTAAGTCAATACCGCCTGCATCCCGGATCGCCATCTCGTAATCCTGGCAAAAGTCATACACCTTGTTTTCGGAAATGGTTCCGTCGGGGATGTGCACGTTTTCTTCAGGAATATCCACGTGGTCAAACAGATGCTCGTGCATGAAATACCAGTAGCTCTGTACATGGTCTTTGGGCATCGGGTAATATTCATCCAGGTTGAAGGTGATCACATTTTTAAAGCTCAATCCTTCCTCCCTGTGCATCCTGACCAGTTCACGGTAAACACCGATGGGGCTGGAGCCCGTTGCCAGACCCAATACACATTTTTTCCCTTTGCCGTTTTTCTCCCTGATCAGGTCTGCAATTTCAGCGGCAATTTTCTTTGAAGCAATCTCAGCATTTTCATAAACATTGGTAAAAAGCTTTTCAAATTTTCGCTCAATACGTTCTTTGACATCAAGGTTTTCCAATTGTCCGGTCATGACTTTGTTTATTTTTTTAATCGTTGATTTTTCGCATCGAAATATAGGGCTGCAGCACCAAGAACAGCTATGTTTTCCTGTTCGGAAGGAACGATCTTTAATTTACTGATGGCATGGCGGTAAGGAAAAGTGTTCACTTTGTCCCACATGCTTTTCTCAAAATAGGGGAAAGCTTTTGCAAGAGGCCCGCCTACAACAATAATCTGCGGATCAACAGTAAATAAAATGGTTTTCATGAGGTTCCCCAAGTCATTGCCGTATTGCTCAAAAATGGCCAGGGCAATCTTGTCTTTCTTGTTTGCTCTGCTCAGAAAAGTAGATGCTGCTACGCCGTATTTGTATTCAAAATAAGCATCATTCAGATAATACTCATAAGTAAAATCACGGTAAGGAATATCTCCGAATTCACCTGCGCCGCAATTCGTCCCGGAGTAAAGATGGCTTTTGAAAATGATTCCGGCGCCCACACCTGCACCCAGTATCAGGCCGACACTGTTTTCGTATCCGGCGGTTTTTCCGAAATACATTTCCCCGATGGCAAAGCAGTTGGCATCATTATTTACATAAATCTTTAAACCGAAATGACTTTCCAGTATTTCTTTGAGATGGACTTCACGCCATGAGGGGATATTTTGCACACGGTACACAATGCCTTTTTCCACATCTACCAGGCTGGGTACACCAATGCCGATACCAGCCACCTCATCATCCTTTACCTCATTGATGACATCAAAAACTTCTGCCAGTATTTCGTTTTCCGGCCCTTTGTTATTTATCTTCCGGGTAATGCTTTTTTCGATCCTGCCGTTTTTCACTTTCCCGGCCAGCAGGGTTTTGCCACCCATTGAAATGCCAATTACTGCACTGTCCATAAACTATTATTTTTAGTTGTGTTCTATTCTTTGTTTTTCTACAAGTCCTTGTTTTTCCTTGTCAAGATAAAGTGATGCCGCTCCGAGAACTGCAATATTTTTTACCCCTGAAAAGATCACATCGAAATCACGCAAGGCGCTGGGAAAAGGAAATCCGAGAATAGTTCTCCACATACTGGTTTTAAAAAACTCGCCGGCGCGGGCTACTGACCCGCCAATGATTACTTTTTGCGGGTCCACAGCCAGCATAATGGTCTTTATGGCATTACCAAGATGATTTCCAAATTTCTCAAATACATTCAGCGCAAACGGATCACCATGTTGGGCAGCTTCCAGAAGTTCTTCACCTTTCAAACCGTAATTTCTGATAAAAAACTTTCCGCTGCAATAATCTTCATAAATGGAAGAAAGGTAAGGGATATTTCCGAACTCACCCGAGCCACCGTGGGCATCGGGAAGCAAAACACCGTTCTTGATGATTCCACCACCCATACCGGTACCCAGTGTAAGACCCACAAAATCATCAATGCCTTTCCCTTTTCCGAAGTGCAATTCACCCAAAGCATAACAGTTGGCATCATTATCCAGGAAAACCGGTACCTGAAAACGGTCTTCCAGGATGGCTTTCAGCCGCACCTCTTTCCACGAAGGAATATTTTGGACATCATTGACAATACCTTTTTGACTGTCAACCAGTCCGGGGATACCGATGCCGATACCGGCCACCCGGTCATCAAAGATGTTGTCAATGACATCAATGACCACACCGAGGACATCCTCCGGGTTATTACTTTGCGCCGGGATCAGTTCCTGCGCGATTTCCGTAAGTTCGTTACCGTCAATTCTGCCGGCAGCCACCTTTGTCCCGCCAAGGTCAACGCCGATCAATGCTTCATTATCTGTTAATATCATTATTCTGTTGTTTATCGTATTTATTGACCCCTACCCTAAAG
>JAOZOO010000003.1:0-56533 GCA_029933225.1 Bacteroidales bacterium | reverse complement strand
TCTGTTAATATCATTATTCTGTTGTTTATCGTATTTATTGACCCCTACCCTAAAGGGCAGGGTAACTGATTTGATTTATAATGTTAAGTACTCTATCAGTTTCCCCGTCATTTATGGCGGGGTCTCTCCTTGCCGCTTTATCCCTTTCCTTTAAAAAGCTCTTTCACCTTTATTGTCTTATTGCTCACAATGGGCCTGGCCCAGAAGCTGATGCTCAAAATATAGCCGAGCGTTACAAACAGGAACATCATCCCGACCTTCAGCGAGGTTATGTCGCTGATACCACCGATCAAAATCTGGACGACCGCGCCTCCCGCAATCCCGGTCATCAAAATGCCTGCAAACGAGCCGTGATGCTTTTTCACCGAGTTCAGCCCCAGAGAAATGATCACCGGATACATAACCGACAAGAAAAAACCTGATATGGGAAATGCCCAGAGTGCTGTTTTTGCTCCGCCGAACAAACCAGTTGCCACACTGATCATGGCCAGCACGGTAAACCATTTTAAAACCTGTTTACTGTCAATCAGTTTTAGAAGTATCAGCCCGAGCACACCGCCGATGGTCATCAGCCCCCAGAAATAGGAAACAGCATCGGCGCCGGTGGTTTCGGGGTTGAATCCGTGATAAATATTCAGGAATTTGGACATCCAGTAAGAGATGCCCTGTTCGGTGCCCACGTAAGCAAATATCCCGAGAAAATAAAGGATGACATATTTGTTTTTAAAGAGCTCAACGTAACTCTCTTTTGACCCCACCTTTTCATCTTCCTGAAGTTCGACTTTCGGAAACCGGATAAAAAGGATTACCAGTATCATCAAAACGCTCATCAGTGCAAACACCCAATAAACCGACACCCACGAAAAAGAATTGGCTACGAGTTCGCTCATCAGCGTAATGAAAGGTTTTCCCGTGTTTCCCTTGTCAATGTTGGTGACAAGGTAAGAATACATCTGCGGGCTGATGAACGATGCAGCACCAAAGATCAACTGGGCCAGCACAGAATTGAATGCATAATGCTCTTCCCCTCCTGCCACACGCAACAGCGGATTGATGACTACCTGCAACACAGCCATACCCGTCCCGATTGTAAACAATGAAACAACAAACACATTGAATTTCGGGAAAAAGGCAAAGATGATCGCTCCGGCAAATGCCAGCATGAACGCCAGGATCATCATCCGTTTTTCACCCCATTTTTCCAGCAGGAAACCCGAGGGGATGGACATGACCCCGTAAGCAATGAAAAAAGCAAAAGGCAGAAACCCCGCCATGGTCTCCGTCAGATCATAACTGGACGAAACAGTGGGGTTTAGCGCCCCGAGGATATTCGTCAGGAACGAAATGACAAAAAAGGTGACCAGTATGAGAACTACGATCGTATAATTTCTTTTCATCAGTTTTATGTTTTCAAATAATTACTTATTCTATCGTATTAACAGACGGGTTAACCCGTCTGTTAATGAATATCCTATTTTATTTTTCTTTTAAATTATACCCCTCCACAACCAATTGCGGTTTTTTAGTTTTCAAATCCCTGCTTTTTATTTTCGCAATCAGCACCCTTGTTTCTCCCGGCAACAGCGATATATAATTATCGGACCAGAGAACAGGCAGAATGGTCTCACCCGTTTCTTTGTCCTTTATGGACGTATGAATGAAAAAAGCAATATGGTCGCTGTCATTGGACAGGGAAACTGTGAATTTTTCCGATCCTTTACATTGCTTACGGCTGAAAGTTGAGCTGACATCAGCTTTGGGTAAATTGTTCAATGCTGTAAAATCAGCATACTGCTTTGAAGGGGTATGATAATACCAGCCGGGAACTTCCGCCTGATAATCAAGCATATCCTTTTTCGCCGACAGCCAGTAAAAATTATGGTCCAGTTCATGCCCGGTTTCATCATAGAGGCGGACATCCAGAAAATAAAGCGGGGCATTCCAGTCGAATGGCGGCAGTTTAAATATTTCGCTGCCAGTATTGTCTTTCAAATCAACATTCATTTCCTTTTCAAACTTTAAAGCAGACCGGTTATCGAACACTTTGATTTTCAAATTACATCCGTTTTTATCTTCCAATCTGTCATTCACCGCATAAAGTGAATGTTTTGCATAATCATAAACGACATGCCAGGGTTGGGAGGCCTTTTTGGCACCGTAATAGGCGCCGTTGGGCATCAGGTAATAATCGTACAACTGCCAGTACATTTCAGGCCAGGCCGAGTTGAGCATCCACTGGATAACACCGGTGGCTTTGTAACGGTAAGCCGAAAAGGCCTCAAACATCGGACGCATCAGTTCGTAATTCATCACTTGGGCCTTTTTGGCATAATCTTCTGCACTGGTTGCTTTGCCGTATCTAACTTCCAGCGCTTTTGTGTACCTGTCTAACATATTGAACTCGTGTCTCCCACAGTGATAATCCCACACTTCATCAATGGGCCACAGGTGGGCAGACGAGATCATTTTTTTGATGCTTTCCATTGGCGGTACCTGGGCGCCGGGACCGGTTTCGGTGTTAAAACCGAATGCACCACCGTACAATGTATCGGCAAACCAGTAAACCGGTGGCTCGTAAGCATAAGGGCCGCGCATTTTCACTCCGGTAGGACCTGCCAGCGACTGCCATTCTTTGGCCGAAGCAAGGTAAACCCGCGTGGAATCATAACCGGAGAAAATCTTAAAATATTTCTTTTCCAGTTCCGGTTTTGGAATACAGTCGCTGCCACCCAGCCAGGTGAAAATGGAAGGATGGTTACGCAGCCAGACAATCTGATCCTGCCATGCCCGGCTCATCATGTCCATTTCCGGAGAAGTGAGGATGCCGCCGTATTTTTCGTCAGTGGGCTTGCCGAGGTAATCTTCCCACTCCCAGTGGCAACTCCAGCCCACCATAACCAGGATGCCCATGCGGTCGCACAGGTTGTACAAGGTCTGATCTTTGCCCCAGAAACCTTCCAGTCGGATGGTATTCAGGTTCATGTCTTTTACATATTCTAACTGGTCTTGGATGCTTTCGGGCGTGTCGTCAAGCAGGAGCCGGTCCACCCAGCCGCCACCGCGGATCAGGATTTTCTGCCCGTTGATCTTAAATCCCCGGTGCCCCTCTCCGGTGAAAAAGTCCGATACGGTTCTGATGCCGAAGTCAATCGTCTTTTTATCCATTCTGATGCCGCTTTCGTGGAATTCGAATTCGGCATGATACAGGTGAGGTTTCCCCAACATATGCGGCCACCATAATTCCGGATTTTTTATCTTTAATTCCCGGAAATCATCTGCTGTGAGAACGACTTTTTTCGTCTGTCCTGCAATCAGTGTAACCGGTTTGATCAGTTTATTTCCATTTAATTTCAGAATGACCTCACCCAAAAGGTTTGTGGGACGGTAATTGGTCACTTCTACAGAAGCGGTCAGTGTGGCTTCCGTCAGGTCATCATTGAGTGTGCTGACAATAAAAGGATCGGACAGCCCGACGCCGGCAATGGCTTCGAGATAAACTTTGCGAAACAACCCCATGTTTCCATCGGGCGGTTCCGGATTCCAGTCCACAAAACCGATGGAAAAATCCCCAGGTTTGGGGGGGAAGACTTCGATTGCCAGTATATTTTTCCCTTCATGAATATTCTGCGAAATGTTCAGTTTAAACTGCCGGAAAGCATTCTTCATGCGGGATGTATCGGCTATATGCTTGCCGTTCAGCCAAACATTGGCTTTGTAATTGATCCCTTCGAAATGCAGCAGCAACACTTCCGGAACGGTTTCCATATCAAACACCGTACGATACCACCATGAATTTTGAAAAACCGCAGGAGATATCTTTTCCAGGTTATCATCCACGTAAATATCGTGATAAACTCCATCTGTAACCAGTGTATGCAGAACCGTGGAAGGAACTTCAGCAGTATACCAGCCATCGGGCTGAAAATCCGGCAAACTGATTTGTCCTCCCGAAAATTTGGCAGAATCAGAACTTTGAATGAACCAGTTTTCATGCAAATCACGTAAAAAATATTTTTCTTTTTGTGTCTGGTTGCAGGATAAAACGGTCAAAATAATAGCCACCCACATAAACCAACGGAGAATCGGGTTCAATCTGTTCATTCGATATACCTTATTAATATAAAGCAAAGCTGTTTTCGATTTTATTGAGCGGGTAAAAGTATAAATGAAATAAATATTATGCAAATTTTTGCGCACTTTTTTTATATTTTTTATTTATTTTTACACACAGCCCTCCTGACTTATTTGGAATTAAAATAAATAGAGTGATTTTCAGTGATGCTGGATAAGTTTATGCGGTAGTCTTCTGTTTTGGTTAAAATATTGTATTTCTTTATATTAAGTATTATATAAACTTGATATACCTGCTCATTATTATATTGTCTGAAGAATATTTCTTAATTTATTTTGCGAAAAGGTTTGCATATTTTATCAACTCAATTTATCTTTGTGCGCACATTTTTGCACTTATTTTATCATTTAATCCTGATGGAATGAAAAAGATATTTACCTTAATCCTTTCGTTTCTTGCCATCTTTCCTTTAATGGCCCAGATCACCATTCAGGGAACGGTCTATTCAAAAGATACGGAAGAGACACTTCCCGGCGTTTCGGTGATCATCAAAGGGACTACCCAGGGGACAGTGACAGATATCGACGGGAAATATACTTTAGGCGTCAATTCCGCTGATACCCTTGAGTTCTCTTATATCGGTTATCAGACACAGGACATCCCCGTAAACGGAAGAACAAAACTGGATGTTTTTCTTTCGGTTGAAACCAAACAGTTAAACGAAGTGGTTGTGGTCGGTTACGGTGTACAAAAGAAAAGTGATGTGACGGGCGCGCTGGTTTCCATCAGCGGCAAGGAAATGCAGGAGACGCATCAGCAAAACATTGCAAACATCATGCAGGGACGTGCTGCCGGCGTTACGGTAGTCAGCAATAGCGGTGCTCCGGGACGGGGTGAAGATATCTATATCCGCGGTGTAGGTTCTATCAATGGTTCTCCTCCCCTGTGGATTGTTGACGGCGTTCCCACATCCGGCGGTGTTAATCCCCAAGACATCGAGAGTATGGAAATCCTGAAAGATGCTTCCTCTACAGCCATTTACGGAACAAAGGGTGCAAACGGCGTTATCCTTATCACCACCAAAAAAGGTAAAGAGGGGAAAATGAATATCAATTACGAAAACCGTTTCTCATGGGGACAATTGTATAAAAATCTCAACCTGGCCTCGGCCAAACAGTGGGCCAAGCTGCGGGCCGAAGCATACAGCAATGCCAACCTGCCGGTTCCGCCCCCCCTTGAGGAACCTTACGGAGCAGGAACCGACTGGCAGTCGGCAGTAACACGTACTGCGTTTGGTAACAATCAGTTCCTTTCTCTCGGTGGCGCTTCCAAAAAAATGACCTGGTACCTCAGTGCCAATTACAATGATCAGGAAGGTATCATTTTGGTTTCAAATGCCCAGGACCTGAATGTGAGATTAAACACCAGCGCTAATTTGTTCAAATGGCTGCGCGTGGGAGAGAATTTTTCCATCTCAAACAGCGTGATCAATCCGATCAACGAAGATGACGAGTGGAATGCCGTCATGATAGAAGCCATTTCCATTGACCCCCTCACGCCGGTCAGAAAATCCGACGGAAGCTGGGGCGGCTCCATGTGGAATACGGTAAACAACCCGGTTGCTCACCTCGACAGGACAAAAGACGAGGTCAAGAATTTTAAACTCGGAGGTGATGTTTTTGCCGAATTCAAATTCCTGAAAGATTTCACTTTTATGTCACGATTCGGTTATTTCCGCACTTTTGAAAATTATTACAACTGGAAACCCACGTTCTTTGTCAAGACGGGTGAAGAAAACTCACGAACTTCGGTTACACGGGATTATTACGAAGCCAATGACTGGGTATTCAGCAACTTTCTGACCTGGCAACATCAGTTTGGCAGCCATTCGTTAAAAATTATGGCCGGTATGGAATCCGAACGAAATTATTCCGAATATTTTGGCGTGACGGCTGCCAACCTGATCTCGGAGATCGAACACCTTATTTATATTAACAATGCAACCGGCAATAATGAAGCTTCGGCTTTCGGTCTGGCCAGTGACCTTCGCTGGGTTTCTTATTTCGGGCGGCTGAACTACAACTATGCCGATAAATATTTACTGACGGTCAATTTCAGGCGTCAGGGCTCCTCGTTGTTCGGCCCCGATTACCGCTGGGGTAATTTTCCTTCGGCATCCGTAGGCTGGCGGATTGACAAAGAAAGTTTTCTGGACAATGTAAACCTGATCAACCTGTTGAAACTCCGCGTAGGACTGGGAACGGCAGGCGATGACCATGCGGTGGAACCTTATGCTTACAAAGCAGTTTCATCCTCCGGTCAGCGCTACGTCCTGGGTAACAAAATTGTGGACGGAGTGGCTTTTCTTCGCATTGCCAACCCGGAACTCCACTGGGAAGTGAGAAAGACATTAAACATCGGTGCCGACCTGGCCATGTGGGAAGACAAGTTCTCCTTCTCGGCTGACTTCTTCATTGACAAAACCGACAACATGCTGTTCAACCCCGATTTGCCGGGGCACGTCGGGGCCCAGGAATTTCCTTATACGAATGTGGCTACCATGCAGAACACAGGGTTCGAATTTATCATCGGATATAAAAGCAGCTACAAGGATTTCCGTTACAATTTCAAACTGAACTTCAGCCACGTTGTGAACGAGGTGACCAGTCTGGGAAGCGCATCGTATATTCCTTCGGTACAGTTTATGCAACTGGGGTATATTTCCTACACGGAAGTAGGGCATCCAATGGCTTCTTTCAAAGGATATTTAACCGATGGTCTGTTCCAGAACCAGGGCGAGGTGGACGCTTATGTGAGACCCGACGGCACACCCATCCAGCCTAATGCCGCACCCGGTGACATCCGCTATAAGGCTGATGCCGACGGTAATCTGATCACTGATTTTATCGGCGATCCTTTCCCTGATTTCACAGCAGGCTTCAACATGACATTCAGTTATAAAGGATTTAACCTGTTGATGTTCTTTTACGGCGTTTACGGAAACGAAATTTTCAATGCCACACGGTTCTACAACCTGAACTCCAGTGTCAGATACCAGGTTGATGCTTCATTGATGGATCGCTGGCTGATGGAAGGAGACACCGATGACCCGAATCTGGCCCGGCTAAATATAAGGGATGCCAACAACAACCTGCGCTCTGACCGGTTCGTCGAAGACGGTTCCTATTTCCGGTTGAAAAACCTTCAACTGGAATATGCCATGCCTGAAAAATGGTTCAGAAACGTTGAGCTTTCCGCACTTAGATTCTATGTGGGCGCTGACAACGTTTTCACTCTGACCCATTATTCGGGATTTGATCCGGAGGTAGGGATCGGTTACGGAAATAACCCGCTTGACCGCGGCATCGACAGGGCCCGTTACCCCTCACCACGTACATTTTATTGCGGATTCAGTCTTAAATTTTAAAAAAGAAAATCATGAAAAAGCGCATTTTATATATCACATTGATTGCAGCCGCTCTGGGAGTCTTTACGACGAGCTGCAGGAAAGATTTTCTTGACACACCGGCACCCACCATGGTGATGGAAGATTTTTTCACCAGTGAAAGTAACGCCAAACTGGCCATCACGGGTTGTTATGACGTCATGGGCTGGGACGGTAACCACAACACGATTCCGTTTTTCTTCGGTGACATCATCGGACGTGACGGATGGAAAGGCGGCGACGTGGGTGATGACCAGGACTGGATGGACCCTTTGATCAATTTTACTTACACGCCGAACAATTATATGCTGAATATTGCATGGAAGAATTATTATATCGGCATCAACCGTTGCAATACGGCTATCGAGAACATTTCAATCATGAGTTCCGACATCATCTCCGATGAATCGAAAGCCAGCCTGATTGCACAGGCCCAATTTGTCAGGGGTTATTTTTATTTCGAGTTGGTTAAAACCTGGGGGAGTGTGCCTTTGGTTGACCATGTGTTGAGCCCCAGCGAATATCAGCAGCCCCTGACGCCTGAAGCCGACATCTGGGCATTCATTGAAAATGACTTCACCGAGGCAGCAAAAGTGCTTCCCGAACGCTCTGCACAAGTTCCCGAAGATATTGGCCGTGCAACAAAAGGTGCTGCACTGGCTTTCCTGGCCAAAGCATATATTTTCCAGAAAAAGTGGCCTGAAGCCAAACAAATCACAGATCAGATCATCAACAGTGGCGAGTATGCCCTCTTATCCAATTACGAGGACGTCTTTAAAATGGAAAACGAAAACAATGATGAAATTGTTTTTTCCATTCAGTTCAAAGAAACGGGCAACGGTGACTACGGAGATGAAAATGAGGGCACCATGCTTTGTGTTTACATGGAAACCCGGAACCACCCGTTTGCAGGTATCGGCGGTTGGGGCTTCAACTGCCCGACACAAGACCTGGTGGACGAATATGAAGAGAGTGACCCGAGAATGGAAGCC
Source organism: Bacteroidales bacterium (assembly GCA_029933225.1). GTDB lineage: Bacteria > Bacteroidota > Bacteroidia > Bacteroidales > F082 > JAADID01. The sequence goes on along the minus strand of JAOZOO010000003.1, from coordinate 48,024 downwards.
ACCATAATACATGACGGGGAAACCCTTTGGGAAGGTACTTCGGATGAATCAACTTTCGACACAAAATTTCCTACAAACATTGATCGTTACAGCAATCAGAAATACGTTTTACCCGCTTCACAACAACCGGCTGATTTTTCGGATGCCTCCAAAAACTGGATTGTGATACGTTATGCCGACGTATTACTATGGAACTCCGAAGCTGCTTTCCATGCCGGCGGCGACTGGCAGGCATCTTTACAACAGGTGCGCGACAGGGTTGGCCTGGGCCCCACACCTTACGATGGATTAGATGCCATTTATCACGAACGACGGGTGGAACTGGCTATGGAAGGTCACCGTTTCTGGGATATTGTACGTCAGGGACGCGGTCAGGAAATCCTTGGAAAATACGGATATGTTGAAGGAATTAACAATCACTTTCCCGTCCCGCAGGATCAACTTGACCTGAGTGATATCTGGTAAGAAATAAAATAACATAAACTGAAAATAATTTCAATCAATAATAGTTTATAACAAATCGAAAATGAGAAATTCAATTATTAACCTTAAAATTAATTTAATCATGATTAAAAATCTTTTAATTGCTATTCTTGCCATTACCGTACTGACTTTCAGTGCATGCAAGAAAGATGAGGACAACGCTGACACCGGGAAACCGGGTCCGGTGACCATCACCTACACTGTTGACGGGAACACAGTAAGTTACCATGCCGAAGCAGAAAATGCCGTAAGCTATGCCTGGGATCTCGGCAACGGCGAAACCCCCACGGGACAGGATGTAACCGGTACTTATACTTTCCCCGGAGATTACGAAGTGACCTGTACGGCCAAAGGTCGTGTTGAAGACACCAAAGAAACGATTACCGTAAAAGTTGAACAAGGTGATCCCGATGTGTTCAATGAAGTGAACTTACTGCTATCCGGGTATAACCAGGAAACCGGAGAAAGCGAAGCTGTCTGGACATGGGTTGATGCCCCCGGTGTATTTGCCGACGGCCCGCGCGAAAGCGAACCGGATACCGTTTATTTTAACCCCATCGACTTTAGCTGGTGGCAAAATGAAGGCGGCGACATTGACGAAAACGCTCTTGATGATGAATACATGTTCAAACTGAACCAGAAAATGGAGTACGTAAACGATTTCAAAACAGCATTCATGATCAACTGGGCATGGGCTGCCGTAAGAGGTGAATACGACGAAGGGCAGCCGGGCATCTGGGAAGATGTGGCCTGGACAGGTTACAATAACGGCATTTCCCCCGCAGTTTCAAGCTGGAGTGTTGAACACATCGAAAACATCAACGACACCCTGACATTTGAAACCCAGATCGGAGACCAGATGATGTCTGGTGCTTATGTCATTCACATCACCAATCAGCTTTCACTCGGCATGGAATCGGCAGGATATGACTATCAGATACTGAAACTCACCGAAGACACACTTTGGGTTCGTTTCGACAACACCTTCCCCGAAAATCTGGGTGATTATTACGACCCGGACGAACTGGCCAACGAAGGAGCCAACCCGGGGGAACCCGATGAAAGCTACCTGAAACTGGCAAGAAAGAAATAAGTGTAATTTTTTTCATAGTGTCCAAACTGCCGGGTTGAATGATCCGGCAGTTTTTTCACTTATAAATTTTAATACCACGGCCATGATCAAACAATTATTTCTTCTGACAGGCATTATCGTTTTTCTGAACATTTCCGCTTTGGCACAACAATATCCTTTTCCCCAACACACGGATTATCACAGCCACATCAAGCCTTCACAATACACGCAGGAAGAACTGGATCAACAGGTGAAAACGTTTTATGACCAGTGGAAGGAAAAATATCTGATTAACGGCTGTGAAAACGACCAGTATTATGTTTTTTTCGACTCGGGAAATACCATTACCGTTTCGGAAGCCATGGGCTACGGGATGCTGATTGTTCCGTTGATGGCCGGTTACGATCCCGAAGCGCACAATATTTTCAACGGTCTTTACCGCTATTACAAAGCGCATCCCAGCCACATTATGCCCCATCTGATGGCATGGAAACAGATTACGGATTGCAAAGATGCCGATGGCCCCGATTCGGCTTCCGACGGTGACATAGACATCGCATTCGGCCTGCTGCTTGCTCACGCCCAGTGGGGCAGCGCAGGAGCCATCAATTATTTTCAGGAAGCGCTGCTCATTATCAAAGATATGATGGGCGACGATGCCGTGGAAGGAGACATCAACCAGGATTATTTTACCGTTAAGCTGGGCGACTGGGTGCAAAGCGGCACATATATGAAAAGCACAAGGACGTCCGATTTTATCATGGATCATTTCAGGGCTTTTGCCTGTGCCATTCACGATACCACCTGGAATCAGGTAGTGGACAAATGTTATGATCTTGTGGACGTTATGCAATCCGAATTTAGCCCTGAATCCGGCCTGCTTCCTGATTTTATCGTCAGTGTGAATGCAATAGCTCAACCTGCACCGCCGAATTTTCTCGAAGGTCCGTTAGACGGGAATTACTCGTACAATGCCTGCCGGGACCCGTGGCGCCTGACTAACGATTATCTGATCAACGGAGACGAGCGGGCTAAAAATGCCGTACTTAAAATAGACCAGTGGCTGCTGGAATCAACCGGAGGAAGCACCAACAAAATCTATGCGGGATATTATCTCGACGGATCAAAAGCCGTGGGCTGGAGCGACATTGCCTTTACAGCTCCCTTTGCCGTGGGAGCCATGATTGACACGACAAATCAGGAATGGCTGAACAAACTGTATTCGAAAATCTTGTCGACCAACATTGCCAATGGGGGATATTACGATAATACCCTGAAAATGCTCGCTATGATTACTCTTTCGGGAAATTACTGGGTGCCGTCGTGTGACATACTTAACGGCACACCGGATGTGTTTGCAGAAAACGAAAATCTGTTCCGGGTTTACCCGACAGCGACAACCGGAAAACTGACTGTTGAAATCGAACCGGAATTATCCGGTGAAAACCTTTCGGTAAAAATATTCAATATACTGGGTAAAATAATAGTCAGTGAAAACATTGAGAACAAACCTGTTTCAATTATCAGCATCAACGATTTCCCCGCCGGCATGTATCTGATCACATTGACCGGTAAAAACGGGAAACCTCTCGGGACCTGGAAGATATTCAAACATTAAGGGGCTATTTCAACCGGATGGCCGAACCTTTTAAAATGAAATTGACAGGCAATATCGAAGTTTTTCTGCCGGCGTCAGGATTTTTTATCTGATACAAGAGTCTTTCCGCAGCTTCATAACCCATTTCATAACCGGGTATTTTCAGCAGCGACATGTTTCCTGCCAGAACCGACGCATGCTGATCGGTTCCCAGGGCAACGAGCATAAGATCATCCGGAACTTTCAGCCCGTATTTTTCCGTAAGATTCATAATCTCCATGGCCGGCAATACGCCTTTGACCAACAGTGCCTGCGGAGGGTTTTTCTGTTTCAGCAGTTTCCCGGCCTCCCGGACAATCTGCCCTTCTTCGTTGCCTGCATAGATAACCGGAGAATCGGTTTTTTCCATTCCCAGCGTTTCAAGCACTTCCTCAAATGAAACTGCAATCTGATGATCACCGGGGGCTTCCTTATCTTCTACAAGCAAAGCAATCCGGTTTACATTCAGCGACTGAAAATATTCAATAATCTTATAAATGCCCTGATACACATCCGGTAAAACGGAACTTATTCCTGTGATCTCATCCGGCTCGAAAACCGTGACCACCGGCGTAGCATCTTTTGAAAGGACTGAATAATAATCGCCATGAATATCGTGCCGGCAAATCAGGTGAATGATCCCGCTGATCCCATATTTACGGTATGTTCTGAAAAAAGAAGTAACCTGTTCCTCATTGCCGCGCGTGTCAAGTATAAAAGTCGTGTAATTGTTTTCATGAAAATAATCAGTAACTCCTGCAACCACTTCACGGTAAATATCATTCTCGAGCGAGGGGGCAAGCACCGCAACGGCTTCCGCTTTTTTGGGATTCATCAGCTCGGGCAGTCCGGTTTGATAACCCATCCGTAAGGCGACCTGTTTTACCTTTTCTTTGGTTTCCCTGCTGATGCGCGGATGATCATTCAGCGCTCTCGAGACCGAAGACGGCGAAATATTCAGCACCTTCGCAATGTCCTCTACTCTGACTTTTTTCTTTCCCGGTTTCAAGTTTTTAAAAGTTTGGTAATGTTTGTTTTTTATTTTACAAGAATAATAAAAAGGCGTTTACCAGTCAACCGGATTACAGTATTTTTTGCTTTCGGCTTTTTCCTTTTTAAAGATGATGTAAATACATTTTTCCCATCATCTTGTTGACCATATTTGCGGCTGCTTTTCGGGGTATCAATCTTGTCAGGATAAAATAATTCAGCCGGTTGGAAAAGCCGGGGATGAACAATGTTCTTTTGCCGAGTTTATTTAATGCCGCATCAGCCACTTCTGCAGATTTCATCACCAACGGTTTGAGCTTACCATATTTCGGATTGGTTTTCAAATAAGCGGGTGTAGCCGTTGCCCCTGCAATACAGGCCATCACATCAATGCTATGCGGTTTCAGTTCATGATGGAGTGCTTCGGCCAGGTTCCAGGTAAAGGCTTTGGAAGCAGAATAAGGAGTAACCAGTTGCATGCCGATCAATCCGGCAAGAGAAGACATCAGCAAAATGCCTCCCGGACGTTTTCCGGCAATCAGCTTTTTTGAAAAAGCATGAACCAGCCGGATTTGTGTTCGCGAATTTATTTCAATAAATTTGTCTAATTCTTCTTCCGAAAGATCAGTGAAAGGTTTGATCATACTGAATGCGGCATTGTAAACAAGCAGCCGTACATCCTTTTGGCCAATCGCTGCCATTATCTGCTTTACGGCATCCTTTTCTCCAAGGTCCAAATGTAAAGTCACGATTTGGATACTATATTCTTTCTCAAGTTCTGATGCCAGTTTTTGCAGTGTTTCCCGCTGGTTGTCAATCATTACCAGGTTTAACCCTTTTTTGGCAAGTGACACGGAATAGGCTTCACCCAGCCCTTCTGCGGCACCGGCAACAACTGCCCACGGCCCGTATTTTTCTTTGAATGACGGCATCCTGAAATATTTTTACTTTTATCGGCTCAACCGGAAACCACAATGATAATAATTAATCAGGTATATGCGTAAACTGCTTTTTGCTTTTCTGGGTTTTTTAAAGTTCTTCAAAAAGATCGGCCTGAAAATCTCCGGCAAAACGGAAGATGACATTCACCGCCAGCGGATTGTGTCGGGCAAAGCGTGGGAGGACTTTTGCGACCAGCTTAAACTTGCCGGTGCTGTACTGAAATATCCCGGAACCCCGCAGGATGCTTTCAATCAGGCGGAAGGAATCAGATATCTGACACGTCTCACACGCGCCGCCCTGGAAGCTTTTGTGGAATACAACGATCCTGCTTTTCCGGTATTGCGGCGAATGGTTCATGAGACAGTCAAAATGGGCGCCGACAATCCGGACAACTACTATTTCAATGCCCAGATAAGTGGCCAATATGAATACAGGATCACCGGGAAACGAAACACCATACATTATATTGGTTTTTTTACCCAAAACGGGAATTACGGTACGACCGGTGGCATGGCTCCGTGTGGTACACTGGAAGATACCGACCTGATTCTTGAAAAGGACGACAGTTTTGAAATTATTTTGAGCAAAAAGAAAAAAGGAAAGAACTGGCTGAAGATTGAGGATGAAACCGGCATGATCATCGTCAGACAGACCTTTTTAAACAGGTTTAAAGAGGTACCTGCTGAACTGAAGATCGAAACCTTGAACGGGAAAGCCAAACCGGATCCATTGACACCGGAAAGGATTGACGAGGGACTAAAAAGCGCAGCCATGTTTGTTGCCGGCGCTCCGTTGCTGTTTACCCGGTGGGCCAAAGGCTTTCAAAAACATACCAACAAACTGCCGCAGTTTGACCCGGATGTCTCAAATGCTGCCGGCGGTGACAAAAACATCATTTATTACCACAGCTACTGGAAACTGGCTGAAGACGAAGCGCTGGTCATCACTGTCACGCCCCCCGACTGCGACATGTGGAATTTCCAGTTGAATAACTACTGGATGGAATCACTGGATTACAGGTATTTCAATGTCTGCATCAATTCAGGTAATGCCATAACGGAAAACAACGGCAGTGTCAAAGTGATTGTTACCCATCAGGATCTCGGTTTGCCTAACTGGCTGGATACCTGCGGTCATTCCGAAGGCACCATGTGCTGGCGTTGGTACCGGCTGAAAGACGGTGCCGAACCGGTGGAACCGGAATGCAAAGTGGTCAAACTGAATGAACTGACAAAAGGATGAGCCCGCAGAAGAAAATAAAAGCCCTTGACTTTGATAGCCGCCCTACCTGGCTTAATGCCCTGAATACGGTCTGGAAAATGACTTATCCTCTGGGCACCCGTTCCGGCCTCGATAAAGATAATCTGATAAAAACAGCGAAAAAAGTTACGGGATTGCACGATCTGGGAAGCAATTTCCATGATGAACCGCTGGATAGATTACTGACCTCGATCAGGGAAGAAGCCAACCTGCATCCGGTGGGATATTTTATCACAAGGCAGCGGCTGATCAACCTGCTGGCCGTCAGGTTGCAGGCGGAAGAGCTGTTCAAAAAACACCCTGAAATACTGGAGCAACCCTTATACCCCATCTTGCTGGTTATCGGATTGCAACGTACAGGGACAACCAAGCTCCAGCGGTTGCTGGCTGCCGATCCCGATAACCGTGCACTGTTAAGCTGGGAAGCGTTGAATCCTGCTCCACTCAACGGCGATGTGAAAGACGGCAAAGCACGTATCAAAATAGCGAGGACCAGTGAAAAGGCACTGAAAATCATGGCGCCCGGTTTCTTTGCCATACATCCTGTAGAACACCTGTCGCCCGAAGAGGACGTGCTGCTACTGGACGTCTCTTTCATGAGCCAGACAGCAGAGGCCACGATGCATGTTCCATCTTATGCGGCATGGCTGGAAAAAACAGACAATTCACCGGCTTATGAATACATGGTGAAACTGCTGAAATTGCTGCAATGGCAACGGCCCGGAAAACGATGGGTGCTGAAAACGCCGCATCATTTGGAATTTATGGATCTGACGGATAAATATTTCGGCGATGTGCAATACATCTGGCCGCATCGCAAAGTTTATGAAAGCATCCCGTCGTTTTTAAGTATGGTTTCGCATGCAAGGGCTATCTTCAGCAACCGCGTTGACGTCCATCGGGTTGCGAGGCACTGGGTCAGGAAAAACGGATACATGCTGGACAGAGCGCTCGGCTTTTTGAAAAAGAATGAGCAGCGGATAAATATCACACATCTTCAATACAACGACGTAGTGAAAAATCCGATTGAAACGATGCGTCGCATTTACGTTAACCGGAATGAAATCGTTTCCCCTGAAGTGGAAAAAGCCTTTGCCGAAGCGGATAAAAACAACAGCCAGGGAAAATACGGACAGCATGTTTATAGTCTGGAGGATTTTGGAATTGATGAAAAGTTTATTGACCAATACACAAAAGAATATCAATCCTTTCTGAAAAAATTAATCTCAAAATGAAAAGCTATAACACAAAGAGCCGCAAAGGTATTACAAAGTGCTACAGAGGTTCTTTGTGTGCCTCTGTGTTTCCTCTGTGCAACTTTGTATAACAACCTTTTTTCCAATAGTATTCAAATGTCAAAAACAAAACAAAAATACAGCAATCCTTTCACCGCAACCGTAAACGGCATTCGTGACCTATTCAGGAAAAAGGAACGCGTGGGGGAACTAAAACCGGATGACCGGTTAGACGGGAAAAAGGTGTTGATCACAGGAGCCAGTTCGGGTCTGGGACTGGCAACCGCCAAGGAGCTGGCCCGGCGGGGAGCAGAAGTTATCATGGCCGTGCGCAGTGGCATCCCTGAAAAAGGCGAAGAAGTAAAAATATCCTCGAGATCGGATAAAGTTAAATTGCTGTATGTTGACCTGTCCGACTTCGATTCCATCAAAAACCTTGTTGAGAAAATTAAAACCGATATCGGAAAAATTGACATCCTCATCTGCAATGCCGCTGTCGTTTCCAAAAAAGTACGCAGGACAAAAACCGGTCTTGAGGAAATGTTCACGGTAAACTATCTTGCCAAGTTCTATCTCGTCAATCTGCTTTTAAAAGAAAAGATGTTCAACAAACAAGGTAAGAAAATTCCCCGTATCATCTTTGTTTCATCCGAAAGTCACCGGAATCCCGAAAGATTCGAGTGGGATGAGTTCGGAGTTTTCAAAGATTACGGAATGGGTAAATCCGTTGAGCGTTACGGCTACTACAAACTGCTGATGACCACCTTTGCCCGCGAATTATCGAGGCGTCTGAACACGAACCGGCATCCGGAGTTTTCAGTATTTGCACTTTGTCCCGGGCCGGTCAATTCCAATATTGCCCGCGAAGCACCGGCAGTTTTTCAACCTTTGCTGAAACTTGTTTTCAGCATTTTTTTCAGGTCACCCGGGCAGGCGTCCGAACCTGTTGTGTATCTTGTCGCTTCAAAAGATGTGGAAGGTAAGACTAACGATTATCTTTTCCTGATGAGCCGGAAACCAGTGGATGAAAAAGCCGATGATCCGGAAAATGGAAAACGCCTCTGGCATCTCACAGAAAATCTTTTAATAAAACATAACATCAACTTAACATGAGCATCACAACAAAAATAAATCTCGGGGGATCAGAGTTTCTCGTCATTGACCTGATGAAGCCCCTGACCCTGGACCAGGAAGTTTATCCGGGCGACCCCAAACCGGCAAGAAGTGTCTTTACCGACATCCGTGAAACCGGCTGGCATCATTACATTCACGAACTGGGCGATCATCATTTTCAACCTCATGCCGATGCGCCAAACCATCAAAACCCGGACAGAATGGATCAGGGCATCGAAATTTTTGATGTCCGGTGGAGTTTTAATCCGGCTTTTCTGATTGACCTTTCCGGTACTCCGGAAGCCGGTGAAATCAACGGCATCACATTCCTGGTAAAGATCACCAAAGAACATCTCACCCCTTACGGGCAGTTGTTTAGTGAAAAAGGGGCTGTATTGTTTCGAACAGGTTACGACAGGTGGCTGGAAAACAATTACCCGCACACCCCCGATCTGCTTCCTTATTTCACCAGTGAAGCAGCCGAATACCTGGCGTCTTTCAAAAACCTGAAGGTGGTGGGAACCGATTCCCTGACCGTTGACCCCGATGGCAGCCACACCGCCCACCAGGCACTGAAAGAAAAGCTGATTGTTGAATCATTAGTTCATTTGCATGTCATTCCTGAAGAAAACAGAAATTCATTTGACCTGCAAACAAGTCCGTTACGGGTTGTCGGCGCCACCGGCGGTCCGGTGACAGCTTATGCGTTTGTAAAAATTTAAGATATTTGGCGTTTTTTTACGACAACCCAACAACCGATTTTCATTCTTATGAGAGAAGAACAAGTCACTGAAACCACGGAGAAAAAAACAACGGTAAAAGATACCGGGAAGTCTGTTTCAGGTGGGAATGGCAGTCCGAAAGGAAAAGACCAGGACATACACAAAGGCGAACCCGGCCTGCTACATAAGTTAATCAGGAAAAAACAATTGGAAGGATTTTTCCTTTTTGTTACTTCCCGGTGTAATTCCAACTGCAAAACCTGCTTTTACCATGACCAGTTGAACAGCAATCAGGACATGACTTTTGAAGAGATAAAAACCATGTCCGAAACCGCTCCCAATTTTGACAAGCTCTGGATGTCGGGTGGCGAACCGTTTATGAGGAATGACCTGGTGGAAATTATCAAACTGTTTTATGATAACAACCATGCACGAGTGATCAATCTGCCCACCAACGGACTGCTGACAAAACGGATTGATGAAGGGGTTGGCAGGCTGCTCAAAGAATGTCCTGAACTTCAGATTCATCTCAACTTTTCATTGGACGGGCTGGGGGCTACCCACGACAAGATCAGGGGTGTTCCCGGCAATTTCAAGAAGACCATTGCTTCCATGGAGCTGATCAAAGAAAAATACGGTGAGCATCCCAATCTCATCCAGAATGTGGCTACGGTAGTCACCCCCGAAGCGCTGGATGAGATATTTGACCTCGGTGTGTATTTACTGAAAAAAGACCTGATTGCCACGCAGTTTTTTGAAGTCGTCAGAGGCGACCCGAAAGACCCGGAAACAAAAAATCTGACCGGAGAACAACTCAAAGCCCTGCGGAAAAAAGTGTACCCGCTTCTCGAAGAGCAGGCCAACAGGTTGTTTAAAGATTTTGACGGTGTGAAACGGAAAATAGCAAAGACCTATTTTCTCGGATTTATCCGTTTTGTCAATGAGTTACAGGATGCCAATTATTTCGGCCCTTCGCCGTGGGGCATGACCTGCACGGCCGGGAAAACCACTATTGTCATTGATCACAACGGGGAATTTCGCGCCTGCGAAGTCAGACCGGCCATCGGCAAGATGCAGGATTTTGATTTCGACATCAACAAGGCGCTTCACTCGGATGTGATGAAAAAAGAAATTGAAGAAATCGGCGGAGGACACAAAGCCAACTGCTGGTGTACACACGGCTGCTGGCTGATGTCATCCTTAAAGTTCAGCCCGAGGGCTTTGCTGTTCCGTATCCCGTGGGCACATTACAAAGCCAAAAAAGACAGGATCAAGGATTTTGTCCTGCCGGAAATTGATATCGAGGCCATTGAAAATTATACAGTTCAAAAAGCTTCAATCGTGAACGCTTGAAGCGTAAGCTAACACAAATCAGTTATTCCGCCTTTCAATGCGGGGTTCAAAGAACAATAAACCCATGAAAATAGTCCTTTCAAGCAGAGGAAGCCGCGGGGATGTTTATCCCATAATCGAAATTGCAGCCGCATTGAAACAGGCAGGCCACGAGCCACACATCTGCGTTCCCCGTGAATTTGAAGACTATTCGCTGAAGTACGGAGTCAACACCTCTGTTTACAAGGATGAAGATGCCCGCAAGCTGATGAAAGAAGTCGGCAGTGGATTGGGCGCCATGAAAAAGGCCATGAATTTATTTGCCGGTTCCGTTGACGAACAATTTGAGTTTATGCTGAATGCCACTGAAAATGCGGATGCACTCATCACCACGGTGAACGAAATAGTTGCTCCGACAGTGGCTGAATATCGTAAGATTCCGCATTACAGAATTACTTTTACGCCTGCGCTCCCCGGCAACCATCCGCCGCCGTTCATGCCCTGGCAAAATCTTCCCGCCGCCATAAACCGTACAGGATGGAAAGGTCTGGCCATGATTTCAAAATTCATCATCAATAAATTTATCAATAAAAAGCGGGAAGAGCTGGGATTAAAACCGGCCAAAAGCTCTGACAGGTATCATACCGGAAACAGCCACACCCTGCTGGCCATCAACCGCGTGTTGGCTCCACCCTGCCGGGCCTGGGATAAGAAATACAAATACGACTACACCGGTTATTGTTACGGTCAGATTTTCGACAAGCTTAACCCCGAACTTCTAAATTTTATCAATACCGGTAAAAGACCTGTTTACATCGGGTTCGGAAGTGTTCACCTGAAAAATCCGAAACAATTCACGGATATGATTATTGAAGCGGCAAAAAAAACCGGCACACGCATAGTTATCGGCAAAGGCTGGACAGGTCTCGGAAACGGATACATCAACAAAGATATTTTCACGGTTGGTGATGTACCTCACGGGTCGCTGTTTCCCGAAATGGCGGGCATCATTCACCACGGAGGAAGCGGGACAACACACACGGCTGCACGGTCGGGTATTCCCCAATTCATCTTACCGCAGATCATTGACCAGTATTACTGGGGCAATCAAATCCATAAACAGGGAATGGGACCAAAACCGGTCATCCCGAAAAAGATTACTGTTGAAAAACTGGCTGCGGCCATGGATGCATTGAAAAACGGAAATTACCGGACAAAAGCAGAACTTCTTTCCCGATCCATGCAACATGAAGATGGAGTTGCAAAAATCCTGAATATCGTTACAAAATAAAAATCCTGAAAACACGTTTGATGTATTCTGAAATCCAATCAGGATTTTTAAGATCACAAACTTAAAGGAAACAAAACAATGAGAACATTTGTAATCAGCATGCTGATCATATTCTTTTTCACCAATCTGAAATCCGTTGAAGCACAGGTTTCAAAGGATGATTATTCGGTTGACCTCGCCAAAGCGGAACAAACACGGAAAGAATTTCTGAAAACCGATCCGGGACTGCAAAAATTCTTTGACAATGCTTACGGCTATGCCATCCTGCCCAATATCGGCAAGGGCGGCCTGATCGTGGGAGGCGCCCACGGCAAAGGCATTGTCTTTAAAGATGGCGAGCCGGAGGGGGTTGCGGAAATGACCCAGGTGACCATTGGCGGCCAAATCGGGGGGAAATCCTATGCCGAAGTTATTTTCTTCAAAAGTAAAGCCGAATATGATGTTTTTATCACCGGGCGCTATGAAGTAGCCGTTACCCTTGCGGCAGTGGCGCTTGATTATGGTGTTTCAAACGATCTGGCATACAGCGACGGAGTGGCCATCATTACCAAAGACAATGGCGGCCTGATGGCAGAAGCTACGGTGGGCGGACAAAAGTTTTCTTTTCAGCCGTTTGAATAATTTGTTTATTTCACAAAAGACATTTACTTTCATTAACCTGTTTTTACTGAAAAATATCCCTCCCGGAAAAAAACCTCAAAACAGGTATAAATCTGTTCATTAGGATAATGTTACCCGGAATCGTAGCGACTTATTCTGAATGAAACAGAAATTAAATTGATAACTTGTTGCGGTTTTAGTAGCTTTGTTTTTGCAAATCCGGAACGTCACCGTTTTTTAACGATGACGTTGACAGAAAATAAAAATACATTGAAAAAAATTTCAAAGTTGTTTCTGACGATTCTGATCCTTGTGATATTTTATTCGCCGCATCAGGGCCAGGAAAAAGTTGATTCATTAAAAACCCTTATTTATCAATGTATAAACGACTCGGTAAAAGCCAATTTATACAACACACTTTCTTATACTTTTTACCGTATCAACCAGGACAGCAGTTTGTATTATGCCAACAAAGCGCTGGATATTGCCAATAAAAAAACTATCATTACTGAAAAGGCAAATGCATATTACAACATTGGCCGCTCTTATTTTTACATGCATCATTACAATCTGGCCCTGCAATATATGGAATCAGCCCTTAATATATACAGAAAGGCAGGGTCTGTATTTGGTGAAGCCCTGATGCTGAACAGTCTCGGCATTGTTTACCGGAATATGAATAAAGCAGATGAGTCAATTACTTACATGACTGAAGCTTATCAACTTTTCAAAAAAATAAACAATAAGCATTACCAGGCCATTACTTTGGGTAATCTGGGACGCGATTATCTTTCAAAAAAAGAATATGACAAAGCGCAGGAATATCTGGAACAATCCATTAAAATCGAGGGGGCATCAGACAATCCTATTCTGTTGATGCAGTACTATATCAGTATGGGAGACATTTATCTTGAAAACAGGAAAGATTATAAAAAGGCCATTGATTTTTACCGGAAAGGTATTGTCTATGCTGAAAAAGCAAACAGCCTGCTTAATTTATCGGAAGCTTTGGGAAAAATAGGCTGTGCCTGTATTAAAACAGGTGAATACGATACTGCTCTTTATTATATTGAACAATCAATCAATTTCTATGACCGGGTTAAATCGAAAACCATTTTGAAAAACGGTTATCAGCAATACATTGAATATTACAAGCAGCTTGGTGATTATAAAAAGGCATTTGAATACAGCGTCTTGCTTCGTGCACTTGAAGATTCCATTTTTACAAAACAAGCCAACACAAAAATGGCCGAGTTTGAGGTCATGTACAAAACCCTGAAACAGGAAGAAACCATCAAACACCTGAATGACCAAAAACAAATTCAACAACTGCGAATGATCATTTTGCTTGTGATTGTTTTACTGGTCATCTTTATTATCATTTTTGTGATAAAATATTACCGGGAAAAGATCATCATTTCCAACCGCGAGAAAAAAGAATTACAGGATATCCTTGAGCTGCGCGACAAAGAACTGGCCAGCACGGCACTGAATTTTGCACAAAACAATGATCTGCTCGCCAAAACAACCAAAAAGCTGATCAGGTCACAGCAAATGTTAAGTGAAAATGAACAACAGGAAATTCAGAGTATCATCAATGAATTGCGTGCCCGGGTTTCTTTGGATTCATTTCGTGAATTTGAACTCCGCTTTTTAAAGGTACATAACGATTTCTACTCCAAGCTCCGGGCGGATTTTCCAAAACTCTCACCCAACGACCTGAAGATGTGTGCCCTGTTGCGCCTGAATTTGTCCAGCAAAGACATTGCCAACATCCTGCACATGAGCAGCGCCAGTGTAAATGTTACACGTAGCAGAATCCGGAAAAAAATGGGCCTCTCAAAACAGGTTAACCTTGTTAGTTTTTTAATGGAGTACTAAATATATTGTAACTAATCAGTTTATAGAAAGAACATGGTCGATTCAAAAAAATGAATAATATTTTTGATAAACCCACCCCTTCCTCCCCTCCGGGTGAGGGGAATAAGAGGTATTCATTTTTTTGAATCGACCAATTAAATAGAATTAACCAGGCTTAATGAGGAAAAATCAGAAAATAAATTCCGCCAATTCCCCTCCCGGGAGGGGATTAAGGGGTGGGTCAATAATAAAGATATTTATTTTCTGATTTTTCTATCCATAATGTAGTGTGAGAAAAATGATTAGTTATAATATATTTTGCTAACGGTGTTGTATAACAGGTACCGGACAAGTTTTTCCGATTCACAATGACATTTAAGTTTTTTATATCTTTACACGCTAATTTTTTAGAGCAATATCCGACAAGAACCTGATTTTCTACATATTAAAGGATATCTCCTTATGATTAAAAAAATTCTAATTGCCAACAGAGGCGAAATAGCAATCCGCGTTATGCGCACTTGTCGCGAAATGGGAATCAAATCGGTTGCTGTATTTTCTGAAGCTGACAGAAACTCGATGCATGTAAGATACGCCGATGAAGCCTATTGTATCGGTCCGG
The DNA here is from genome assembly GCA_029933225.1 of Bacteroidales bacterium. GTDB lineage: Bacteria > Bacteroidota > Bacteroidia > Bacteroidales > F082 > JAADID01. The sequence goes on along the minus strand of JAOZOO010000003.1, from coordinate 32,866 downwards.
CCCCTTCCAACGAAAGTTATCTTGTTATCGATAACATTATTGAAGTAGCCAAACGCTGTCATGCCGATGCCATTCATCCCGGCTATGGATTTCTTTCGGAAAATGCTGTTTTTGCCGATCGTTGCGAACAGGAAGGGATTATCTTTATCGGGCCGTCTTCCCATGCCATCAACACCATGGGCGACAAGATCACTGCCCGTAAGAAAATGCTCGGAGCCGGCGTGCCGGTTGTGCCGGGCACATCGGAACCCATCAAAGATATTGACAAAGCCATCAAAGTCATCAAAGAGATCGGCTTGCCGGTGATGGTGAAAGCCAGCGCCGGAGGAGGAGGTAAAGGCATGCGCCTGATACACGAAGAAAGTGAAATTGAACCGGGTATCAAAGCGGCCCAGTCAGAAGCCATGGCCGCCTTCGGAAATGATGCGGTTTATATTGAAAAATATATCAACTCACCGCATCATATTGAATTTCAGATACTGGCTGACAATCATGGCAACTGCATCCACCTTTTTGAACGCGAATGTTCCGTTCAGCGCAGGCATCAGAAAGTTGTTGAAGAAACACCCTCTCCGATCATGACTCCTGAAGTCAGAAAAGAAATGGGCGCTCATGCCGTTGCTGCAGCCAAAGCAGTAAATTATGCCAGCGCCGGAACCATTGAATTCATTGTTGACGATGATCTGAACTATTATTTCCTTGAGATGAATACCCGCCTTCAGGTGGAACATCCCATAACGGAATGGGTAGTCGGTGTTGACCTTGTGAAAGAGCAGATCAACATTGCCAACAACCTGCCGCTTCGTTACAAACAGGAAGACCTGAAGCAAAACGGACACGCCATCGAGGTGAGGATTTATGCCGAAGACCCGGACAATAATTTCATGCCCAGCCCGGGAAAGGTAATGCATATCAGCGAACCGCTCGGCCCGGGAATCAGACATGACGGTTATGTTTACGCAGGATATACTATCCCCATGTATTACGACCCCATGATCTCCAAACTCATTACCTGGGCGCCTACCCGTGAGGAAGCCGTTGAGAAAATGAAAAGCACACTGAAAGATTACAAAATCACAGGGATCAAGACATCCATTCCATTTCTTTACCGGGTCATGAATGCCCGCCCGTTTGTTGAAGGACGGTATAACACGCATTTTATCCAGGACAATCAGGAAGCTCTGGAGCCTGATCACAATGTCCGGCAGGAGATAAAAGACCTGGCTGCCATCACCGCTTTTGTGGATTATCTTGCAAAACTGGAATCGGGAAAAAAGAACGCCCCTTCAGCAAACGGAAATTCAATAAGCAACTGGAAAGCTTATGGCAGAAAAAAAAGCATTACCCGTTTATAATCTCTAACCGAAAATCCTATTCTTATGTCATACGAAATTCGTTTAAACGACAATCAGGAATCCATTGAAATTCTGAACAGGGATGGTAACCTGCTGGAAATTGCCATAGGTGACAGAAAATATAAGCTGGACATCACGGAAGTTGAAAAAGGCGTTTATTCCATCCTGAATGACAATGTTTCCCATAATGTGGAACTGGTTCCGGTTGAAAATAAAAAATATGAGGTGAAAATCGGATACGAATCATTTACGGTTGACATCATTGATGCTGAAGCGAGGTATATGATGGGACGCAAATCGGACGAAGATGATGACCAGTCTTTTATATCCACGCCCATGCCCGGCAAGGTGGTCAGGATCCTCGTGGAAGAAGGTCAGGAAGTAAAGGCGGGAGAAACCATTATTGTGGTCTCGGCCATGAAAATGGAAAGTGAATACAAAGCCGCAAACGACAAGACCGTAAAACAGATACTTGTGAAAGAAGGCGACAACATTGACGGAAATCAACCCCTTGTCATCCTTGAATAAAACGGAATATTTCAATTGATCAATATTAAAAAAATTCAAAAAAGTTAATTATGGGTCAGGAGCTCCAAAGAAACAAATTACTGGAAGAAAAACATAATTTGGCCGAATTAGGCGGAGGCCAGCAACGGATTGACAGACAACATGCAGCAGGTCGAAAAACGGCCCGGGAAAGGATCAACGATCTGTTTGACCCGGGAACATTCGTCGAGATCGATAAGTTTGTTACGCATACGGCAACAGATTTCGGGATGGATAAAAACAAGATCCTCGGTGATGGTGTTGTGGCGGGATACGGAAAGATTGATGGCCGGATCATGTATGTTTTTGCACAGGATTTTACTGTTTTCGGTGGTTCGTTAAGCCGGGCCAACGCCAACAAGATCATCAAGGTGATGGATATGGCCATGAAAATGGGAGCGCCCGTCATTGGTTTGAATGACTCTGGCGGTGCACGCATACAGGAAGGGGTGGAAAGCCTTGCCGGCTATGCCGATATTTTTTACCGGAATGTAAGAAGCTCGGGGGTCATACCGCAAATATCAGCCGTATTGGGCCCGTGTGCCGGGGGAGCCGTTTATTCACCGGCCATTACCGACTTTATCCTCATGGTGAAAAAGACATCTTACATGTTCGTCACCGGCCCGGATGTGATCAAAACCGTGACCAATGAGGAAGTAACAAAAGAAGACCTCGGCGGTGCCATGACTCACAACAAGAAAAGCGGTGTAGCTCATTTTACGGCTGAAAACGATGAAGAAGCCATGCTGATGATCAGGGAACTGATGAGCTTTTTACCTTCCAACAACATGGAAGACCCGCCACGAAAGGTATGTACCGATGACCTCACCCGTGAGATCCCGCGTCTCGACACCATTGTGCCCGAAGACCCGAACAAACCATACGACATGAAGGAAATTATCCTTGATGTAATAGATAACGGACATTTTCTGGAGGTGCAGCCACATTATGCGCAGAACATCATTGTCGGTTTTGCCCGCATTGCCGGAAAACCTATTGGCATTGTTGCCAACCAGCCGGCGGTGCTCGCCGGGGTGCTTGATATCGCAAGCTCAACCAAGGCCGCCCGTTTTGTCAGGTTCTGCGATGCGTTCAACATTCCGTTGATCACCTTTGAAGATGTTCCCGGATTTCTCCCCGGCACGACCCAGGAATTCGGCGGGATCATCAAACACGGAGCCAAGCTTTTATACGCCTTTGCAGAAGCCACCGTCCCAAAAATTACACTCATCACACGAAAAGCTTATGGCGGTGCCTACGATGTGATGTCAAGCAAACATATCGGCGCCGACTACAATTTTGCTTATCCCACTGCCGAGATTGCCGTTATGGGTCCCGATGGTGCGGTGAACATTATCTATCGCAACAAGATCAAGGATGATGACCATAAAAAGCAGATCGTTCAGGAATACAGGAACAACTTTGCCAGTCCTTACAAAGCTGCTGAACTTGGCTATATTGACGAGATCATTTACCCGCACAACACACGAAAGAAACTGATTCAGGCGTTGGAAATGACTGAAAACAAAGCGGACAGCAACCCGCCGAAAAAACATGGTAACATTCCGTTATAAATGGAGATTTTTTCTCTGGAAAAGTATCAGATAGAAAACACCGACCGTGATGGATGAGTCGGCAAGATTGAATATTGGCCTGAAAAATATGAACCGTCCGTCCGGTTCAAAAATAAAGCGGGGCACCCAGGAAGGAACGTCACTTTGCTGCAGAATGATCAAAGGAAAATAAAACATGTCCACAACTTTTCCATCCAGAAATCTTGCATAACCTTCACCGGCATTTGCTATCTGCGCAATGGTATGATAAGTGCTTTCAGTAAAGATCAAGCCGTAAAATGCGCTATCGATGATATTCCCCAAAGCGCCGGCAAAGATCAGTGAGATGCTTAAAACGAGGCCAAATGGTTTTTGGCGTTTTATAATAATAACGAGGTAAATGCCGATGGCGGCAACAGCCAGTATCCTGAAAATACTCAATGTCAGTTTCCCCCACTCACCGCCGATCTGCATACCGAAGGCCATGCCGTAATTTTCAGTAAAATAAAGGTAAAACCAGTTGCCGATCATGGGAATTTCTTCCCCGATGGTCATGTGTAGTTTAACCCAGATTTTCAGTAGCTGATCGAAAAAAAGGACCAAAAAAATAATGAATAACGCTTTCTTCAAAGCTGATTCGTTTTTTGCCTGTTAATTCCTCGGGCTGGGATTTGACATTTTCTTTTTGGCTTCAATGCTCAGCGTAGCATGGGGTACTGCACGCAGTCTTTCCTTGCTGATCAACTTACCGGTTACCCGGCAGATGCCGTAAGTTTTATTCTGAATCCGCACCAATGCATTTTCAAGGTTATTGATAAAGCGCTGCTGGCGGGCTGCCAGGCGGCTGTTTTCTTCTTTCGAGAGAACCTGCTGACCTTCTTCCAAAACTTTAAATGTCGGGGAAGTGTCGTTGGTATCGTGCTCGCTGTGATTGGTATAAGCTTCGGTTAATAATTGGAGGTCTTCTCTTGCTTTCTCCAACTTCTTCAGGATGATTTCTTTGAACTCTTCCAACTCTTCATCCGAATATCTCATCTTTACTGTTTCTTCTTTAATGTTTTTCATGGCCTCTGTCTTTATTCCTACTAAAAAAAATTCTTCATAAATATACGCAAAAAAACTTCAAATGTTCTTTTTTTTAATATTTTTTGGTTTTTACTCCTTTTCTATTCTTAACCTGACTATTATCTGATCGATCAAATCGAATTCCTCAACATGGTTGCCGGTCAGTTTATCTTCAAACAACAAAGTGGCCAGTGTTTCCGAACAAATGTAATTTCCAAAATTACTGAACGCTTTATCGGTCTCTTTATTTCTTTCCAGGAAAAGTTTGATCCTGTCGGTAACTTCAAAACCTTTTTCTTTTCTTATGTTCTGGATGCGGTTGACCAACTCACGGGCCAGTCCTTCTTCCTGAAGTTCCGGTGTAATGGTCAGGTCAAGAGCCACAGTCAGATGGTCCTGATTGGCCACACTCCAGCCCGGGATATCTTCGGTGATGATCTCCACATCATCCGGGGTCAGAACAACTTCCTGGTCATCCACCGTAAACCGGTATTCTCCCTTTTGTTCCAGCATCCTGATGTCGTCCTGGCCAAACTGCATGATGGTTGCCGATATCTGCTTCATCAGCTTGCCGTATTTAGGCCCCAGACTTTTAAAATTCGGTTTGATCCGCTTCACCAGAATACCGGATTCATCTGTGATGAACTCCAGCGTTTTCACGTTGACTTCCGACAGGATGAGGTCTTTCACCGCTTCGACAAGTTCCCTGAAATGATCATTCAGCACAGGGATCATGATCTTGTTGAGTGGTTGCCGTACCCTGATGTTGTTTTTCTTGCGCAACGACAATACCATTGAAGAAATGCGCTGGGCCAGTTCCATCCTGTCTTCCAGGTCTTTGTCAATCAGCGATTCATCCACTTCGGGGAAATCGGTCAGATGTACCGATTCGGCTTTTATCCTTCCGGTAACTTCGTTCAGGTCGTTAAACAACCTGTCCATGAAAAACGGAGCAATGGGTGATGCCAGCCGGGCAACTATTTCAAGGCAATGATACAAAGTCTGATAAGCTTCCGCTTTGTCCTGTGAGTAGCTTCCTTTCCAGAATCTTCTTCTCGAAAGACGGACATACCAGTTGCTTAAATGCTCGGTGACAAATTCCTGTATGGCACGCCCTGCCCTTGTGGGCTCATAATCGCCAAAAGCTTCATCCACTTCTTTGATCAGAGAGTTGAGTTCGGAGATGATCCAGCGGTCAAGCTCGGTACGTTGACTGACCGGTATTTCTTCCTCTTTGTATGTAAACCCGTCAATGTTGGCGTACAGCGCAAAAAATGCATACGTATTATATAAGGTGCCGAGAAATTTCCTTCTCGCTTCGTCCACCCCGGCAATATTGAACCGGAGATTGTCCCACGGTTGTGAATTGGTGATGATATACCAGCGTGTGGCGTCGGGTCCGTAAACATCAATGGTTTCAAACGGGTCGATGGTATTACCGAAGCGTTTTGACATCTTGTTCCCTGCTTTGTCGAGTACCAGCCCGTTGGAAACCACGGTTTTAAATGCCACCGAGTCGAAGATCATGGTGGCAATGGCATGCAGGGTAAAAAACCAGCCCCGTGTCTGGTCAACGCCTTCGGCAATGAAATCGGCAGGGAAATTTCTTTGAAACGTTTCCTCGTTTTCAAAAGGATAATGGAACTGGGCATAAGGCATTGACCCCGAATCGAACCAAACGTCAATGAGGCCGGGCTCACGGTACATTCTTTTCCCGCTTTCCGAAACGAGGACGATTCTGTCAACATAAGGCCGGTGAAAGTCAAATGTCTGATAATTTTCTTCGCTCATGTTACCCGGTTCAAAATCTGCCAGTGGATTTTCATCCATAAATCCGGCAGCCATTGACTTTTCAATCTCGGCTTTCAGTTCGGAAGCAGAACCGATGGCTTTGGCTTCTTTCTTATCTTCGGTCCGCCAGATGGGCAGAGGCACACCCCAGAAACGTGACCGGGAAAGGTTCCAGTCAACCAGGTTCTCAAGCCAGTTTCCAAAACGCCCTTCACCTGTCGATCGGGGTTTCCAGTTGATCGTTTTGTTCAGCTCGATCATACGATCCTTGGCCGCAGTGGTGCGTACAAACCAGCTATCCAACGGATAGTACAAAACCGGTTTGTCGGTTCGCCAACAGTGCGGGTAATTGTGCGTATGTTTCTCGATCCTGAATGCCTTGCCTTCTTTTTTCAGGGAAACAGCGAGATCAATATCCAGGCTTTCATCGGGATTTTTAAGATTCGGATCATATTGATTTTTCACAAACCGTCCTGCATATTTCTTGTATTCCTCAACATTCATGTTGTCTTTAACAAATGCAGGATCAAGGTCTTCAATTCTGAAAAACCGGCCTTTCAGATCAACCATGGGACGACGTTCGCCAAGTTTGTCGATCAATATTAACGGAGCAATGCCGATTTCTTTTGCTACACGGTCGTCGTCGTCACCAAAAGTAGGCGCAATGTGGACGATCCCTGTTCCGTCTTCCGTTGTGACAAAATCACCGGGAATCACCTCAAAAGCTTTTCCCATGGGTTTCACCCAGGGAAACAACTGTTCATATTCCGTTCCCGTTAACTCAAAACCTTTAAAGGTTTTCACAACTTCAAAAGGTATTTTTTTGTCCCCGGGTTGATAATCTTCAAATGACAATCCTGCATTTTTCGGATTAAAATAAGTATCGAGACGTTCTTTGGCCAGGATCAGATGCACCGGGTCACCCGTATATGGATTGAACGATCTGACCATGACATAGTCAATCTTGTCCCCTACGGCAAGTGCGGTATTTGAGGGCAATGTCCAGGGTGTCGTTGTCCAGGCCAGCATAAAAATATCCCCTTTGATGTCGTCCACCACTTTCTCGGGGGCTGTTTCTTTTTTCAGTTTGAACATGGCCACAACCGTGGTGTCCGTCACATCACGGTAACATCCGGGCTGGTTCAGTTCATGTGTGCTGAGTCCTGTTCCGGCGGCAGGTGAATAAGGCTGAATGGTGTATCCTTTATAAAGCAATCCTTTCTCGAACAACTGTTTCAGGAGATACCATACCGTTTCGATGTATTTGTTGTCAAATGTGATATACGGATGTTCGAGGTCAACCCAGTAACCGACCTTTTTGGTCAGTTCGTCCCACAGGTCTTTGTATTTCAGTACTTCCCGCCGGCAGGCTTTGTTATATTCCTCGATGGAAATCTTTTTCCCGATGTCTTCCTTGGTTATGCCGAGGGTCGTTTCAACGCTGATCTCCACCGGAAGGCCGTGCGTATCCCACCCGGCTTTGCGCTCCACATATTTTCCTTTCAGGGTCTGATAGCGGCAAAAAAGGTCTTTGATGGTCCGGGCCATCACATGATGGATGCCCGGTACGCCATTGGCTGACGGAGGCCCTTCATAAAATACAAACGGTTCTTTATCCCTGCGATTTTCAAGACTTTTCTCAAAAATATTCCTGTCTTCCCAAAACTGCCTGATTTCCTCTGCAATTTTTGTTAAATCCAGTTGCTTGTATTCTTTATATTTCCGTGCCATGGAATGACCCTTATTTACTTACAAATTAAAAAATTGGGTGCAAAGCTAAAAAAAATAGTCATGGGATTGAATGAAGAAATTATTGCATCCATTTCAGATAAATAAAATGCGGTGGTTTTTGTTTTTATTCTTTATAAATTATCAAAAACCCATGAAAATGAAAGTTAAAAATTTACTTTTGTTATCTGTTTAAAAGCATGTAAATTATGATGTGGTTTAATAAACTTGTCGCTGCACTTTTGCCGTTAATGCCCAAAAATCTTGTTTGGGTTTTTTCGAAAAGATATATTGCCGGTAAAACAATAAATGATGCGCTAAAAGCTTCAAGGTCACTTAATTCCAACGGATATATGGTTACCATTGACCTGCTGGGGGAATTCATCACCAAGCTGAGTGAAGCGGAGGCAAACAGGGAAATGTATCTTGAGATCATAGAACAAATCCAAAAGAACAAGATTGACGGAAATTATTCGTTGAAACCCACAATGTTCGGTTTGCTGATCGACAAAGAAGCCTGCTATCAGAACATCAGGGAAATTGTGAAAAAAGCGGTTAGTTTCAACAATTTTGTCAGGATCGACATGGAAGATTCGCAATGTGTCGATCTGGAAATAGAATTGTTCAGAAAATTAAAACAGGAATTTCCGGAGCATGTGGGACTCGTGTTCCAGGCATACATGCGCCGCACCCTGGATGACATGAAATCATTGCTCGATCTTCACTCGGAGAAAAATCCGCTCAACTTCCGGTTGTGTAAAGGTATTTATGTGGAGCCCGAGTCCATAGCCTTCAAGAAATACGAGGAAATAAACCAGCATTTTCTGGAAGACCTTGAATTTATCTTCCAACAGGGAATTTACCCGGGTATCGCCACCCATGACGTCAAACTGGTTGAAGGAGCGTATCAACTGATTGAGAAATACAAAGTTCCGAAAGACAAGTATGAATTCCAGATGCTGTACGGGGTAACCCCTTCGCTCAGGAAATCCATTATTGATAAAGGCCATCGTCTGCGTGTCTATGTTCCTTTTGGTGAAGACTGGTTTGCGTATTCCACACGCCGGTTAAAGGAAAACCCGAAAATGGCATCCGACATTATGAAAGCTTTTTTCATCAGAGGCTAATATCTGTCTCCGGTCTGTTTTCCCGGCTAATTTTTAAGGACTTTTTATGCTGAAAAGAACAATTCCGAAACATATTCCATTTGACGCCCGGCGGGTACCTTGTTTTTTTCTATCTTTGCACCCTCAAAATCATTAAATTATAAATTATGGAAAAGAAAAGGGTTCTCTATGTTAACCAGGAAATTATGCCTTATCTGGAAGAAACACCCATGAGTTCCATTGGCAGAATACTTCCACAAAAAATACAGGAAAGCGGTAAAGAGATCAGGACTTTCATGCCCCGCTACGGATTGATCAACGAAAGAAGAAATCAACTGCACGAAGTGATCCGCCTGTCGGGAATGAATCTGATCATTGACGATATTGACCACCCTCTGATCATCAAAGTGGCATCCATTCAGCAAGCCAGAATGCAGGTTTACTTTATTGACAACGAAGACTTTTTCCATAGAAAGTTTATGTTTCATGATAAAAAAGGCAAGTTCTTTGAAGACAACGACGAGCGTATTGTTTTCTTTGCCAAAGGTGTCCTCGAAACAGTGAAAAAGCTGGGATGGGCTCCTGACCTTGTCCATTGCAACGGCTGGTTCTCAAGTTTGCTTCCGTTATATGTAAAAACAGTTTACAAAGACAATCCTTTATTTGCCGATTCAAAAATCATCTATTCTCTTTATAATGATGACTTTAATGACAAATTTCATGAGCGGTTTAAAAACAAGGTCATCATGAGCGGACTGGATGAATCGGAATTAGGGCACTATAAGGGCGGCGATTACGTTTCATTGATCAAGGGAGCTATCGACCATTCCGAAGCACTGATCATTGGCAACCCTGATGTGAATCCCGAAATTTTGGATTATGCTAAAAGTTCGGGGAAACCGATGCTTGATTATGTTGATAGTGAAGATTATTATGTGGCATATAACCAGTTTTATGACAGCATTATTGGAGAAGAAGAATAAATCACCGTTTGGGAAACGGTTTAAACCTGAATATTTTCTATTATTGTTTTTTACGATTCTGCTTTTTTCGCAGTGTTCAAAGCCTGCCGGTCAGATCGGTGCGATTATTTTACCCGAGGACAGCAAGCTAAACCTCTTTTATACAGATACGGCGTCAATCTATGCCTTTTCGGAACCCAACGATTCAATCCGTACCGACCACCTGGCAACAAGTATGATGGGCAGTGTTTCTGATCCTGTCTTTGGAATTACCAACGCCGGATTTTACATGCAGTTCCTGTTATCTATCCCCAAGCATAGCTTTGGAGATAACCCCAAACTTGATTCGCTGGTCATCCAACTGGCTTACGGCGGGAATAATTACGGGGATACCAATTCAACGATTACCGTTCACGTTTACGAAATGATGGAAAGCATTGAGTATGATACGGTATATTATTCAAATACCGTCATCCCGGTAGGCTCCGTTGATTATGCAGATTATACATTTACGCCCCGTCCTGTGGACAGCATTGTGGTGGATGGCGATACCATTCCTCCTGCCTTACGTTTTTCACTCAGCGACCGCAGTACAGCTTTGGGTGAGAAGCTCTTAAATATTCCAACCGACAACATGACTGACAATGACGTTTTCCTGGAATACCTCAAAGGATTGTATATCGTCGCTCAGCCTACTTATTCGAAAGGGACACTGCTTTCATTTGACCTGAATTCGTTGTACACAATGATGACCATTTATTACAGCAACGATACGGTGGACTCTTTGAGATACAATTATGTAACCCGTTCATCGGCAACAAGGATAAACAGGTTTGCCAACTTTTTTGCGGCAGGGGATAACTCTTTTCAACAACAAGTGCTTCAGGGGGATACAGCCCTGGGAAAAGAAAGATTCTATGTTCAGGGAACGACAGGCGTCAGAAGTGTTATTAAGATCGGCGACATGAAAAGCTGGAGAGACATGGGAATTATCGCCGTAAATGAAGCCAAGCTGATCCTAAGCGGAGCCGAAGAAGAACCTTTGTGGGGAGCGCCCCCCAAACTATTGCTTTACGAAATAAATGAAGACGGGAAAAACGAACATCTTGAAGATCAGGGTATGGGAGACGATTATTTCGGAGGCGTTTACAAATCATCAACAAATTCGTATGAATTCCGGATCACACAATATATTCAATCGCTCATTGACGATACAACCAAAACAAATTACGGACTTTCATTATATGTTGACAGCCCGTGGTATATCCCTAATCGCTTTATTTTTAACGGAAATGACACAACTTTTAAGGAAAGACGATTAAAGCTGAACATCCTTTATACAAATTTATCCCAATAACGATTTTCGTTACAGATATTATTACTTTTGATTTTTTAAAACAAAAAAGAATTCTCTGCGTAAAAGAACTGACTAATTAAAAAAAGAAAGTTGAAATGTGTGGAATTGTAGCTTACATTGGACCTAAACAGGCATATCCTATACTCATTAAAGGACTGCAACGACTTGAATATCGCGGATACGACAGTGCAGGCATTGCCTTGCTAAATGACGAACTTCATGTTTTTAAAACAAAAGGGAAAGTCGCCAAATTAAAAGAATTTTTAAACGGTCAGGATCTTCCGGGCACCATTGGCATTGCCCATACCCGCTGGGCAACCCACGGAGAACCAAACCAGATCAATGCCCATCCTCATTTTTCACAGTCTCATTCCCTGGCTCTCATTCACAATGGGATTATTGAGAATTATGCACTGATAAAAGAAGAACTGATCAACAGGGGTTATCATTTCGAATCGGATACCGATACGGAAGTACTGGTTAATCTTATCGAGGACATTCGGCAAAACGAAGGCGTGTTACTTGATGAAGCCGTAAGACTGGCATTGAACCAGGTGGTGGGCGCTTATGCCATTGTGGTTTTGTCAAAAGATCATCCCAACACTTTGATTGCCGCCCGTAAAGGCAGTCCCCTTGTGATCGGTATCGGAAAAGACGATTATCATATTGCTTCCGATGCCACGCCGATCATCGAATACACAAAAGATGTGGTTTACCTTGAAGACGAGGAAGTAGCCATCATCACCCGAAACCAGGAGCTGAAAATAAAAAGCATAAAAAACAAAGAGAAAACCCCTTACATCCAGCAATTGGAATGGAACCTCGCCGAGCTTGAGAAGGGTGGATACGAGCATTTTATGTTTAAAGAAATCAATGAACAGGCACGTTCCATACGCGACAGTATGCGTGGTCGGCTGAAGGCACAGGAAGGAATTGTATCGCTGGGTGGCGTGAAAGAATATGAACAAAAGATATTAAAAGCCAAGCGGATCATCATTGTGGCATGCGGCACATCATGGCATGCCGGGCTGGTGGGGGAATATTTGTTTGAAGACCTTGCCCGGATTCCCGTCGAGGTGGAGTATGCTTCGGAATTCAGATACAGGAATCCCATCATTGATGAAAACGATGTGGTCATCGCCATCTCGCAATCCGGTGAAACGGCTGACACGCTGGCTGCCATTGAGCTGGCCAAAAGCAAAGGGGCTACTATACTCGGTATTTGCAACGTAGTCGGTTCATCCATTCCGCGGGCAACCCATGCCGGTTCATATACCCATGCCGGGCCGGAAATCGGTGTGGCCTCCACCAAAGCTTTCACTGCCCAGGTGACCATACTTACGCTGATGGCTCTGCGCATGGCGCAAATGAAAGGTACGATCCCGCGTACCCGCTTCATGCAACTTCTTCATTCACTGGATATACTCCCTGACAAAGTTGAAGAACTGCTGGAAAACAACGATGTGGTGAAAGTCATCGCAGAAGAATTCAAAGATGCCGGAAACTTTCTCTACCTCGGAAGAGGATACAATTTCCCCGTTGCACTTGAAGGAGCGCTTAAACTGAAAGAAATTTCCTACATCCATGCCGAAGGCTATCCGGCCGCGGAAATGAAACACGGCCCCATTGCACTCATCGATGAGAATATGCCCGTCGTGTTCATTGCACCGCATGTGGGTATTTACGATAAAGTAGTGAGCAATATCCAGGAGGTAAAAGCCCGTAACGGGAAAGTGATCGCCATTGTAACCAAAGGCGATACGATCATCAGAGACATGGTTGATTATGTGATCGAGATTCCCGTAACCGACGAAATATTTGTACCGGTACTGGCCACCATTCCGTTGCAGAAACTGGCGTATTACATCGCTATCCTGCGCGGATGCAATGTTGACCAGCCAAGGAACCTGGCTAAATCGGTGACTGTAGAGTAAAAAAACAGAAACAAAAAAGCCGTCTCGTTTGAAACGAGACGGCTTTTTTTATTTTGATCCGACCGAAAACTATAACCGTTTCCCGATGGTTTCCCAGTCAACAACTTTCCAGAAATCTTCAATATAAGCAGGTCTTCTGTTGCGTTTGTCAATATAATAGGCATGCTCCCAGACATCACAGGTCATGATGGGTTCAAGACCTTTGCGTAACGGATTGCCGGCATTGCTTTCCTGAACAATTTCCAGTTTTCCCTCGGGTGTTTTCACAAGCCAGGCCCATCCTGAACCGAACAGTGTTGCAGCGGCTTTACTGAACGCATCTTTGAAAGATTCAAAGCTGCCAAAGTCGCTCTTGATGGCATTCAGCAATGCGCCCGAAGGTTCCCTGCCACCATCGGGTGACATACAGTTCCAGTAAAATGTATGGTTCCATACCTGGGCGCCATTGTTGAAAATTCCACCCTCTGCTCTTTTGATGATCTCTTCAAGACCGGCAGTGGCAAACTCGGTGCCTTCCGTTAACTTGTTTACATTGGTTACATAAGCAGCATGGTGCTTTCCATAATGATACTCTAATGTTTCTTTTGAGATATACGGTTCCAGAGCATCCAGATCGTAAGGTAATTTTGGTAATTCGTAAGCCATAGTTTTAAAAATTAAGTGATTAAATAATACTTTTTACAAAAATAAGGAAAAGGGAAATAGGACTTTGGTGCATTAACAAATTTTAAGGGGTGCATCAGGTTTTAAACCTGGTATTAAGCAAATAACTTTTCCAAAGTTTCGAACTTTGGAAAAGTTATTCAGGTCATTTTTCCAGTTCGTAAACAGCGCGCTTGAAGGTGGTGTCAATTTCGTGATAAATGGGATAAAATCCCTTTTCATTCAGGATGTTCCTGCCCACGTAAGCCTTGAACAGAATCTTTATCTTGTCTTTTGAGACTTTCACCTTTTCTTTTGATGCAGTAATTCCTTTTTCCGCCGCATAAGCCACCAGATCCTTGTAGTCTTTATTGCTCATGTTGAAGCCCCGGTCGAAACTCCCGAAGTTTTTGTACTTCTGCAATGAATGGCGGTGGGCATCGGTATAATCAAAAGCAAACTGGAAGATGATGCCTTTGTTGGCCAGTGAATTATAAAAAGTATGTACTGTGTCGGTAATCAGCGGTACGTAAATATCAGGCATGATGCCACCGCCGCCGTAAACTGTTTTCCCACCGGGTGTGGTATATTTCAATGAATCGTTAAACCGGATGCTGTCCGCACTGGTCATTTCACCATCTTCATAACGGTGAATCCAGTCGGTATAATAATCTTCAAATTTTTCCTTTTCATAAGGTCTTTGGATACAACGCCCCGTTGGTGTATAATACCTCGCAACCGTCAACCGGAGGGCCGAGCCGTCGGGCAAACTTACCTGTTCCTGTACCAGACCTTTACCAAATGACCTTCGTCCGATGATCAGCCCCCTGTCGTTATCCTGAATAGCACCCGCCACAATCTCACTTGCCGAGGCAGTCCCTTCATCGATGAGGATGACTATGGTATCGCTCTGCAGTTCACCTTTACTGGTTGCAAAAGCATAATTACGGGGCCTGTTTCTTCCTTCGGTATAAACGATCAGTTTTCCGTCTTTAAGAAACTCATCCGCAACATTGATGGCCGCCCGCAAAAAGCCACCTGCATTACCACGCAAATCAAGGATCAGTTTCGTCATTCCCTGATTTTTCAAATCCCTGGCTGCTTTGTCAAACTCTTTATAAGTCGTTGCCGAGAACTTGTTCAACTTGATGTAGCCAATATTTTTGTTTACCATGTAAGCGATGTCCAGACTGTAAGTCGGAATCACATCGCGTGTAATGGTGAAGTCCATCAGTTTTGGGACACCTCTTCTGAAAACCGACACTTTCACTTTTGTCCCTTTGGGCCCTTTTAACTTTTTAATTGCCTCGGTATTGGTGAAACCGATTGCGAGCGAATCATCTATTTTAACGATCCGGTCGCCGGCCATCAGGCCCACTTTTTCGGAAGGGCCTCCGGCGATGGGATTTATGACCGTGATGGTATCTTTTTCAATCCTGAACGAAATGCCTATGCCTTCAAAACTACCGAGCAACGGGTCGTTTACCTCTTTCAGCTCGTCGGCAGGAATGTATTGCGAATGAGGGTCTAAATCCTGGAGCATGCCGTCAATGGCATAAGTTTCCAGTTCATTTATGTTCACGCTGTCAACATAATTGTCTGATATATAATCGATCACATCATCCACTTTGTTGTAAGTGGCACCACCAAAAGGAAAAATTGTGGTATTTGAAACCTGATTTTGATCAAGCAACGATCCGATCCACATCCCTGCAACCAGCACAAAGGCAAAGGCAACGGGTAAATAGATAGCTAATCTGGAATTCCTGTTGTTCATCTTCAATTTTTCAGGCCGGTAAAAGTAATAAAAATGATTTGACGCTGATAATTGCGCAGGACTACTTGTAAAAACACGTTTTGATCTTTGAACCTACCTGTCAATACAAATTCTTTATGCTATGGAAATCAGAGAAAGATCATAGTTTTACGAATTTCATGGTTTTCGAAACCCGGTTGCCGTTTGTCAGCCTGAAATAATAAATTCCTTTCTGAAAGCCTGCAACATTTATTTTTAATACACCCTGGCTATCATTCAATATAATCCGTTTCAAAAGATGACCGGACACATCGTATAATTCAAATTGTACCCCGTTATTATTTTCCGTTTTGTACTGAACATGCAATACATCGAATGTGGGATTCGGATAGGCCCCGGAAACAAACAAACCGGTATCATTCGCCTTTGCGGGAGTGATCCCGGTCAGGTTTGAAATCACCGAAACGGAAAAGTCATCAAAATAAAAACCGTCGGCCTGTACGTAATAATCGGTTTTCAACAAAAACCTTACGGATATTCGTGAACCGGCGAAATCCATCAGATCAATCGTTTCATAGACCCAGTCCTCCTGGACACCATCATAAACCGGATCGCCCGGATCGAGATAATAATTTCCGTAAGAAGAATATTGTCCGCTCATGGGAGTCCACGTTCCGCCATCTGCATTTTTCACCTGGTTCTGAACATAATCAAAACCGGCTTCAATGTCCCATTTTGCCTGATAATGCAAAAACGCCATGCTGACATTGGTCAAATCAATAACCGTATCCAGCGTAACTGTACTGGTTACTCCGGCTTTATAATCTCCGTTGGGTGAATCGGTTATGGAGTGCTCCGGCGAATAGTATTCTTCAGTAGTTGTATTCCATTTTGCGGAAGTCCAGTAATCCATGTTCTCGCAACTGTCAGAAAAAATAACCACCTCGTTACCGTAAACCCGGGTAATGGTGTCGGAAAAAACAATACTTCCATTGTTTACTGATAAAAGATAACTGAACACGGTTCCTTCTTCAATGTCCGCATCCAGCAGATAAAACACCGAGTCTGTTTTTGTTTCGAGCAAAGCCAGGTCGTTAAAGGTAACCGGATCGCCGGTTTCAACAATATGATCATCCAGCGGAGTTACGGATACGGTAAAAGAACCTGAGTCGGACAATCCCAGCCGTTGAATATTGAAATCGGCATAATTTTCTGTTTGGTCGGTCAGAAGCGGAGACAGGTTGCTGACCCTTGCAAATTTTCCTGCCAGCATGGCCATGGAAATATTCTGCCACATCTGATTCTGGCACAATGGAATGATCCGTGAAACCGGCGGCCAGAATCCATCATTGCTGTTTCCTACTTCGGCAGTAAATGCATAAATGGCATCTTTGGTGTCCTGCTCTCCATACATCCAGTCATCCGAATCGCCATTCACTTCATAAATAGTAACATTTGCCGGACCGTAGGTGTAATTATTTTCCATGGTCATGTAATCGGCAAAGGCTAGAAAGTTGTCATTATCGGGTGGCAGATTTGAAGTGTAACCCCAGGGTGATAAAAGCAGATTGCTGTAAGAGTGGTAGTTAATGGTGAACAGGAATTCATGCGCATTGCAGAAATCCCGGATATTTTTGGTTTCCGATTCCGAAAAAGCAGCCACACCGCGATAGGTTTCATCAGAGGTGTAAGGAGACGAACCAATATCATTGTAACCCCAGTAATAACCGTAATTTCTGTTCAGGTCCACGCCATACGTTCCATCGCCATTATCTCTTCTGTTTTTGCGCCACATGCCGCCGCCGTTTGGATTTGTCGTATGATTGTATTCATAACCGTCAGGGTTTAAAACAGGGATAAAATACATTTGAGTATTGTCAACAATGTAATGGATGACCGAATCCGTTTCATAGTTTTCAAGTACATACCACATGTAAAATACCAGTTGCTGAACACTCATAACTTCCCTTGCATGATGCACTGCCGTATATAATATTTCAGGTTCTTCTTCATCGGTTTGCGGGTTATCCGATATTTTTACCCACCACATCTTCCGGTTTTCTTCGGTGAGCGTATCATCAGAGATGGCTTCACGTACCGTGATCAGATCAGGATATTTGGCAGCCATCGAGTCCAACTCGCGGTAAACCTCATCCAGTGTATAGTAACCACCCATTGAGCCGTATTCCCAGTTTTCGGGAACAGTCCATTCTTCATCCCGGTTACGTTTTATTTTCATGTTTTTTTCCTGTGCCAGACGATCGGTATAAAATTTTGAAACGTCTTCGATGACTACTGTTGTGCCGATTCCTTCCTGATTCAACCTGGATATCTCACCGGTTGAAAGATCGGTTTCAAAAAATGCCCCTTTCTTTAAAAAGCCTTCGGTCACATCAATACCGGCTGCGGCAATCTGTGACAAAGAGGTTTGTTTCAGGTCAATCCTGACCCGTTTATATGATGGCTGGGCAAAAAGGCTTATGCTAAAAAGCAGGATAAGTAATAAGGAAAAAAAGTGTTTCATTTTTTTGTTTTTAATTGTAAGTCGGTTTGTATTGCTCATTGTCATTCAGTGTTGTTTCACTGTTTTCCAATGAAATGTATCAATTAAGTGATCAATGTCTTTTGTGATAAAATTAATGACAGGCTCCAGTGAATCGTTGTTGGGAACCGTGTTGAAATATAGCGACCCGCGCATGAAATTTTTCGTGCTGTCGGTCAGAAAAAACTGATAGGGTGATGCTGTCCCGCTGCCTTCCAGACGATAGATCAGCCCGTAAACCTTACGTGCCGTGTCCATAACCTGATAGGTGTTGATGGCATCTGCTTTGGGAATGTGTTTTGTTACCATTGTATATGAGTCATCCAAATAGGTGGAAAGGTTGCCTGTAACTTTTTTATAACTGATATAAAGGGTGGCTTTGAAAGCTGGAAAATTCAGATTGATCCAGTAAGGTTGGTCCGGAGAATACGGATCAGGAGTTATTATCGTATAAACAGGCCGTTCAAAAGAATAGGGAAAAGTGGAATCGAACGGGATGTATTGTTTTTCAGGCAGATCGATTCGGAAATAGCCTTTTGGTTTGGGCGTGTACGACTGCTCGCACGAAACAAGCATTACGGAAAGGAAAAGAACAAAAAGTCCGGTCCTTAATAATAAAGCTGCGGTGTTATTCTTTATCGTTCTTTGAAGTATCCTGCGGATTCGCATTTTTTTTATTCAGTTTAACCTTAACTTTATTGATCTTCCGTTCATCGACATCCACTATTGTGAACTCAATATCTTTATAAATCACCTGGGTATCTTTCTCCGGTATTTTCTCAAGCAGTTCCAAAATCAGCCCTCCGAGAGAATCAGCCATTCCTTTTGATTCATCAAAATAATCATCATCCACTTCGATTACCTTGCAAAGGTCATTCAATAAAGTTTTGGCCTCAAAGATATATGTATTTTTTGCCACTTTCCGGTATTCGAACTGTTTCTCGCTTTTGTCAAATTCATCGCTGATCTCACCGACAATCTCTTCAATTATGTCTTCGAGGGTGATGATGCCTGACGTGCCGCCATATTCGTCCACCACAATAGCGAGGTGTATTTTCTTTTGCCTGAATTCCTGCAGAAGGTCATTTATTTTTTTGTTTTCAGGCACAAAGAATGCCGGCCTGACCAGGCTTTTCCAATCCACTTCCTCCTGTTTATCAATGTATGGCAGCAAATCTTTAATGTACAAAACCCCTTCCACGTTGTCAAATGTCTCCTTGTAAACCGGAATACGTGAAAACCCGGATTGTTTAACGGTTTCCATGACCTCGTCAAGCGAAAGGTCAATGCTTATGGCCGTGACATTTACCCTGGACTGCATGATCTCGCTGGCTTCGATTTCGCCAAATGTGGCGATGCTTTTCAACATCATTTTCTCTTCTTCGGGAGCGCTCTCATCCACCGTCAGATCAATCGCATCCGAAATATCAGACAGCGAAATCTCGTGTTTTTTTAAAATCAGTTTTTTATCGATCAGTGAAGTTGATTTTACCAAAGGTGCGCTCAGGGGTTTGAACAGTACCATGAGTATCTTCAAAGGTCTGACCATGATACGGGCAATTCTGACCGGCTGGTTGTTTGCCATGATTTTAGGCATGATCTCGCCAAACAGCAAAAGGATCGACGTAATGACAACTACCTGGATAATAAATGCAAGAACAGGAAAAACCTGAAGGTTGAATATCGTGGAAGCAAAATAAGCCGACAACATGACGATCGCCACATTCACAAAGTTATTGCTTATCAAAATGGTAGCCAGCAGATACTTTGGGTTGTCGCGAAGCCTGATAATTTCTTTATCCTTCACATGTTTACCCGACCGAAGGGTTTCGATGTCGGCAGGTGAAAGGGAAAAGAAAGCGGTTTCGGAACCGGATATCAATCCTGATGCAACGACAAGTATGATAAGGACAACCAACGAGATAATCGCTTCGGGCGGAAAACCAGTGAAAAAACGGTCAATCAGCACAAACGTATTCAGCAAGGGATCTAAATCAACTTCTTCCAAAATATTATTATTGGTTACTATGCCGTTGCAAAATTACTAACAAAAGCAATAGTGAACAAAAGAAGTCTTCTTTTAAAACGGAAGGTCATCTTCGGGGGCTGCCTGTTGGGGCGGATCAGCCGGTGCGTCAGCGACAGGATTCTGGTTACCGGACTGCTCTTCAGCCTGATATGTTCTGCCACCCGGCTGATTCCTGATCAGAATATTGATCTTGTCAGCGATGATCTCCGTGATGTAACGGTCGTTTCCGTCACGGTCAGTGTATTTTCTTGTTTTGATCTTACCCTCAATATAAACCAAATCGCCTTTGGCAACGCTTTTGTCAGCAAGATAACGGAATCCGACGATATTGTGCCACTCGGTCTGATCAACCCAGTCGCCTGAACTGTTCCGGTAGCTTTCGGTGGTTGCCAGTGAAAAACTTATTTTTTTTGTTCCGTCATCAAAGGTGTGTACATCGGGGTCTTTTCCTATTCTTCCGATAAGAATTACTTTGTTTAATCCAGCCATTTTTCTTAATGTTTAATTAATTTTTGATCCTGTAAATATTGCTCCACAAGCCGGGGTACAGGATATTTTTCAATGTCGTTTTTATTTATCAAAAGTAAATCATTTTCAGGTGTGTTTTCCGGAAAGTTTTCAACAATAAGCCGGATAAATACGGCGTGTATCCGCTGATGAGTCAGCAGGTGAATGTATTCATTCGAGATGTGTTTTATAGTGTAAATCATATCGTTAAAAGATATCTTCTCAAATAAGGCGATCAGGTTTTCCAAAGGTTTGGTTCGCTCATTCGTAACGATCACAGGAAAATCGTAAAGATTTTTCCATATATCATCCGGCCCGCGTTTTTTCATCAGGATAACGCCGTTTTTTGTTTGAGCCACCATATAATAAAAGAACCGGTCTTTGATCCTGGTTTTTGGTTTTTTTACCGGCAGTTGCGAAACTATATTATTTTTCCGGGCGTAACATTCCTCAAAAAAGATACAGTGATCGCAATCCGGGTTGCGGGGTTTGCACCAGACAGCCCCAAATTCCATCAGCGCCTGGTTAAAATCGCCCGGAGACTGTCCTTTCATCAACCGCCCGGCAAGAGAGGTAAATTCTTTTTTCCCTTTGGCAGTATCTAATGGAGTATCAATACCAAACACCCTCGACAGCACCCTGAACACATTGCCGTCCACCACCGGATCGGGTTTTCCAAAAGCAATGGAAGCAATTGCCGCTGCTGTGTAAGGGCCGATGCCTTTTATTTTCATCAGCTCCTCTTTGGTTTCGGGGAACTGTCCCTGGTATTCATTTGCAATTGTCCGGGCAGCCTGCATCAGGTTTTGCGCGCGGTTATAATACCCCAGCCCCTGCCATAATTTATAGACTTTGGTTTCCGGTGCCGCGGTTAGTGAAAACACATCCGGAAAATTGCTCACAAATTTTCTGTAGTACTCAAGTCCCTGACTGACCCTTGTTTGCTGCATGATAATTTCGGAAAGCCATATCCTATAAGGATCTTTTGTCTCGCGCCAGGGCAGTTTCCGTTGATTTTTTAAATACCATTTTATTAATTTCCGACCGAACATTTCCATACGAGTAATTCTTTTCAAATAAAAACATTTAATTCATTGAAATTAGTCCCGATTGCAGATAATTATAGGTGCTGTTTATCGGTCTTTCCAGAAGGAAGGTTTCTTATCTATTGATTATCTGCTACTTAATAAGGTATTTTTTATTTTACCCGTGGTAAAAAGAAGAATCAGATGCGAATATAAAGGGTGTGAAAATTTCAGAAAAACCGGCAGCAGAAAAGAAATTTTCAGATTTTTTTGGAAAATTTTACCGTAAAAATGTATTGTTAATAAAAAAGTTATATTTTTGCGACCCGAAATAAATATCTAATAGTTAATTATTTAAAATAATAAAGACATGACAAAAGCAGAAATCGTAACAGAGATCGCCAACAAAACAGGAATTGAAAAAGTAGCTGTTCAGGCAGTAGTAGAATCTTTCATGGAAACCATTAAAGAAACGATGGTTAACGGTGAGAATATTTATTTAAGAGGATTTGGCAGCTTTATCATCAAAGAAAGAGCTGAAAAAACCGGACGTAACATTTCAAAAAATACAACGATCATTATTCCGGCTCACAAAATTCCCGCTTTCAAACCTGCAAAAACTTTTGTTAACGAAGTAAAGAACAATCTTTAATTCATTAATATCTTAAAGTATTAAATTATGCCAAACGGAAAAAAGAGGAAAAGGCACAAGATGGCGACCCACAAACGCAAAAAACGTTTGAGGAAGAACAGGCATAAGAAGAAATAAAGATTTCTTAAAACATTCAGCACAGTACCTGAACGGTCAGGTACTGTGCACGTTCTTTTCTGTTTAAAATTATCCCCCTCTTGCACTTCTGTTGTAGTTTTTGATAATTTATCCCCTCTTCTGAATCAAAACTATTGCAGCATTGTTAAGTGTTATAACATTATAAATTATTGTGAACAAAGAATTAATCATAGATTCGAATGGTTCAGAGGTAAAGATTGCATTGCTGGAAGATAATGCCCTGGTCGAACTCCATGAAGAGAAACACAAAAACGAGTTTGGCGTCGGAGATATTTTCCTTGGAAAAGTAAAAAAAATAATGCCCGGACTCAATGCGGCATTTGTTGACGTTGGTCACGAAAAAGACGCTTTTCTGCATTACCTTGACCTGGGCCCCCAGATACGTTCGCTGAACAAATACACCAAACTGGCTATGCAGGGCAAAGCCCACCTGACCATGTTTGAAACTTTCAGGAACGAAAAAGACATTGAAAAAACAGGGAAAATAACCCAGGTGCTGACCAACGGACAACCCATCCTGGTGCAGATTGCCAAAGAACCCATTTCCACCAAAGGACCGCGAATTACTTCCGAAATCTCTTTTCCCGGCAGGTTTCTCGTGCTGTTGCCTTTCTCCAGTAAGATTTCTGTTTCCCAGAAAATCAAAAACAAAGACGAAAGGACACGTCTTAAAAGACTGATCATGAGTATCAAGCCCCAGAACTTCGGGGTGATCATCAGGACAGTTGCCGAAAACAAAAAGGTCGCGGAACTGGACGCCGATTTAAGAAGTCTGGTTGAGAAATGGGAAAAAGTGATCAAAAAATTACCAAATGCTCATGCGCCACAAAAGGTGCTGAGCGAACTCGACCGCACCTCCACCCTGCTGCGTGACAACCTGAATGAATCTTACAACAATGTTTACATCAACGATCCGGTATTGTACGAGGATGCCAAATCGTATATCACCCAGATTTCTCCGGATAAAAAGGACATTGTCAAACGGTATAAAGGCCGGGCGCCTATTTTTGAACACTTTGGAATTGAAAAACAACTCAGAAACTCGTTCGGGAAAACGGTGACCATCAAAAGTGGTGTTTATCTCATCATCGAGCATACCGAAGCCATGCATGTGATAGACGTCAACAGCGGACACCGTTTGAACAAAGAAAATTCGCAGGAAGAAAATGCCCTGACCGTCAACCTGGAATCGGCTGCCGAGATTGCCCGTCAATTGCGTCTGCGCGACATGGGAGGTATTATCGTGGTTGATTTCATTGATATGAAAGAGTCGAAACACCGGAAAGCCCTGTATGCAAAACTTAAAGAGGAAATGGCCAAAGACCGGGCCAAGCATACTATTTTGCCCCCGAGCAGGTTCGGACTGGTTCAGATTACCCGCCAGCGCGTCCGACCGGAAACCTCGGTGCAGGTACTCGAAAAATGTCCCGTATGTAACGGAACAGGAAAAATAAGAGACAGCTTAACTATTGTTGATGACATCGAAAACAACCTGGAATACCTGATCAAAGATCAGAATGAAAAATCGTTGTCACTGTATGTCCATCCTTATATTAATGCCTATCTGAAGAAAGGCGGAATCAACTCAATACAATTCAAGTGGTTTAAAAAATATCATAAATGGATCAAGGTTAATGAGATGAATAATTTTCACCTCTTGCAGTATCAGTTTTATAACAAGAATGGTGAGGAAATAGTTACCTGATAAAAGAATAGTATTCAAGGAATAAAAAAAACCGTCCCGTTTGAAACAGGACGGTTTTTTTGTTCGACTTCTTATGAATAATACAAAAATGTTTTGTCAGGATGAATGCTCAACACAGGGATGGGGGAATGATTGACCATTTGTGAAGCATAGGGGCCAAGCCACAGATTCGAGAACATGGTTTCCTGTTCGGTCATGATCGAGATCAGGTTGGCGTTTACCTTTTTAGCATAATTGATAGTTGTTTCACTGATGTTATCCGCTTCAAGGAATATAACCTTGTATTTTATCTTATTCTGTTTAAAATAATCTTCGGCCTGTGATACGTAATTCCGTATGCGGAAACGAATATCATCCTGTGTAGTGGTAAATAAGCCCAATATGTGTACCTCCGAATGAAAATACTTTGCAAGCAGGGCTGTCATGGGTAATTTCTGGCGGGTTTCCTTGGTGCTGTCAAAAGGCATGACGATGATCTTAAGGTCTTTCGACACGTCAATCCCGCCGCGAATGGTGATGACCGGTTTTTTGCTTGACGACACTACCCGGTTGGCATTGCTTCCAATCCAGAACTCCTCAAAGCCTGATGAACCGTGCGTTCCGATAATGACCAAAAAAGCATCCTGTTCTTCGGCAACCGCACAAACCTCCTTATAAACTTTACCCTTTCTGATAACATACTCCATTTTCTGGCCAGCCAACTGGGGCTCATATTTTTTGATCAGTTCTTCAAACCGATTTTTAACTTCATCAAGTAAGTCTTTCGGTTCTACCGAGAAGATTTCCTTGGAATAATCCAGGTGGTTAACCCAGACCATTGTGATCTTTGATTTTGCTCTGCGGGCAATGGTAATGGCATGCTCAAGGGCATTGATTGAACAATCAGAGAAATCAATACCGGTTACAATTGTTTTGTTCATTTTATTTACTTTTTGTTGGTAAGTCTGGTAAGTTAATTTCGTCTTTTATCACCCAGGCATTCGGGTATTTTCTGTCGATCTTTTGTAAAAACTTTTCAGCCTCAAGCCTTGTCCTGAAGTCTCCCACCCTCACACGATAATACGGGGCTGAAAAAGTGATGTACGTTGAAACACCTTCATATTTACCCATAAATTCCTGTTCCACATTTTCGCAATCGGACAATGCCTGGTTCCCCGATTCCATAAAAATCTGTATCCGGTAACCCGGAATTGTCGGGAAGGCATGATTATAGGCAACATGCAACTGAACAAGGCTGTCTATACCCGGTTCACTATAAACATCAACCATCCCGGTATTTATGGTTTGAGCCCATGTTAAAACAGGCAATATAACGATGATACTGACTAATATTTTAATTCGGTTCTGCATTATTTTCACATTAAAAATTCTGTTTGGCCCTTACACTCATTACTGGAATAAACGAGTTATTTATCAATTGTTGTGCATAAGGCCCCAAAAATTTACCTCCCGTCGTCGTACTTTGGTCTGTCATAATCATGATCAGGTCCATCTCATTACTATTGGAATATTCAATAATGGAAGATGCCACATTGTCCGCTTCAAGGGTAACTTTAACAAACTTTACTTCGTTTTTTTTCATGCACTTTTCAGCATCATTATAAACACTGTCAATCCGGCGCCTGACGATGCTTAAAGGCGTATTGTAAACAACCAGTAGATGAACCTTTGCCCCCAGTTGTGTGGCAATTTTGCATGCATAAGGCAGTTTATACTTCGTTTCCAGCGAGCTGTCGATCGGCAGTAAAATGTTTTTTATGTTGTCTTTAAAAGGATAATCCCTGCGGATGGTAACGACCGGGCAGGGTGCCTGCGTAACAATTCGGTTGGCATTGCTGCCGATCCAGTATTGTTCGTATCCCGAAACACCGTGTGTTCCCGCAAAGATCATTTCTGCGCCGATGCTTGCCGCGGCTTTGGTAATCTCCTGATAAACTTTACCTTTCCTGAATAACAAATTGAATTTATTATCCTTCAACCGGGGCTGGTATTTTTTTATCAAAACCTGCGATTGCTTTTTGATCTCACGTTGTAAATCCCTGTCTATGGTGTCGATGATGATTTCGTCAGAAACGGTATTGTCAACCCAGATCAGGTGAATATCGGCATTCATTTTATTTGCAAACAGAATGGCATATTCCAGTGCATGTTCTGCGTTTTTCGAAAAATCATTGGCTACGAGGAAAGTTTTCATAGTTATTTGCTTTTCCGGTCGAAGCTTTTATCAGAAACACAATTTTCCGAATAAAAATTCCTTCTCCTGTTTATGTAGCTAATATAATGAATATTTTTACATCCTGCAAAAAATCATTTATTTTTGAAAGTAGATAAAGAGTGGCTGACAGGTTAAATGTCTGTATTTCTTTATATAAACATATATTTTCTTTTATTTTACAAAGGAGTTAAAGATGAACGAAAACCTTGATGCAACCGGAACACATCTCAGTCAGGTAGAGTTGGAAATCGAAAAAGTGTTGCGTCCGGGGCGGTTTGAAAGCTTTGCCGGGCAAACGAAGGTAACTGATAACCTGAAGGTTTTCGTGGAAGCAGCCAAACAAAGGGGCGATGCGCTGGACCATGTCTTGTTGCACGGACCTCCGGGATTGGGCAAAACCACCCTGTCGCATATCATAGCCAATGAACTGGAGGTAAACATCATAACTTCCTCAGGACCTGTGCTGGACAAACCGGGGGACCTGGCCGGACTGCTTACCAATCTCAGTGAAAACGATGTACTTTTTATTGATGAAATACACAGGCTCAGTCCTGTTGTTGAAGAATATCTGTACTCGGCCATGGAAGATTTCAAGATCGACATCATGATCGAAACAGGCCCCAATGCCCGTTCGGTACAGATAAAATTAAATCCGTTTACCCTTGTGGGAGCCACCACACGATCGGGCTTGCTCACTGCACCTCTCCGTTCGCGTTTCGGGATCAATTTGAGGCTTTCATATTACGATACGCCCACTCTTTCAGGCATTGTCGAACGATCAGCAGGGATTTTGAAAGTTGATATTGACCACGATGCCGCTGTGGAAATTGCAGGCCGCAGCCGGGGCACACCAAGGATTGCCAATCTGCTCCTGCGTCGGGTCCGTGATTTTGCCCAGATCAAGGGAACAGGTATCATCGATATGGCCATTTCACAGCATGCCCTTGAAGCGCTGAATGTGGACAAATACGGTCTGGATGAAATGGATAACAAAATCCTGACAACCATCATCGAGAAATTCAAAGGCGGACCGGTGGGAATCACCACCATTGCCACTGCCGTAGCCGAAGAAGCGGGCACCATTGAAGAAGTTTACGAACCTTTTCTGATCCAGGAAGGTTATCTGATGCGTACACCCCGCGGCAGAATGGCCACCGACCTGGCATACAGCCATCTCGGCATCACCAGAAAAACGGACCAATCTACTTTGTTTTGATTTTTTCATTCTCTGTTTATGATTATTGATGCATTAAGAAAAAGCCGGCTCTCTTCTTTGATCAAAGAAAAAGCTACGGAACTGGGCTTTTTCGCCTGTGGAATCTCCCGGGCAATGCAACTGACAGAGGAGGAAGAACGGATGGAAGCGTGGCTTGAAAAAGGCATGAACGGCGAAATGAGCTACCTCGAAAGAAACCGGGAGAAACGTTACAACCCTTCTTTGCTGGTTGAAGGCGCCCAATCGGTCATCACGGTATTATACAATTATAAGCCAACGGAAACGCTTGCTGAAAAGGATAATTTTAAAATTTCCACTTACGCTTACGGTAAAGATTACCACCGGGTGATCAAAAAGAAACTGAACCAACTGGTGACTTTTATTGAACAAAATTCCGGGTCACATAATCACCGTGTTTTTGTGGATTCGGCGCCGGTTCTCGACCGGGCCTGGGCTCACCGGAGCGGACTGGGCTTTATCGGGAAAAACACCTGCCTGATCAACCGGAAAGGAGGATCGTGGTTTTTTATCGGCCACATCATCATCGATCTGGAATTGGAATATGAACAAAAAAAGCCCGAAAAAAATTTTTGCGGCAGTTGCACACTTTGCATTGAGGCGTGTCCTACCGGCGCCCTGAAACCCTTTGAACTGGACGCCCGAAAATGTATCTCATACCTGACTATTGAATACAAAGGGGAGATACCGGTAGAATTCCAGGGTAAATTCAAAAATTGGATTTTCGGTTGTGATATCTGTCAGCAGGTTTGCCCCTGGAATAAAGGCGCCGTCCCACATGATGAGCCATTATTCGAACCATCCGAAGAATTAAAAAACATGCGGAAAAATGACTGGCTTGCACTTGATGTCAATGGGTTTAACAATATTTTCCAGGGAAGCGCCGTTAAAAGAGCCGGATTCAATAACCTGAAAAGAAATATCCTGTTTGTTGACGAATAACCGTATTTTTGGCCACGCAATTTAACAATGGTAATGTAAATGAAAAAGGCAGGCATTTGGATAGCGATATTTTTTCTTGTTCTTGCTGTAATCAGTATCTTTTTGTATTTCAACCGAAAGAAAAACCAGTTGTATCCCGAGGAAATCATTACCATGGCATCCGACACTTTCAGGCCCGATTTAAAAGGTTTCCTGTCGGAAGTGGGACAAACGGTTAACCATCTGGAAAGAGAAGCTGAAAATGAAGATGTTGACAACCTGGCGCTGGATAGCCTGAACAAATATTTCTCAATGATTATTTCAAACAGCAAACTGCTGAAAGGAATTGTGGTCTTTGGAAGCAATATGAATTACGTGATCATCCATGATGATGATTCGTGGATCGTTGCCCACAATACCTTGCAGGATTCGCTGATCAACTGGAAAAGATTCGACAGTAACCTGAAGTTTGTAAGAGGATGGACGGATACGTACAGCTTTTTTATGAACCAGAAAAACCTGAACTCGATCAATATCAAATCCCTCGAAAAAGGAAACTTCGTCTGGCGTGCGGCCAAGAGCCAGTTGCCCGAGCGAAGGGAATTGTTATTTAATATATTCAAGCTCAACTCTAAAGGTGATTCGGATATTGTGGCGCTCATGTTCAAAACCAGCGATCTCAGCACACGATTTTATCATGTCCTGATGTTTGAAAGTCCCATCGTGACTATTCGGACAACACAGAACGAACTGGTGACGCCGATCAAAACCGTGGATCCGGAAAAGATCAATGTTTACGATACGATAGGAAAATATATCGGGAAATTGTTTACAACATGGGATAAGACAACCCTGACAGCGCCTCATTCGTATTCTTCACAAATCGGAAACAATATTTACTGGACAAGGATTGACACTCTTCGTCCTTATATGGGTGTCAATGCCTTCGCTATAACCGTACCCGAAAACGATTTGATTCAAACCCGCCAAAAAGCAGAGGATGCCTGGCTTTATGCAGCCATAATGTTCGCTCTTTTCGCTTTGTTTGCCTGGTTGTCGGGCACCAGAAAAAAGCGAAAAGCCACTACCTCAAAGACAGCCTCGCTAACACCTCTGCCTGATGAAGAAATAAAAAAACTGATTGAAGCCGGTGAAACGGAATTTGTTGAATTCAAATCTTCACTCCGATGGGATTACCGGGAAGAAAAAGTAAACAAAGCCCTCGAAGAAGTGATTCTGAAAAGTGTTGCCGCTTTTTCAAACGCCAAAGGCGGAACCTTGTTTATCGGGGTAAGCGATGATTTGGAAATCCTCAGCCTGGAACCCGATTTTAATACTTTTAAAAAACAAACGGCAGACTACTTTGAACTCCACCTGCGAAAACTGATCAACAATCAATACGGGATCAAGTTCTCAAACCGGCACATCCTGATGCAATTTCCCGTTATTGACGGGAAAACCATCTGTGTCATTCAGGTATCACCCGGAACAGCTCCGCTATACGTAAAAACCAAGAACAAGCAAGGGCAGCAGGTAGAAAAATTCTATGTCCGCTCGGGGAATGCCTCCCATGAAATGACCTCACTGAAAGAGATACAGGAATATATTGAGATTCGGTTTCAGGAAAAAAGTTAACTCAACTTGTTGTTATCAGGTACGCTTGTTTGACTTCTGTCAACCCGGGTAAAAACTATAAATGATTGTCAATTAAAATAAAACCATACCATGAATAACCTAAAATCCTTTTTAACATTTTTCATCCTTTTCATC
Organism: Bacteroidales bacterium; assembly: GCA_029933225.1. Lineage (GTDB taxonomy): Bacteria > Bacteroidota > Bacteroidia > Bacteroidales > F082 > JAADID01. Next base: position 2,333 of record JAOZOO010000003.1, on the reverse strand, counting down.
TTTTTTTCTAATACGATTGCTTTTGCCCAAATTTCAACCAAAGATGTTGACCGTCTTGTTGAAAATGCGCTGAATAAATTCGGGGTAGCCGGGACAGCCGTGGGCATTGTCAAAGACGGCAAAGTGGTTATGGCCAAAGGTTATGGATTGTGGAATGTAAAAGAAAAGAAAAAAGCGGACCAACACACCCTTTTCGGCATCGGTTCCAACAGCAAGGCCTTTACAACAGCAGCCTTGGCAATACTTGTTGAAGAAGGCAAACTATCGTGGAAAGACAGGGTCATCGATTACATTCCCGACTTCAGGATGTACAACAGCTATGTGACCGAAAATTTTCTGATTGAAGACCTGCTGACCCACCGGAGCGGGCTGGGTCTTGGTGTCGGCGACCTGATGATTTTCCCCGACAGCAGTGATTTTACGATTCATGACATTGCTTCCGGATTTCAGTATTTTCATCCTGTCTCGCCGTTCAGAACAAAATTCGATTATGACAACCTGTTATATCTGATCGCCGGAGAGGTAATCCATAAAGTAAGCGGCATGACGTGGGAAGAGTTTGTTACAAAGCACATTTTCGAACCCTTGGGGATGAACGACACACGCCCCACTTATTCGTGGACTATAGGAATGACAGATGTTGCTGTACCTTATTCCGATATCAGCGGTGAGCTTACTGCGATACCGCCGTTCGGCGATATGGTTAACGGAGCGGCCGGTGGCATCATGTCCAGTGCCAGAGATATGTGTGAGTGGATGCTTGTCCAGTTAAATCACGGAAAATACGGCGATAGTCTGGAAAATACGCTGTTTACCGAAATGAGCCAGCAAAAAATGTGGACGATCCATACCGTAATGAAAACGGATGGCAACCCCCGATACAATTCCCATTTTTCGGGATACGGATTGGGGTGGATGCTGAAAGACGTAAAAGGAAATATGGTGGTTTCACATACGGGAGGTATGCCGGGTATGCTCTCAAAAGTCACCCTTATTCCAGACCTGACCTTCGGACTTGTTGTTTTGACAAATACCTCCGAAGGCGGGGCTTTCGTTTTTGAAGCAATATCAAGAACCGTAGTGGACAGTTACCTCGGACTGGATGAGATTGACTGGGTGGAAAAAATGGGTGAGTATGCCGGCCACTACAAAGAACGTAGTGATACTGTCACCACAAAGGTGTGGGAAACAATCAACACGAACAGTACTCAGGAGATAAATATCAACAATTATCTCGGTGTGTATGAAGATAAATGGTTCGGCAAAACGGAAGTCTTTTTAAAAAACGGACAGCTTTGGTTCAAATCGTACCGTTCGCCGAAAATGAACGGAGCGATGTACTATTACAAGGCTAACACCTTCGCCATCAAATGGGAATACAAAGACATGAATGCCGATGCCTTCGCCATTTTTTGCCTGGACGAGGACGGAAAAGCCCAAAGCATCAAAATGAAAGGCATTTCACCCAACATTGATTTCAGCTTTGATTTTCAGGATTTGGATTTGAAACGGGTATCTAATGAATAATATTCTGAATATTTTTCTGACGATTAAACAGAATTTCTTCATTGCCCGGCTTTTCAATTATTCCTTTACTTTTGTTGCCGGCGACCTTGAACCATTATCATTATGAACTGGCTTATATTCTGGATAGTCATTTACCTGATCCTTATTGTTGTGCTGGCATTGTTTCACCTGCGCACATCAGATATTGAGCAATACCTTGTCAACAACCGGAAAACCAAAACCCTGCCGCTTGTATTTACTGTGCTGGCCACGTTTGTGGGTGGCGGCACCTCCATGGGGCTGATGGCCATGGGCTATGAGTCGGGATTTGCTGCCGTGGGTATCGGCATTGCTTATGTGATCGGGTTTGTCATCATGTCGTTTTTTGCAGGAAAGATCAGGAGCTTCGGAGCAGCAAAAAAGATTTACAGCTTCCCTCATTTCCTAAATTTTACCTTTACAACTTCGGAGGATAAAAATTTTGCCCGGATATTTTCGGCCACTGTCAGCGGCGTGAACATCTTTATTTTCTTTTTCATCCTCTCTGCCCAGTTTGTGGCCATGGCCAGCTTACTGAAACATTCATTCACCATTGACTACACTTATGCCGTGGTCATCTCGGCACTGATCATCATTTTCTACACCGCCATTGCCGGGTTGTCGGGAGTTATTCTTACAGATATGATCCAGTTCGTCGCCATCATCATTATGATACTGCTGATATTTATTCCGGGCATCATTACGGATACCAACCTGCTGGAAGACCTGAAACAACTGCCCAAAGAGATGTTGAACGGCACCTATTACGGCTGGGTTTTCCTGCTGGC
>JAOZOO010000237.1 GCA_029933225.1 Bacteroidales bacterium | reverse complement strand
TACTGCCCGCGCACAACCCATCGCTTTCGACCTGAAAGGAGATTTCCTATCCGGTCTGTGTTCCCATTGAACAGAATTACGATGAAAAAAGAATTCAAACATTTCTTTTTATCTTTATCCGTCCAAATGATATACCCGCTGGACGAAACTTTTGGAAACAACGGCAGTAACAAAAAACACCATTGAAACGATTTATCCACATAGCCTATCTGAAAAGTGTTGCGCTGACTGCTTTTCTGCTCTTGGTCTCCATCATCCTGCAGGCGGATGAATTCAAGGTCATCTCATTCAAAAAAGTCCCGAATGATGTCACCGCCATCATGAACAATTTCAAGCGTTACGACGACAACGACGAACTGTGTGCCATTATCAAAGTAAGGACCGACCTGCCGTTCCTGCATTTCACCGCTTCCAACCCCATTGTGGGCAAAGTGGAATTCATGAACGGCGAGTACTGGGTCTATCTGTCGGGCGGCACACGGCAGTTGAGTGTTTTTACCGAAGGGTTTATCAAGTTTTCCTATAATTTCCCGGTCAGCATCGAAAGCGGAAAGGTTTACCTTCTTGTCCTGTCTTCAAAGAGCGGCGGTTACGTGCAAACGGGAAAAGGAACGCTGATCATCACTTCCTCGCCCAACCACATCAAAGTGGGCATTGACGGTTTTCCCGACCTCGTGAAAGAAACGCCGTGCAGCTTCGAGAACTACCGCGCGGGGAAATACCAGTTTAAATTCAACAGGCTACGATACCATCCGCTGGATTCCATCATCACCATTGAAAAAAACACACAGAAACAGATACACATCAGGTTAAAGCCCACTTGGGGCAACCTGATCGTGTCCACCAACATGGATACAGCTGACTTTCAGTTTAACGGACAGTATTTTTCTGGCCCGGAGTTGCGCCTGACCGGTGAAAATTACGGGCCGGAAGCCGGCACTTATAATGTGGTCATTTCCAAAGAAAAGTATCACGATGTTTCGCTGACGGTCAGCATCGGCGAAGGGGACACCAGTTATTATGAGGCGCAGCTTTTTCCGGTGACCACAACGCTCCGTATCAATACGGTTCCACAGGAGGCGGATGTTTACCTTGACGGGCACTATGCAGGCACCACACCGTTTGTTGCCGAAAAGCTGATCATCGGCAACCACACGGTCAGGATCAGGAAGCGAAACTTTGTGGAAGAAGAAAGGAATATTTTCCTTGAAGAAAACCAGCCTGCCGTGCTGGACTTCACTTTGAGAAACCGCACCAAAGTAACCATTGAAACATATCCCGCGCAGGCAAAAGTCTGGGTCAACGGCGAATACCTCGGCAAAACCCCGCTGAAAGCAAAGGTGTCTTCCGGTGAAGCAAAAATAAGCATCAAAAAAGATCATTATGAACCATTGGAAAAAACAGAATATATCGATGGGCCGGGCAGTCTGCACTACAACCTGAAAAAACAAAAATACCGGCTGACACTCAAATCGAATCCCCCAGGAGCCACCGTAAAAGTGAACCATGCTAAAAAGGGGGAAACGCCTGAAGACCTTGAACTTCCTTATGGTTCCTACAAAGTAACCGTCGAAAAAGACAAACACTTTAAGAAGACAAAGAAGATCGGTTTAAAAGAAGACCGGGAATTGAATCTGCACCTGACCAGACGGCTCAACGGATACATCGGCTTCACATACACTGTTCGCGATACGAAATATGATATCTTCAAAATTGGTGTGGAAATAGGGTGGACTTACAAAAATGTACCAAGATTTATGACCGGCTTTGGATATCAGTACGGTATGGGCACAGATATCTCTTCAGGTTTACCGGATAATGTGAAAATTGTCAACGCCTCGATGTATAATGGTTTGAATTTAAACTCCCTTGCTGTTGACGGATTTTATGAGGAAAAAGCCAATCTTTTTTATCTCCATCTCGGGGTTGTGATTCCGAGACCGTTCGTATTTGCCATCAGTATCAACCCGGGAGCAGAGTTTTTATCGGGTTACAAAGTAAATGTCTCCGATGGAGAATATACCGATTCTTCGTATGGTGAAACGATTTACAGAGGTGACAGGTTCATTGATTCACAAGGTGAAACGAGCACAACAAGTTTTATTCTTGGAGTTGACCTCTTCATCCCGTTTGGCAGTTTTTACATTTCGGGGAATTACTGGATATCAAACACCTTTGTGGATTTCTCCCCAAAACTGATGTTCGGGTTAGGGTACAGTTTCAGGTAAGGACGGACAAATGCATAATCAGATAAAACATCCCGTACCGGCGACTTCAGTCGCTGCAAACCCCTTGTTTAATTTCATCCTCATCCCGTTGTTGGTCTCCCGACCAACAAACATTCATTCAATGAGTAAAAGCCGTTGGTGCGGACACCAACGGCGGA
>JAOZOO010000130.1 GCA_029933225.1 Bacteroidales bacterium | reverse complement strand
GGGGAGGCTACGGGTGTTATATGTTTCAGGTTATAGTTTCCATTAACCAATTCCCCATTAACTGTTGCGGAACGCGGGTTGCAGGTTACGGGGTGGGTGAATTTAGAGTTTGGTGTCTTGTGTCTTGCAGATTACGAGGGACAAACTGAAACAGAAAACAAAATATATCGTTTAGCTCTGATAGAATGGCGAGCGAAGACATGCGCGGGGGAAAGCCATTCTGAAAGAGTCCCCGACAACTACTGGCGGGTGCGGGTTGACCAACACCTGACTCTTTTCCTCATAACTCATAACTACTCCTGGGTACGGCCTGCCCGACGTATCCCGAGGCCTTGGGATCAGGCGGGGGTGCAGAATGGTGGAATGATGGATGCATGACATAAAAAAACTTTAAACATTAAACTAAAAAAGCCTTCATTATCAGCGTCTTTATTTTTTGATCAAACTTGAAGTCACTATATTGATAATTATTATATTTGCCGCACAAAAAATCCTAATAACCATAACATTTTATGAGTAAAAAAAGTGTTGGCCGTATAGCTCAGATCATCGGCCCGGTAATTGACGTTGTTTTTGATGACGAAAAAGACCTTCCGAATCTTTACGATGCACTCGAAATCACACGTGAAAATGGTGAGAAACTGATCATCGAAGCCCAGCAGGCCATCGGTGAAAACATGATAAGAACAATTGCCATGGACTCCACCGACGGACTCCGGCGCGGAACGGAAGTAGTTGCCACAGGAGGGCCTATTTCGATGCCCACCGGTGAACAGGTCAGGGGCCGGTTATTCAACGTGATCGGCAAATCCATCGACGGATTGGGCGATGTGGAATCCAAACTCAGATATCCCATTCACCGCGATCCCCCGACATTTGAAGAACTGTCCACAACCAAAGAGGTGCTTTATACAGGTATCAAAGTGATTGACCTGATCGAGCCTTATTCCAAAGGGGGTAAGATCGGCTTGTTCGGTGGTGCAGGTGTGGGCAAAACGGTGATCATCATGGAGTTGATCAACAACATTGCCAAATCCTATTCCGGGCTTTCGGTTTTCGGTGGTGTGGGAGAGCGTACCCGTGAAGGGAACGACCTGCTGCGCGAGATGATCGAATCGGGAGTTATCCGGTATGGTGATGCTTTCTTGAAAAATATGGAAGAAGGCGGATGGGATCTTTCCAAAGTTGACCGCAAGGAGCTGTTGAAATCACAGGCCACACTTGTTTTCGGACAGATGAACGAACCTCCGGGTGCACGTGCCCGTGTGGCATTATCCGGGTTGACCATGGCGGAATATTTCCGTGACGGCGATGAAGAATCGGGCGGGCGTGATATTCTTTTCTTTATCGACAATATTTTCCGTTTCACCCAGGCAGGTTCCGAAGTTTCGGCATTGCTTGGCCGTATGCCTTCGGCTGTAGGTTACCAGCCTACGCTGGCTACGGAGATGGGTATCATGCAGGAAAGAATTACTTCGACAAAACGGGGTTCCATCACTTCTGTGCAGGCTGTTTACGTTCCGGCTGACGACCTTACCGACCCGGCGCCGGCAACCACTTTTGCCCACCTCGACGCCACCACGGTATTGAGCCGTAAAATCGCCGAGCTGGGTATTTATCCCGCTGTGGATCCGCTGGACTCTACCTCACGTATCCTTACACCGGATGTTGTGGGCGAGGAGCATTACAATACGGCGCAACGCGTGAAGAATATCCTTCAGCGTTACAAAGAATTACAGGACATCATTGCCATTCTGGGAATGGATGAACTTTCGGAAGAAGACAAACTGATCGTGAACCGTGCAAGAAGGGTTTCCCGCTTCCTGTCGCAGCCGTTCCACGTGGCCGAACAGTTTACCAACATCCCCGGAACCATAGTTTCCATCGAAGACACCATCAAAGGGTTCAACATGATCATGGACGGAGAGGTGGACGAATATCCCGAAGCGGCCTTTAACCTCGTGGGAACCATTGAGGAAGCCATAGAAAAGGGTAAGAAAATCCTTGCGGATACGGAATAGATTGTTAATGGGGAATTTGTTAATAGTTGCAATAGTCCAATGACCGATGACTAATGACCAATGACTGATAACAAATGACCAATCATCCGATGACGAGTGACCAAATAAGATAATATGCAAGTTGAAATAATCACACCTGATCAGGAAATTTATAAAGGCGAAGCTTATTTAGTTCAATTGCCCGGTATTGACGGTTCATTTGAGATATTGAACAATCATGCCCCGCTGATCTCGGCCCTGAAAGAAGGAAAGATCAAGCTGAAAAAAACCAAAGAAAGCAAAGAAGAATTCTTCGAGGTTAAGGGTGGTGTGATCGAAGTACTGGATAACAAAGTCATCATCCTGGCCGAATAAAACAGACCTTTTTACTTTTTCCGCTTACAGTATATATCCACGGCATCCTGTCCCTGTTTGAATCCCATGTCGGCAGCTTTTTGCCAGTCGATACAAGCTGAATCCAGATTTTTCAGATAATAATAGGCAAGGCCGCGGTTGATGTAAGCATTGCCGTTTGTGGTGTCGTATTTAATGGATTCATTGAGATCACGCAGGGCTTTCTCATACTCGTTTTGCATTCCGTATAAAGTTCCGCGGTTGTAAAGTGCCAGTGCATAACGGGGAGCCATATCCACCGCTATGTTGTAATAATCCATTGCATTTTTTTTATCTCCCATTTCAAAATATATCTGTCCGATGTAGAGTATGGAAACAGAATCGTTGATGTTGTTTCGGGCAGCTTCTTCATAATATGAAATGGCGCGCTTTTTTTCTCCTTTGTCATGATAGATCCTGCCGAGGTAATGCAGTGCCACACTGTTTGCCTTATTATTTTTCAGGACAATATTAAACTGTTCGATGGCTTCGTCAAGCTTACCGGCACCATATAATTTAACACCCTTGTCAAATGCTTTTTTCGCCGTGGCCATATCAACCATTCCCCCGGGGATGTCTAAAAAGTTGCTTTTGGATTCCTGCTTCGCAGCGGTCGAGTCTTTTTTAACCGTATCTGTTTTTTTCTTGTCTGAAATGGTTTTTTTTACACCCGGATTACTGTTACATGCAAACAGTCCTGCCGTCAATAAGATTACGAATGCAAGCTTTTTCATAACGCCGATTTTACAAGCGTGCAAAGATATCAATCCCCGAAGAAATAAAAAATATTCTTTCGTCCGGCTTAAGAAATATTAACGATTAACAGGAGGAATACTTTTCTTTTATTTTTCAATGTTTACGTGAGCAGGCAACGACAGATGGGCCTGTACGAAGCGCCATTTCCCGTCAATTTTCTGTAAAACACCGGTAAAACGCATGCCTTCGTAACTGTGGGCCTGATCATTATAAATGAAATTGTAATTCAGCGTTTCGGCAAACCAGGCGGTGTTGGCACAATCGTTCATTTGGATATACAGGTCACTGGCCGAGATATACGTGTCGCTAATCTGATTGAATTGATTTTTAATCGCATTTTTTATGTTTGACCAGCCAATCAGTTTTTCATCCGAGTCGGTCCCGTAAAGAATAATGTCACTTTTCGGAGCCCAGACTTTCTGTATCAGGTCAAAATCCTGGTTTTCATTGGCAAGGACATATTCTTCCAACACATTTTCAATCTCTATTATTTCTTTGGCACGGTCAACATTTTTTCCGCACTCCTGATTGCAGGAATTGAAAAAGAAGACAATGGATGCAGCGGCAAAAATGAGTAAAAGCTTTTTCATTTTATTAAGTTTTTTTGTTACCATTAAATCATAAAAACACACGTTTGACTGCCCCGTTTTTCAGGACTTCGTTGACATGTGAAATTACAACATTTTACGAAAGCGGACAAAAACTTTCTGAGAAAAACATTCCGTATCACACAAAAAGTTACCTAAAACGTTGATTATCTTCAAATAACTAAAATTAAAAAAACCTTTTCCGGTTTCAGCTTTTATTTGTAAAATTGCACACGATTTAACCTTCACACTATTCATACTAAATGCGTGATAAAACAGGAGTTATAAAGATACAAGCCGTCCTTGGAATATTTCTGTTATTCTTTAGCTTTTTTCCGGGGTTTATACAGGCACAGCATGAGCAAAATGTCGAAATCAGTGAAGAGGCACAGGTTCATGCCGAAGAAGAAGTTTTTCAGGCCGGTGACATGATCACCGAGCATGTCACCGATTCATATCAGTGGCACATCATCAATATCGGGGATAAACATATTTCCATTTATCTGCCGGTTATTCTTTACGATAAAGGCGAGTGGCATGTTTTCAGTTCCTCGCATCTGTATCACGGAGAAGGTTCCTATGAGGGATATTTTATCGGTGATGAAGAAATGAACCAGGGGAAACTCGTCCGGCTGGATGAAAACGGCGAAGAAGTGTTGCCCGACCTGGATATTTCCATTACCAAAAACGTGCTGGCCCTGCTTATCTCATCCATTTTGCTGGTCATTATTTTCCTGTCGGTGGCAAAGTCTTACAAAAAGAGGCGGGGGCATGCGCCCAAAGGATTACAATCCTTTATGGAACCGTTGATCCTGTTCGTACGTGATGATATTGCCATTCCTTCGATAGGTGAGAAAAAATATAAAAAATATTTACCCTTTTTGTTAACGGTTTTCTTTTTCATACTGCTTAACAACTTACTGGGAATAGTTCCTTTTTTCCCGGGCGGGGCCAACCTGACGGGTAACCTGGCGATAACAGGGGTGCTGGCAGTGTTTACCTTTATCATCACAACCGTCAGCGGGAATAAGAATTACTGGATACATATTATCAATGCACCCGGGGTACCGTGGTGGCTGAAACTTCCGATACCACTGATGCCCATTGTTGAGATCATGGGGATGTTTACGAAGCCTTTCGTCCTGATGGTTCGTCTCTTTGCCAACATACTGGCCGGGCACATTGTGATTCTCGGATTCATCAGCCTGATCTTTATTTTTGGTGCGATGAATGTTTGGCTGGGATATGGTGTTTCCATCGTTTCTGTCGGGTTTTCCATATTTCTGGATTTCCTTGAGTTACTGGTCGCCTTTATCCAGGCTTATGTGTTTACGTTGCTTTCGGCCTTGTATTTTGGCATGGCCATCGAGGAAGCACATGATCATTAATTGTTAACTTAATAAATATACATTATGGATCTTTTAGCAATTTTACTCCAGGCTGTTGAAGCTGTAGTTGACCTTGCCCCTTACGCAAAACTGGGAGCCGGTCTTGGTGCTGGTATTGCTGCAATTGGTGCCGGTATCGGCATTGGCCAGATCGGTCGCGGTGCAGTTGAAGCCATTGCCCGTCAGCCTGAAGCCGTCGGCGATATTCGTTCGAACATGATTATCTCCGCAGCGCTTATTGAAGGTGTAGCCTTCTTTGCTATTGTTATTTGTTTGCTCGTCGTTTTCTTGTAAACAAAGAATTTTTTCTCCACGGTCTTGCAGCGGTTGGCTCCAGGACCGTGGTTAATTTGAATTTTTAAACCAATACAATATAATACTATGTCGTTAGTTAATCCCGGATTCGGACTGATCATTTGGATGACCTTCGCTTTTCTCGTGGTGTTGTGGGTGCTGGCAAAATATGCCTGGAAACCCATCATGAATTCGCTGAAAGAACGGGAAGATTCTATTGAAGACGCACTCAGGGTTGCCGATAAAACTCGTAAAGAAATGGAAGACCTGAAATTAGATAACGAAAAGTTACTCAGGGAAGCCAAAGACGAGCGTGATGCCATTTTACGTGAGGCACGGAAAATCAAAGAGAATATCATTGAAGAGGCAAAAGAAAAAGCCAGCGCCGAGGCAGCCAATATTGTGGAAAGTGCAAAACAGCGGATAGAAACCGAGAAAAACCGTGCAATGACCGAAATCAAAAATATCATTGCCGATTATGCACTCCAAATTGCCGAGAAAGTCATGAAAGAAGAACTGAAAGACAAAAAGCGGCAATCGGCTTACATTCAGAAATTGTTGGACGAAACTCACCTGAACTAAAATGAGAGTAACATTACTGGCAAAACGGTACGCGCAGGCGCTCTTCGACTTGGCAGTCGAGTACAAGATACTTGAAGAGGTGGCCAAAGACATGAAACTGGTGGGTTCCACATTAGAGAAAGAACGTGTGCTGAAAAGAGTGATGGCCAACCCGGTTCTGGATGCCTATAAAAAGATCAGAATACTGGATAAACTATTCGGCAAAAGGGTAAACAAACTGACGCTTAAATTCCTGCAGCTAATTACCAGAAAAGGACGAGAGGAATACATCAGCTTTATTTGCGAAGCGTTCGATGAAATATACAAAGATTATAAAAATATCATGGATGTGGTGCTTACAACCGCCTACAAACCGGAGAAGAAAATAAAAGACCAGATACTGAATAAGCTTGCAGGGGTTACCAAAAAACACCTTGAAGTGACGGAAGTTGTGGACGAAAGCCTGGTCGGAGGTTTTAAGCTTGATTTTGAAGACTATCAATACGATAACAGCATAAAAAGGCAGTTGAAAAGATTGCATACCATATTTGAGGAAAACCCGTACATCATAAAATATTAAGAAAAAACGAGATAAACATGGCAGAAATAAAACCCGCTGAAGTATCAGCCATACTAAGACAAGAACTTGCCGGATTTGAATCGGAAGCCGTACTCGAAGAAGTAGGATCCATTCTTCAGATCGGAGATGGTATTGCCCGCGTTTACGGCATCAACAACGCAGAAGCCGGCGAACTGGTTGAATTTGACAAAAACGGCCTGATGGGCATCGTCCTGAACCTTGAAGAGGACAATGTGGGAATTGTACTCCTCGGCGATATAGGCGACCTCAATGAAGGTGACAAGGTAAAACGTACAGGCAAGATCGCTTCACTCGATGTTGGCGAAGGTATGCTGGGCCGGGTCATTAATACCCTCGGCAAACCCATTGACGGCAAAGGCGAGATCAAAGGGAAAACATACACCATGCCGCTTGAGCGGAAAGCACCCGGCGTAATTTACCGGCAACCGGTGAACGAGCCGCTGCAAACAGGTATCAAACCCATTGACGCCATGATCCCCATCGGAAGAGGACAGCGTGAGCTGATCATTGGCGACCGCCAGACGGGAAAAACAGCCATCGCGGTGGATACCATCATCAACCAGAAAGAATTTTACGACAGGGGAGAACCTGTGTATTGTATATATGTGGCTGTCGGTCAGAAAGGTTCAACGGTTGCCAATATTGTGGACACGCTTGAAAGGGCAGGCGCCATGGCCTACACCGTGGTGGTTACGGCTACGGCATCCGACCCGGCTGCCATGCAGTTCTACGCTCCTTATGCCGGTGCGGCTATCGGTGAGTTTTTCCGTGATACGGGAAGACCGGCACTGGTGATTTATGATGACCTTTCAAAACAGGCCATCGCTTACCGCGAAGTCTCATTGTTGCTGCGTCGTCCTCCCGGCAGGGAAGCTTACCCCGGCGATGTATTCTATCTTCACTCCCGCTTGCTTGAAAGGGCTGCCAAGATCATCAACTCGGACAAAATTGCCCAAAAGATGAACGACCTGCCCGAGTCAATCAAAGGCATGGTGAAAGGCGGGGGATCGCTTACCGCGCTGCCCATCATAGAAACACAGGCGGGTGACGTTTCGGCTTACATCCCGACCAATGTGATCTCCATTACTGACGGGCAGATTTTCCTCGAAAGCAACTTATTCAACGCCGGTATCCGCCCGGCCATCAACGTGGGTATTTCTGTATCCCGTGTGGGGGGTAATGCCCAGATCAAATCGATGAAAAAAGTGGCGGGAACATTGAAACTGGACCAGGCACAATTCCGCGAACTGGAAGCTTTTGCCAAATTCGGTTCCGACCTCGATGCCGCCACCATGGCTGTGCTGAACAAGGGCAGAAGAAACGTTGAGATACTGAAACAACCGCAATATTCACCAATGTCGGTGGGCAAGCAGATTGCCATCATCTATTGCGGTACCCAGAACCTGCTGAAAGATGTCCCGGTGGAAAGCGTGATCAATTTTGAAACGGAATACCTTAATTTCCTGGAATCCAAATATAAAGATGTGCTGGATGAGCTGGCTTCCGGCGTTTTGTCGGACAAGACAGTGGAGGTTTTGAAAAAAGCGGCAGCCGATATAGCCGAACATTATAAAAAGTAATATTTATAGAATAAGTATATGTCAAGTCTCAAAGAAGTCAGGACGAGGATAGCTTCAGTTCAGTCAACGCGGCAGATCACCAGTGCCATGAAAATGGTGGCTGCTTCCAAATTGCGGAGGGCACAAAATGCCATTCTCGGAATGAGGCCTTACGCTCAAAAACTGAATGAGATCATCACAAACCTGAGTCATGACCTCGAAGGTTCCGGAGAGGGAACATGGTCAGATAACAGGGGCGATCATAAAATATTACTCATCCCGGTGACTTCAAACCGCGGGTTGTGCGGCGCTTTCAACATCAATGTGGTTAAAGCGGCTGTTGAACTTATACAGAATAAATACCAGGAACAATATAAAAAAGGGAACCTGCATATTTACAATATCGGGAAAAAAGGAGCCGATACCCTGAAAGCCTGGGGATATGAAGTTGACGATGTGAATTCGGAAATTCTGGATAAACTGAACTTTGAAAATACGGTGGTCATTGCCGAACAACTGATGAAGGATTTTCAGGATAAAAAATATGACAAGATCATCATCATATATAATGAGTTCAAAAATGCTGCCGTTCAGATTTTAAGGGAACAGCAGTATTTGCCGGTCACCAGCGAGGAAACCGAAGAAGAAAAATCAGAAACCGAAGTACAGGCCAATTACATTTTTGAGCCGGACAAAGAACAAATCCTGACAGCCATCGTTCCCAAATCCATCAAAGTGCAGCTTTACAAAGCCCTGTTAGACAGTATGGCTGCCGAACACGGTGCCCGGATGACGGCCATGCACCAGGCCACCGAAAATGCCGATGAGATGCTCAAAGAACTCCGGTTGTCTTACAACAAAGCCCGTCAGGCAGCTATTACGAAAGAGATACTCGAAATTGTGGGCGGTGCAGAAGCATTGAAAGGATAGGGCTAAAACCAATTCATTGGGATTTTTTGTGATGTTTCTATTTTTTCACTTCTGTATGATCTTATAGAGATGGAAGGATGGATGATTGAATGGTACATTAGATAATAACCGTTGAGCCATTAAACAATCGAACCATTGAACAATCAACCACTTATTATTTACAAACAGAATCTGAAGAAAATAAGGTAATAAACCATTGATTTATTCAGGTCTTCTTTTCTATGAGTTTTTTTACTTTTGT
>JAOZOO010000236.1 GCA_029933225.1 Bacteroidales bacterium | reverse complement strand
AATGCCTATCTACTTTACTCCTAATGCCAAAATGGTATATAATTCCCCGGGAGGATCGATATGCCCGGGAAATACATTGAACGAAGTTTGATTGATTTTCAAAAATCTTTTTCTGATAACGAATCGTGTGCTCAACATCTGGTTGAGCAGCGTTGGCCAGATGGATTTATTTGTCCTCGATGTGGGCACCAAGAAGCATGGTATCTTTCGAAACGACGTCTGTTTGATTGCCGGAGTTGTCGTCATCAAACAAGCATCACTGCTGGTACTATTTTTCACAAAACACGTGTGCCTTTGCTGAAGTGGTATTGGTTGATCTACCACATGGCAATGGACAAAGTAGGTGTTTCGGTTTTTGAAATGCAGCGACTGCTTGGAATTGGGTGTTACAAAACAGCTTGGTTGATGGCCCATAAAGTTCGTAAAGCAATGGCGACGAGAGATGAGCGATACAGCCTTGCTGGTTTGGTAGAAATGGATGAATCGTTTTTTGGTCCTGCTGGTACGAAGCGAGGCCGAGGCAGTGAGCGCAAGAGCGTTGTTTTGTGTGCTGTTTCCATTTACCGGAACTATAAAGGCGAAGAGAAACCTGGCTTTGCGCACATGCGCATAGTTAATGATGCTTCGGCAGAAACGATTGAAGATTTCTTGGAACGACTTGGCTGCGGCAAAAAAACACAAGAAGGGAAACAACTTTTGGAAACAATACGCAGTGACGGCTGGCGATCCTATGGAAGAGCCGCGAAGGACAAAAATCTCTCGCATTGCAGAATTGTTCTTCGTGATCCTAAAGCAGCAGGTAGACTTATGCCGTGGATACATCGGATTATTGCTAATACAAAGAATGTCATTCGCGGTGCGCATCGTGGAGTTTCTGAAAAACATCTACAGTCATACCTTTCCGAAATCGCTTACCGCTTCAATCGTCGGTTTTGGGAAAAAGAACTCTTTGATCGCCTTATTCACGCTTGCGTTAGTTCCGAAACTATTACCTATGAGCAACTGGTTCATCCCAATAAAAACTTAACTAAGCTTAGGAGTTAAGTAGATAGGCATTTTTCCTTTTTCCTTAGCTTTCTGCATTTTAGTCATTTCCCTGCCCTTCCCTCATCCCTGTTTTCTCTTTCCTATTTTCTTTGCCCTTTCCCCTTGACAACCCGCCATGATGGTGTATATTAATACATAATAAAATACACACACAAAGGAGTAAAATTGGACACCGACAACATCCGTCTCAACATCACATTGCCAAAAAGTCTGGTCCATCTCATAGATCATATGTCCGGGCCTCGTAAACGCAGCCTGTTTATCGCTGAAGCTGTTCAGCTAAAAGTGCGCCAAGCCCAAAAAGAAGATCTTGAGAAAAAACTGGCCGAAGGCTATCGCGCCGGTTACAACGAAAGCTGCGAGATGGCATCTGAATTTGAAGCCGCCGATCTGGAGGGATGGGATGACTATTAATAGAAGCGAAATCCATCTTGCATCATTAGACCCGACCATAGGTCGTGAAATTTCAAAAACAAGACCTGTTGTTATCATTTCAAACGATATCAATAACCGTTTCTCCGGAACGATAACCGTTCTGCCGATCACCTCAACGAATTTGGGAAAGATCTATCCTTTTGAGGTTAAACTTCCCAAAGGAGCAGGCAATCTTCCCAAGGATTCAAAGGTGAAAGCAGATCAAATTCGAACTCTGGATAAACGCAGGATAATAAAAGCCATCGGTGTGATAGATGATGAAAGTATGGCCCGCATAGAAACCGCTTTAAAAATACATCTCGGCCTAAAGATGACAGACGACGGATAACGGATGACAGACGACGGATTCATTTTGAATATTGCCAGCAGAAGGATTCTGGTTTGGTGATCATGCTCCCGAGCATACGCCCTATTCTCATGCATTTTTCCAGCAGAGTATGATGTTTTTCATGGGATATATATTCACATGCCAGAGCGGTATCGAGCCAGTGTTGCGTTTCGGCTTGCTTTTACCCTGTTAAATACGATTTGAGCCTCTTGTGTAAAAATCTTTTTCCATTATATGTCTTAAAATAACTCTCTCTTTTTTGGGCATCTTCCGAATTTAAACAGGCCTCATAATAGATGAGTTTTAATGGTAATCTTCTCTTGGTGGATTCAACCTGGCCTTTTTTATGCTGGTCAAATCGTAGCTTGAGATCCTTGGTATAACCCGTATAAAATTGACCATCGACTTCACTTTGTAAAACATAGGTATAATACATGATGACTCAAGCTATTTAACAGGGCAGGTCCGAATCGGTCAGTTTGCTTACAAAGTGAGCTTCATACCTCCTTTTCTGCCATGCCTTTTACTTGCTTTCGACAGTGGTAGGTTCATGAAAAAGACTATTGTCAATAATATCATT
>JAOZOO010000235.1 GCA_029933225.1 Bacteroidales bacterium | reverse complement strand
TTGGCCATATTCAGCGAGTTGATGAGTTTTATTCTGGCTTTGCTAAGCATAATGAGTTGTTGAAAACAAAAAAACCCTCCCGAATTTTTTCAGGAGGGTCTAAAGTTAAAGAATTATTCTTTATGCTATTCGGCTACAACATCAAGGTCAATATCCACCGCTACCTCTTTGTGCAGTTTGATGACGGCTTTGTATTTGCCTACCTCTTTGATGTGTTCTTCGTTGATGTCGATGGTTTTGCGATCAATTTCAAGGTTTTTCTGTTCCTGAATGGCCTTGGCAATCATGATGCTGTTGACCGATCCGAAGATTTTGCCTGTCGAGCTGGCTTTCACGCCGATCTTTAATTCCGTACCTTCGAGGGCAGCGGCAATTGTTTCGGCTTCTTTTTTGATCTTTTCTTCTTTGTAAGCCTGCTGTTTTTTCATTTCGGCAAGTTCTTTCTTTCCCGACGGGGTGGCCACGACAGCCAGACCTTTGGGGATGAGATAATTTCTTGCATATCCGTTTTTCACGGTGGCCAGGTCGTTTTTATAACCAACGCCTGCTACATCTTGTTTTAAAATAATTTCCATTTTTCTGCCCCTCCTTTATTTTAATAAGTCTGCAACATAAGGCATCAGCGCCAGGTGTCTTGCCCTTTTGACGGCTTGTGCCACTTTTCTCTGATACTTGGTTGATGTTCCGGTAACTCTCCGCGGTAAGATCTTACCCTGTTCGTTGACAAACTTCAAAAGAAAGTTCGGGTCTTTGTAATCGATGTATTTGATGCGGCTTTTCCTAAAGCGGCAATATTTTTTCTTTTTGGTGTCAACCGCAATGGGAGTTAAATATTTGATTTCATTGCTTGCTTGTGCCATGATTTCCTTTCTTTAATGATTAACGTGATTAATGTTTACGATTCTTTGGTTTCTTCTTTTGCTTCTTCTTTTTTCTTGTGACGTTTTTTCTCGTTGTAAGCAATGGCATGCTTGTCGAGTTTTACGGTAAGAAAGCGCAACATACGTTCATCACGTTTAAAAGCCGTTTCAAGTTTGGCGATCAGGTCGCCTTCGGCTTTGTATTCGAAGACATGATAAAATCCGGTGGATTTTTTCTGAATGGGATAGGCCAGCTTACGCAAGCCCCAGTTTTCCTGGTGCACGATATCTGCACCATTCTCTTTGAGGTAACCCTCATACTTTTTTACCGCTTCCTTCATCTGTTCTTCAGACAAAACGGGAGTTAAAATGAAAACGGTTTCGTACTGGTTCATAATTTAAGATTTAATCTGTTAAATGATTGATTATTAATGTCCAAAAAATTGGAGCGCAAAAATACAAAAACTTTTCAGACGAACAAGACAAAAAAAGTTTGATTTTGGGAAAAAAGATTTAGCCGCCGAAATAGAACAAAAACTCCCGGACAAATACTATTTTCCACCAAGGTATTACAAAAGGCTTGAGACGATCACAAAAGTTCTTAAGCAGCAGAAAGACTTATTTGAAGGAAACAAGGTGAAAGACAGGATAGTAAGCACAGACAAATCATTCATCCGTCCGATTGTACGAGGAAAAGAGACGAAACGTGTTGAGTTGGGTGCCAAGGTGAATCTGATACAGGCAGATGGCATCAATTTTATTGAACACCTGTCTTTTGATGCTTTCAACGAAGGCACCCGGCTTATCAGTTCCGTATGGCTAACACAAACACTGTTTAACACAAAAGTCAGGATGCTTGGAGGCGACAGAATATACGGAACGAATGCGAATAGGAGATTTTGCACACAAAGTGCTATCATTACAAGCTTTGTAAGGAAAGGTAAGGCATCGAAAGACGAGCCGGTATTAAAACAGATAAGAAAGATTATCAATACGGAAAGAGCCACACGAATGGAAGGTGCTTTCGGTACACAAAAGAACTACTACTCACTGGACAAGATAAAAGCCCGAACCAAAGAAAACGAGATATTCTGGATATTCTTCGGCATACACACAGCCAATGCGGTTGAGATATCAAAAAGGAAGTTTCAACAAAAGGAGCAGGAATTAAGCAAAACAGGATAAACGTCTGACCCTACAACCATTTAACGAATTGTAAAAAGGGATAATTATGCCCTATTGTGAAGAAAAACCATCCAATTCTGCTCAAATCAACAGATTTTCATTGTTTCATCGTTTTTGATGAACAAGAAAGAAATCAAATCACCAAAATGTTCTTCGAAATCCCAAACAACGGCTATTTCCTGAATTTCCCGAAAAAAATATAAACAAAACCATATTGATAATCAGGTGACCGAAGTCGCCTCTACAGAAGACAACCCAATCGTATCGACATCGGCGACTAAAGTCGCCGGTACAGATTCCTATCCACCACCTTCTCAATCACCTCCATTGGTTTTTCGAACCGGTTCGCCAGTAT
>JAOZOO010000031.1:9454-28861 GCA_029933225.1 Bacteroidales bacterium | reverse complement strand
TCCCGCACATCCACATGCGAGCCGCTTTCATATTCGAGCGCTTTTTCCATCCCTTTGATGAGCAGGGGAGCGGCTTCCACCGGGTCGGGCATCAGCTCGGTGTAGCGGGCTTCCTGCAGGGTTTTGGCCGACGGGTATTTGTCAGTTTCCTTGATAGCATAAATGTAATCCTGCATTTGTGTGTCCACCAGTCCGGGAGCCAGGGCACTGAAATGTGTTTCGGGATGTTCTTTGGCGTAAATGTTCATCAGCATGTCCAGCCCTGCTTTCGACAATGAATAAGAACCCCAGCCCGGTGTGCTGCGCAATGCGGCTTTGGAGGAAATGCCCACCACCTGTTTTATGGGAATGCCAAGCTGGAACAGCACATCCAGCAACACTTTGTTGGCCCACACATTGGTTTCAAACACCCGTTTCATATCCTCCACCGGAACTTCTTCCATGTATTTGATTTCGCCGAGGATACCTGCATTCAGGACCACCAGGTCAAGTTGTTTTGTGTCCGATAAAAATGCAGGCACTTCTTTTTCAGCGCTTTCAAAATTGGTCAGGTCAAGTTTCAGGTGATGATAGTCCTTGTACTTCACCAGTTCACCCGGGTTTCTCCGGCTGATCCCCCAGACCCTGGCTTTCCGTTTTAAAAACTCCAGTGTCAGGCCGTGGCCGATGCCGGAGCTGGTGCCTGTGATGAGAATATCCATAACAGAGGGTTATTTTGTCAGTTATTAAATCACAAATAACAATCTCCAAAATTCAAACAAATTCCAAATCACAATAACGAAAATACAAACTGATACCGTTTGGGATTTAATCCATTGGTTATTGAGATTTATTTGGAATTTGTCATTTGAAATTTGTTATTTCATTTTTTCATTTTATTTGGATCATCCACGTCATTTACCAGTAAGGTAAGAAATCCTGCCAGTATCATCGAAGCTCCGCCCAGTACCAGTGCATAAATAGGTTCTCCGCCGGCAACGGTTTTCACGAAAAAGCCGAGAATGCTGGCCGCCAGAATTTGCGGGATAACAATGAAAAAGTTAAAAATTCCCATGTAAACACCCAGTTTGTGTTGCGGCAGCGAGCCGGTGAGGATGGCATACGGCATCGCCAGAATGCTTGCCCAGGCCAGTCCTACGCCAATCATTGAGATGATGAGCATGTCGGGGTTGTGGAAGAAATAAATGGAAATAAGACCCAGTCCGCCGGCCACCAGCGCAATGAGATGGGTAATTTTCCTGTTGGTGTATTTGGCAATAACAGGCAGCAAAAAGGCAACAATGGCAGCAAAACCGTTATACACGGCAAACATGATGCCCACCCAGTTGGCCCCTTCGTTGAACAGTGCGGAATTGGAGTCTGTTGTGCCATATATATGGCTGGTTACGGCAGCCGTTGTATAAATCCACATGGCAAACAGGGCAAACCATGAAAAAAACTGAACAATGGCCAGTTGTTTCATTGTGGCCGGCATTTTGAACAGGTCGTTAATCACTTCCACAAAACCGTTTTTTTCTTTTCCCGATTTCACCAGAGAACCAGTAACGAGCTGAACCAGACCGAAAAACATCAGGCCAAATCCGAGAATGTACAACTCGGCTTCCAGATTGTAATGGTAAACTATCCATGCCAGAAAAGCTCCGCCAATCAGCCAGAAAATACTGCTTCTCAGGAATTTTGACGCAGGAAGTATTTCATCAGTGTAATTATTTATTTGAAATTCTTCTTTACGTTCTTCCTGAAACTCTTTCATTTCTTCGGGAGAATATTCTTTTGTCCGCAGGACAGTCCACAGGACAGCCAAAAAGAACGTTGCCCCTCCGATATAAAACGAATATCTCACCGACGGAGGGATTTCTCCTTCGGGAGCCGTATTTGCGATACCCAGCCAGTTGGTCATGATGTAGGGCAGGGCGGAAGCCACCACGGCACCGGTGCCGATGAAAAAGCTTTGCATGGCAAAACCCCTGGTGCGCTGTTCCGAGGGCAACATGTCACCCACAAAAGCACGAAACGGTTCCATGGAAATGTTAATGGAAGCATCCATGATCCAGAGCATACCTGCCGCAACCCATAAAGCCGGCGAATTGGGCATGATGAACAGGGCAAGTGATGCCAGAATGGCACCGACCATAAAATAAGGCCGCCGTCTGCCGAACCGGTTCCAGGTGTTGTCACTCATGTGGCCAATGATGGGCTGGATGATCAGGCCCGTGACGGGAGCTGCGATCCACAAAATGGGGATGTCTTCAACGTTTGCACCCAGTGTTTCAAAAATGCGGCTTACGTTGGCATTCTGCAAAGCAAAGCCAAACTGGATGCCCAGAAAGCCGACGCTCATGTTCCATATTTGCCAAAAACTTAAACGGGGTTTCTTTTTCATGGTCCTTTTTTTGAAGGGCGAAAGTTACGGAAATTAATAAATCGTTCATTCATTATGTATTTGAAAGAAAAACATGATTATTAGGAGAGAAAAATTATTTTTGTACTTCAATAACCCAAAATGCCGAAACCATTTGTGAAATATAAGCTCCCTTTACTATTGGTTTTTTTTTCTTTTTTGTTTGTTGTTAGCGGAAAAGCACAAAAAATTGATACCATTTATCACATCAATGGTAATGTGCTTACCGGCGATTTTAAGAAGATGGTATATGGTGTTGTAACATGGAAAATGGATGGCATGGGGACTATCAATCTGGAAGTTACAAAGATCAATACCATAAAGAGTCCAAAACAATTTGAGGTCAAATTAAAAAACGGACTGGTCTATTACGGCTCATTTGACACCTCGGGCATTGCCAGACATGTGTATATCGTCCTGGCCAACGGGAGGGAATTGGTCTCCGTTAACGAAATGGTGGAAGTCTATCCCATTAAACGGAATTTCTGGAAACGCACCAGCGGTGATTTTTCACTCGGAGTGAATTACTCAAAAGGTAGTAATCTGGCCACCGTTAATACTTCCGGTGATTTGAATTACAGGAAACGAAAGTCCTATTTTCAGTTTAGCTGGGATGATTACAATACGTTCCAGTCAGATACCCTGAGCTCGACAAAAGCGGATGGTAGTTTTGCGTGGCAACGTCTCCTGAAAAAAAAGTGGTATATCAGCACCATGCTTGGTTTTAGCCAAAACTCGGAATTGGGAACAAAATTGAGGGTAAATCTGTCCTTTCTTGCTTTGCATGATTTTGTTTACAACAGTTGGAACAGGTTCTATCTTGGTGGCGGTATCAGCGGGCAGCGTGAAACACCTTACGACACTACCGGTATAACCAATGACCTGGTAGGCATTTTTGCTGTTGTCTGGAAAGTCTATAAACTGACATCGCCAAAAGTTTGGGTTGATGCCAACGTTACCTTTATTCCTTACATGACGGGAAAAAGCAGAGACAGATTAAATATAAATTTATTCCCGCAGATCAGCGTTGTGGATAACAATCTGAAAATCGGGATCAAAACATATTATTCTCTTGACACAAGGCCTCAATCGATTAATGCGGCCAAATCTGACTGGGGGGTCAGTCTTACGCTTACCTATCATTTTCATTAACAATTTTAAAAACAGGCCGGTTTGAAGAACACATTCAAAAAAGAAGAAAGGTTACGAAGTAAAAAGCAGATCAGCCGGCTTTTTAACGAAGGGAAATCGTTTTTCCGGTATCCGTTCAGGATTTTTTTACTGAAAGAAAAAACCGAAGAGCCTGCCTTGCCCCAGGTACTGATCACGGTATCAAAAAGAAATTTCAAAAAGGCCGTTGACCGGAACAGAATAAAACGCCTGGTCAGGGAGGCTTACCGCAGAAATAAAAAACCGTTGGTGGAACACTGCACCGGCAATTCCGTTTCTGTATTACTGGGGTTAATTTACACTGGAAAAACAATACTTAGTTACGCTGAAATAGAAAAGAAAATAATCCTAATTTTGCACCACTTAATTGAACAGGATGAGCAAGCTGCTGGGTAAGTTTTTTATTTTATTGATCAGAATATACCAATACACACTTTCTCCTTTTCTCGGGAGGTCATGCAGATACACTCCCACATGCTCGGTTTACAGTGTTGAAGCCATCAAAAAGCATGGCCCTTTTAAGGGAGGCTGGCTGGCTATCAAACGGATTTTATCGTGCCATCCCTGGGGTGGCAGTGGTTACGATCCTGTTCCTTAATTGTTTAAACGTTTGACATGAAAAAGTTTTTAAACCTGACATTTATTATCCTTTTGGTGTTTTACATGCCGTGGAATGCGGCGAAAGCACAGGATGAGAACAACTTTGAGCTTTCAAAAAATATTGAGATTTATATTGACGTATTGCGCCAGCTCAACCTGAATTATGCCGACGACATCAATCCCGGAGAGCTGAATACAACAGCCGTTGATGCCATGCTCGGAAGTCTTGACCCTTACACGGTGTACGTCCCCGAGTCGAAACTTGAGGATTTTGAACTGATGACCAAAGGTGAATACGGAGGTATCGGTGCACTGATCCAGAAACAAGGTGATTATGTGGTGATCACCGAACCTTATGAAGGTTTCCCGGCGCAAAAGTCAGGGTTGAAAGCCGGCGATAAGATCATCGCCATTGACGGTGAACCGGCCAAAGACAAATCTACAAAAGATGTGAGTGAAAAACTGAAAGGGATACCGGGTACGTCATTAACCGTAACGATTGAACGTTTTGGTGACACGACAACGCAGGAAATAGAAATTGTCCGCGAAAAAGTAAAAATCCCAAGCATTCCTTATTATGGAATGATCAGGGATAACATCGGATATATCAGCCTGACGCAATTCAATCCCAATGCCGCTTCGGAAGTAAAAAAAGCTTTCACCGATCTGAAAGAAAATAAAAAGATGAGTGCATTGGTGCTGGATCTGCGAGGTAATGGGGGCGGCCTGCTTTCGGAAGCTGTGGATATTGTCAACATTTTTGTCCCCAAAGGAACAACCGTGGTGACCACCAAAGGAAAAAACCCTGAAAATTTCCGGGTTCACAAGACACGTTTTGCCGCCATGGATACGAAAATACCCCTTGTGGTGCTTGTAAACGGAAACTCGGCTTCCGCTTCGGAAATTGTCGCCGGGGCCATTCAGGACCTTGACCGCGGGGTGATCATCGGCGAACGGACTTTCGGAAAAGGACTGGTGCAAAATATTGTTTCGCTGCCGTATAATTCCAGGATGAAAATGACCATTGCCAAATATTATATACCCAGCGGAAGATGCATCCAGGCGATAGATTATTTTAACGAAAACGGAAACGGGGAACATGATAAAATTCCCGACAGCCTGATATCGGAATTTAAAACAGCAGGCGGGCGTTCGGTTTATGACGGCAAAGGTATTGCCCCCGACATCAAAGTGAAAACCCAGCCTTTTAGCCAGGTGACGGCTGACCTTTATACACAGAACTATATTTTTAACTATGTGAATGAGTACGTTCTGGAAAATCCTGAAATCCCTGCTCCTGAAAAATTTACAATATCTGATGAGAATTTTGAAAAGTTCAAGGATTTTGTCGTCAAGCAGGATTTTGACTACAAGACCGAAACGGAGATGCTTATCGAACGGATCAAAAAAAGTGCGGAAAGAGAAGGTTATTTTCAAGCCGTTGAACCTTTGATTGATTCGCTGGATGTGGATGTAAAAAAGGAGAAGCAACACGATATTGATAAAAACCGGAAACAAATTGAAGAACTGCTAAGAATAGAGATCATTACACGCTATTACTACCAAAAAGGAAAAGTCATTGCCTCGCTGAAGAATGATCCCGATATCTCTGAAGCCGCCAAAGTGCTTAATGCCACGGATTTGTACCATTCGATTCTAAATGGTACTTTCGCAAAGGAAGAAACCAAAGAAACCAAGGAATAATTTTTAGAAGTTCCACATGATCAGATCCAACGTTAATATCCATTCATGGGCGTATTTTATTACGTTGGTACTCATTGCTATGAGCCTTCCGCTCTCTAAATTTGCCATGAGTGTGTCGGAGTTTATGCTTGCGGGTTTATGGTTGTGGGCCGGATTCAGATTCAGGATTGTGGGGCGTTTCTTCAGAATTGGTGGTGCTTTCAAAGGTGCATGGAATACGCTGGTTTACCTCGGTCGTCTTGCGGGAAATAATTTTGTGGATAAACTGACATTGTTTGTCAGAAACAAACCGGCGCTCATTCTTTCTTCCATTTATTTTATGCATGTCCTGGGCCTTTTCAACACATCGGACATTGATTATGCCCTGAAAGATTTACGGATCAAACTGCCTTTGCTCTTGTTTCCCATTGTTTTGTCAACAATGGAAACTTTAAAATACAAACGCTTCAGGGTATTGTTGCTTTTTTATGTCCTCGCTGTGCTGGCAGGGTCAATCATCAGTTTCACCTATATTTTAAATGAAAATTTCACCGATATCCGCAACATTTCTCCTTATATCAGTTCCATACGTTTCGGACTGAATGCCTCATTCTCATTTTTTATACTGGTTTATTTTATCATTCAGGATCAAAAATTTAAAGTCTGGCATAAGATTGTTTTTGCCGTTGTGGCGGTCTGGTTTGTGGCTTTCCTCGTCATGCTCGAGTCGCTGACAAGCCTGGGTGTCATGCTAATCATTACAGTAGCTTACCTGTTGTGGTCATTGATGAAAACAAAATACATTGCTTTAAAAATAGCCACTCTTTCGTTTGCCGTTCTTATTCCGCTTTTGTTGTTTTTCTACGTTAGAAATACAGTGATTGAAGTGTCCACAGCGCCTGCAATCGGTATCGACACGCTGGATCAGACAACAGCGCTCGGGAACCCTTACACACATGATACCATAAAAAGAGGCATTGAAGGTGGCCGGTATGTGGGTGTGTACATTTGTGAGGCTGAAATGAAAGCAGCCTGGAATAAAAGGAGTAAGTATGATTACGATTCTTATCCTGAAGGGAAGCATCAGTTAAAGGAAACACTTATCAGATACCTCACCTCAAAAGGGTTACGAAAAGATGCTTCGGGCGTAAATGCGCTTACCGACTGGGATGTACATAAAATCGAGCAGGGTGTTGCCAACTACAATTATGTAAAAAATCCGGGGCTGCGGACACGAATCATGAAAATCCTTATGGGATACGAAGTGTATAAAAAGACAGGTGATCCCAGCGGCAGTTCTGTGATGCAACGGGTTGAGTACCTAAAAGCTTCATGGTATCTTCTGAAAAAGCACTTTTGGCTTGGCGTGGGTACGGGCGACATCGAAGATTCGCTGATCAACCAGTATAAATTAATGAACTCCAGTCTGGATCAGAAATTTATGTTCCATGCCCACAACCAGTTTCTGACCATATTTATCACTTTCGGGGTTTTTGGTTTTATCTGGTTTTTGTTTGCTTTGTTTTATCCGCCTATACACCTCCGGCGGTTTTCCGATTATTTCTTCCTTACGTTTTTCATCATCATCGCCTGGTCCATGTTGTCGGACGACACCCTTGAGACCCAGGCGGGTGTTACACTCTTTGCTTTCTTTTACACCCTGTTTCTTTTTGGAAAGCAAAAGCTGAATTCCGGGGCGGCAGCCAAATAAAATCCGGCCAATTCACCGAATGCAATTTCTTTTATAAAAACTTTCCTAATTTAGCCGGAAAACAAGGCAATATGAAAGTCAGAAAAATCCAGATAAATATCGAAGAATTCTCGGGTGGAGAGCCTTTGCCCGAGGCTGACCGGAAATTGTTAACGGCTGCCCAGCAAACACTTCATACGTCTTATGCTCCTTATTCGGGTTTCCATGTGGGCGCTGCCGTATATCTTGCCAATGGGGAGATCATTACCGGAAGCAATCAGGAGAATGCAGCTTACCCGTCCGGTTTATGTGCCGAGCGTGTTGCGTTGTTTTACGCCAGCTCCAGATATCCCGGTGTGGATGTGGAAGCCATAGCCATCAGCGCGGGAGCCGATAATTTCCCGGTTGATTACCCGGTTACACCTTGTGGTGCATGCAGGCAGGTTCTTGCCGAGATTGAAACACGACAGAAAAAAAAGATCAGGATCATCATGCACGGACAGAATGGCTTAACGCAGGTGGTCAATGGAATTGAAAACCTCCTTCCGCTGATGTTCAATGAAGAAAAGCTGAAGGGGTTGAAATAAAAGTCCCTTTGCACTTTGGACAATTCCCGTTAAGAAAAGGAGGAATCAAAAGATTATTTTTTGTCAAAAAGAAGTATCCCAAGTATGAATCACAGAGTAAAAATGACTAAACTTCAACGTCCTCGTAAGCTTCGATAATGTCGCCGACTTTTAAATCGTTGAAGTTCTCAATATTCAAACCACATTCGTAGCCGGCGCTCACTTCCTTCACATCATCTTTGAAACGTTTCAATGATCCGAGATATCCCGTGTAAACGACAATGCCGTCCCTGATCAGGCGTATTTTTGTGTTTCGGGTGATCTTTCCGTCGAGCACATAACCTCCGGCAACAGTACCCACTTTTGTGATCTTGAATACTTCTCTGACTTCCACATTGCCCGTGATCTTTTCTTCCGTTTTCGGGGTAAGCATACCCTTGATGGCATCGGCAATTTCTTCGGTTGCCTGGTAAATGATGGAATAGAGGCGGATATCAATCTGTTCTTTTTCAGCCAGCTTTCGTGCCTGCGGCGTGGGTCTTACCTGGAATCCGATGATGATGGCATCGGATGCGGAAGCCAGCATGACATCTGATTCGGTGATGGCGCCAGGCGCCCTGTGAATGATACTGATCTGAACATTTTCGGTGGAAAGTTTAAGCAATTCATCCGACAATGCTTCAACCGATCCTTCCACATCACCTTTGACAATAATATTCAATGTTTTGAAATCACCGATGGCTAAGCGGCGACCGATTTC
The DNA here is from genome assembly GCA_029933225.1 of Bacteroidales bacterium. Classification (GTDB taxonomy): domain Bacteria; phylum Bacteroidota; class Bacteroidia; order Bacteroidales; family F082; genus JAADID01. Next base: position 19,991 of record JAOZOO010000031.1, on the reverse strand, counting down.
ATCCAGTGTAATGTGTTTTTGGGTGCGGAAACTCTGTTCGCGCATGATCCGTTGCCGTTTCAGCGCTATGTTTTTGGCTTCCTTTTCATCTTCCATAACAACAAATGTTTCTCCGGCCTGTGGCGCAGCATTCAGGCCGAGGATAACAACCGGTGTCGAAGGCCCTGCCTCCTCAACCTTTTGGTTTCTTTCGTTGAACATGGCTTTTATTTTGCCATAATTCGGTCCTGCGACCACGATATCCCCTTTATACAAAGTTCCATCCTGAACGAGCACGGTAGCCACGTAACCACGTCCTTTATCCAAACTGGCTTCGATAACAGTTCCTTTGGCCAGCTTGTTCGGATTGGCCTTCAGTTCAAGGATTTCGGCTTCCAACAGCACTTTTTCGAGGAGATCTTCCACTCCCTGTCCCGTAATGGCTGATATTTCCTGTGACTGGTATTTTCCACCCCAGTCTTCCACAAGAATATTCATGGTGGAAAGCTGTTCCCTGATCTTGTCGGCATTAGCCCCCGGTTTATCCATCTTATTGAAAGCAAAAACGATGGGCACACCGGCAGTCCTGGCGTGGTTGATGGCTTCTTTTGTCTGCGGCATCACACTGTCGTCGGCAGCAATGACGATGATGGCGATGTCAGTAATTTTTGCTCCTCTGGCGCGCATGGCCGTAAATGCTTCGTGCCCCGGAGTGTCGAGAAAGGTGATCTTTTTATTATCGCCCAGGATAACTTCGTAGGCGCCGATATGCTGGGTAATGCCGCCGGCTTCGTCGGCCACAACATTTGATTTGCGGATATAGTCAAGCAGTTTGGTTTTCCCGTGGTCAACATGCCCCATAACCGTAATGATGGGAGCGCGTGGCACGAGGTCTTCCGGATTGTCGGGCTCTTCTTCAATGACAACTTTTTCGGTTTCCTCGGCATCGACAAACTCCACTTCGTAACCGAACTCTTCAGCCACCAGAACGATGGTCTCCGCATCGAGGCGCTGGTTGATTGAAACAAACAGTCCCAGTTGCATACAACTTTTAATGACTTCGTTAACATTGACATCCAGCATGTTGGCCAACTCGTTGGCCGATACGAATTCGGTAGTCCGCAGGAGGGATTTGTTTTCTTCGTCACGGATATCGGCCTCTTTCATCAACTGTGAGACGTGTTCCCGTTTTTTTCTGCGGTATTTCGAAGCTTTGGATTTGCCGGTAGGGGCAAGACGCTGAAGCGTTTCCTTGATCTGTTTCTGGATTTCCTCTTCCGAAGGTTCGGGTTTGGCGGTTTTCTTTCTGTCGCGGCCATGCCCGGCTTTGGAAACTTTTCTGCCTGCCGTTTGTTCGGCCTTGGGCTTGATCCTTCTTCTTTTCTTTTTCTTATGTGCCTCGGGCTTATCGGATGAAGAGGCAACCGGTTTCTTTTTCTCCGGAAGGTCAATCTTGTCAACAACCTTCGGGCTGGAGAGTTTTTCCACCTTCGTCGGTATAAATTCAACTGCTTCCTTCTTCGGTTTTTCTTCAACCTCGGCTACCGGCTCGGGTGTTTTTGTTTCCTGAACGGGTTCCGGCGGGGTTTCTGGTTTAACTTTCTCTTTGGTTTCGGGTTTGGTTTCCTTTTTGGCCTCTGTTTTTTTCTTTGCTTTCGGTTTTGGCTCCGCCTTCTTTTTCTTTGCTTCCCGGGGTTGTTTTTTTGGCCTTGTCCGCAGGTTCATGCCTTCAAGGTCAACTTTACCGATTATCTTCGGGCCGCTGCTTTCTTCGGTTTCTTTTTCTTCTGTTTCTTCCTCAATCTTTTCTTCAACCTCTTCTGTTTCTTCAACAGGAGTTTCAGACGGCTCGGGTGTTGGCGCCTCTTGGGTTACCTGTGGAGCAATTTCTTCTTCAACTTCTTCTGTTTCAACCGGAAGGTCTATCTCCATCGGAATTATTTCTTCTTCCTCTTTTTCTTTTTTAGGAATATCCTCCAGGGAAATAGTTTCTTTGCCGACGTATTCCAGCCCCTTTTTGGATGCAATTTCCCTGACTACTTTTTCCTGTTCAAACTCCTCTGACAGTTTACTGTACATGGCCTGATCAAGCTTGAAGTTGGGATTTCTCTCAACCGTAAAGCCATGCGATGAAAGATACTCAACAACAGTATCCAGACTGATGTTGAATTCTTTAGCAGCTTTGCTCAACCTGATCGGTCTTTGTGATTCGGCCATAAAATTATTTCCCTTAAAAATTTACCCGTGTTTTTATAAAATTCCGCAAAATTAAGAATTTATTCGAACTCTGCTTTTAATATCCTGATTACCTCACGAATGGTTTCTTCTTCGAGGTCAGTTCGTTTTATCAGTTCCTCAACGCCAAGTTCCAGCACACTTTTCGCCGTGTCACAACCTATTGATTTCAACTCGTCAATGATCCACTGATCGATTTCATCATCAAACTCCTGAATGTCCACATCTTCGGAGTCGATATCCGTGTCGCGATAAACATCAATTTCGTAACCGGTCAGTTTCCCTGCCAGCTTGATATTGTATCCGCCTTTGCCGATGGCAAGCGAAACCTGGTCGGGTTTCATGTAAACTTCGGCTCGTTTTGTTTCTTCGTTCACATTGATCGAAGTGATCTTTGCCGGCGACAAGGCCCGCTGAATGTAAAGCGGAATGTTTGTGGTGTAATTGATCACGTCAATGTTTTCGTTTTTCAGTTCACGCACGATTCCGTGGATTCTTGAACCTTTCATTCCAACACAGGCGCCTACCGGGTCGATACGGTCATCATAAGATTCAACAGCTATTTTTGCTCTTTCACCGGGAACGCGGACAATGTTTTTGATAGTGATCAGTCCGTCGTAAACTTCGGGCACCTCGGCTTCGAAAAGCCTTTCGAGAAAGACCGGCGAAGTACGCGACAGGATAATGACCGGGTTGCTTCCGTGCATATCCACTTTTGAGACAACCGCACGGATCGTGTCACCTTTACGGTAGTAGTCCGATGGAATCTGTTCCGATTTGGGAAGGATAAGTTCAATATCTTCGTCATCCAAAACCAATATTTCTTTTTTCCATACCTGGTAAACTTCTCCCGTAATGATCTCGCCTACACGCTCTTTGTATTTCTTGTAGATGCTGTCTTTTTCGTACTCCATGATCCTGGAGATGAGGTTCTGGCGAATGGTCAGAATTTCGCGCCGCCCGAAATCTTCAAGAAATATCTGCTCGGAGAATTCCTCACCCACTTCAAAATCGGGTTCCACTTTGATGGCATCCGAGAGGGATATCTGGAGGTTTTCGTCTTCCACCGCACCGTCTTCGACAATTTCACGGTTGTGCCAGATTTCCAGATCACCTTTGTCGATATTCACGATAATGTCGAAGCTGCTTTCGGGGCCGAACTTCTTGATGAGCATGCTGTGAAACACATCTTCCAGAATGCGCATCATGGTTTCCCTGTCAATGTTTTTGAATTCCTTGAATTCGGAAAAAGTTTCAACCAGATTAATGCTATCCATCTTTTTCTGTTTTATAGATTTAAAAAATAATCACTGTTTTTGTTTGTTTAATCTCCTCCATTGGGATTTGCAAACTTTGGTTTTGAACCGTTTTTTTACCTTTTTTTATTACCGGGCTGATCTCAATGTGATCTTCATTTGCCACCAGCAGTTTTCCTTTTATTTTTTTTCCTTCTTTGGTGACTACCTCAACCTGCCTCCCGATATTTTTTTTATACTGCCTTAGATTTACATAAGGCTGGTCGGCACCTGCCGAAGAAACACGCAGCTCATAATCCTCCACATCCCGGTCGAAATGCTGTTCGATATGCCGGCTGAGTGCAACACAATCATCAATGGTAACGCCTTCATCGCCGTCGATGAACAAATTGATGAGATTGCCCTGGCTTACCGTCAGTTTGACGATGAACATTCCTTTGTCATCGAGATAACTTTCCGCAACGTGAGCTATGTTTTCTTTCTTTATCATTTTGTCAATAAAATAGGGGACTTTAGTCCCCTCGCTTTAAAAACTCTCCGTACAGTTGTCCGACCAGGATTCGAACCTGGACAGGCAGAACCAAAATCTGCAGTGCTACCATTACACCATCGGACAATCGGGGTGCAAAGATACGTCATTTTTTTATTTGCAATCCAAAAAATTAATTTCTGTTAAAATAGTATTGGTTTTTAAAAAGTTGTTCTGTTAAATGTTTTATTTTCGCCCTGCCAAATACAATTTATAACACCATATTGTTATCAATGGATAATTTTAAAAAGGTCAATAATATTGTTGGATGGGTCATGTTCGTGATCGCATCAACAGTTTTTTTGCTCACACTGGAACCCACGGCAAGCTGGTGGGATTGTGGGGAATACATTGCAACAGCTTACAAACTTCAGGTCGGACACCCGCCCGGAGCACCGTTTTTCCAGTTGTTGGGAAGATTCTTCTCGTTGCTGGCTTTTGGCAATGTGGAAAAAGTAGCATTGATGGTGAACACCATGTCGGCCTTGTCCAGCGGACTGACCATTTTGTTTCTTTTCTGGACGATCACGATGCTGGCAAAAAAAATATTTGTGAAAAACGGCAATGGCACGCTGACCAAAGATCAGGCATTGATCGTACTGGGAGCAGGTGTTGTTGGAGCTATGGCTTACACCTTCACCGATTCTTTCTGGTTTTCAGCCGTGGAAGGCGAGGTGTACGGCATGTCATCCCTGTTTACCGCAGTGGTTTTCTGGGCCATCCTGCGGTGGGAAGAGGTCGCCGACCAGCGTCATGGTTACCGGTGGCTTTTGCTTATCGCTTACATCATCGGATTGTCTATCGGCGTTCACCTGCTTAACCTGCTTGCCATTCCTGCCATCGTGTATGTGTATTACTATAAAAGGTATGAATATTCAACAAAGGGCTTCATACTGGCCGGCGTTATTTCGGTTTTTATTCTTGCTATCATCATGTACATCATCATTCCTGGAATCGTTGAACTGGCAGGTAAATTTGAGCTTTTCTTTGTAAATACCGTGGGATTGCCGTTCAACTCCGGCACCATCATCTACTTTATTCTGATCGTTGGCGCTATCCTCTGGGGATTGAGATATACAAGTAAACGTGGAAAAGTGGTATGGAATACGGTTATTCTTGCCCTTGTTTTTATCCTGATCGGTTATTCATCGTTTTTCATCCTGGTGATCAGAGCCAATGCCAATACGCCCATCAATGAAAATGACCCGAAAGATGCCATCAGCTTGCTTTCCTACCTGAACAGGGAGCAGTACGGTACGTGGCCGTTGGTGTATGGTCCTTATTACAATGCACCGCGGACAGGTTCAAAAGACGGGAACCCGGTTTACGAAAAAGACAGGAAACTGGGAAAATATGTGATAAAAGACGATAAAAAAGGGACAATTCCCGTTTATGATGAGCGGTTCATGACCATCTTCCCCAGAATGTGGAGCAGCCAGAAACCTTCGCATATCTCGCTTTATAAAAAATACGGAGGCAGTAAGGGAATTCCCATAAGTGTAATGCAACAGGACGGAACATCCAAAGTGATTTATAAACCGACTTTCGGAGAGAATCTGAAATTTTTCTTTACCTATCAGCTTGGGCACATGTATTTCAGATACTTCATGTGGAACTTTGCCGGGAGGCAAAACAACATTGAAGGCCAGGGCGAACCAGATCACGGCAACTGGATCAGCGGCATAAATTTTATCGACACGTGGCGGCTGGGCGATCAGAAAAACCTGCCGCGAAGTATGCAGAATCCGGCACATGCCACTTTCTTTTTCCTGCCTTTCCTGCTTGGGCTGCTCGGGTTCTTTTATCATCTGAATAAAAGCAGAAGCGATACGTGGATAGTGTTCCTGTTGTTTTTCATGACGGGAATTGCCATTATCATTTACCTGAATCAAACACCGATGCAACCCCGTGAAAGGGACTATGCTTATGCGGGCTCGTTCTATGCGTTTGCCATCTGGATCGGTCTCGGTGTGATGGCGCTCTGGGAAATGCTCAACAGGGTGATGAAGAACAAATCGGCATCTGCTGTAATCGTTACTGTGGTCAGTTTCCTTCTTGTTCCCGTGATCATGGGACAACAGGGATGGAAAGCACATGACAGGTCAGGGAAATATTCTGCCCGTGATTTCGCGAGGATGTATCTGGAATCGTGTGAACCCAATGCCATCTTGTTCACCAATGGAGATAACGACACATTCCCCCTTTGGTATGTTCAGGAAGTAGAAGGCATACGCACTGATGTGCGGGTGGTAAACTATATGCTTTCGTCGGGTGACTGGTATGTGAACCAGATGTTTAACAAGGTTTATGATTCCGATCCCCTGCCACTGTCCATACCGAGGAAATTTTATGACAGCGGCACACATAATTTTCTATATGTTATTCAGCGATCCCAGGGAAGGATTGACCTAAGGGACGGCATCGGCTTTATCAAAAGTCCGGACAGGCGTTCACAGGTTCAGGTAACTGACGGAACATGGGTGGATTACCTGCCCTCGAAGAAATTGATGCTGCCTGTTGACAAGGAGCAGGTACTGAAAACAGGCACGGTCAGGCCCGAATATGCCGATCAAATTGTGGACACCATCAAGTGGGATGTTACGCAGGGTGCGCTTTACCGCAATGACCTGATGCTGCTCGATATCATTGCCACGAACAACTGGGAGCGGCCCATTTATTTTGCCAATCCCAGCAGTGTGAATGGTGTGCTGGATGTGGATAAATACTGTCACCTCGAAGGGGTTGTTTACCGCTTCAAACCTTACCCGGCGCCTGATTATATTGCAAAGGTTGGCGGTGTGGATGCCGAACGGTCTTATAAAGTCCTGATGGACGACAAAGTGCGCTGGGGACGGCTGAATGAGGATGATGTGACTGTGGATCGCGAAAGCGCCCGGACAGTGGGCATCATGAAACAAAATTATGTGAGACTGGCGCAGGCGCTGAATGGCGAGAACAAACCGGATTCAGCCATTGCCGCCATGGACAAGGGATTGTATTTCTTCCCGGAAAAGAAATTCCCGTTTGACTATTATATGATCAGTTGGGCCGATAATTACTATCAGGCCGGGGCCATTGACAAAGCCAACGATGTGATTGAAAAGATTGCGGAAAGATACGAGGAAGACCTTGACTATTATTTTAACCTCCGTCCTAAAATGAGGGATTATTACAGTGATGATATTCAATTTGCCATGGCTGTCTTTCAGCGGCTTAAACAGGTATCGGATCACTATAACCAAACGGAGTTATCTAAAAAACTCGAGAAACAACTTTATGATAATTTCTCAAGATTTAATATGCAATAAATCTTTTGTAAAATGATAAGAAAAGCCCGCGATGGATCAATCTGCGGGCTTTTTATATTTCCGCGCTGACCAGATCAACAGCGCTATCCCTGCCAGAATAAAAGGAATGCTTAACCACTGACCCATGTCGAGCGTCATGTTTTGTTCGAAACCAACCTGCGGAACCTTGATGAATTCGATCAAAAAACGGGCGGTAAAAAGAACGATCAGAAAATAGCCGAACAGGGTGCCCGGTCGGGGATGCCCCTTGTGTTTCCAGTAATACCAGTAAAGGAAGAAAAACAGCGCCAGATAACTTAATGCTTCGTATATCTGTGTGGGGTGTCTCGGATCGAAAGTATATTCTTTTATGTAATAGTTGACAAATTTAAAACCCCAGGGAAGAGAAGTGACATCGCCGAAGATTTCCGAGTTCATCAGGTTTCCTATACGGATGAAAGCACCGCCCAGCGCCACAACAATCCCGATCCTGTCCATGATCCAGATGAACGGTTTGTGGTTTTTTTTGGAAAAAAAGTAAAGCCCCACAAGTATTCCAATGGCTGCTCCGTGGCTGGCCAGTCCGCCTTTCCAGATCATGAGTATCTCCAGCGGATGAGCCAGAAAATATTTTGGCTCGTAAAAAAAACAATGGCCAAGCCTTGCACCGATAATGGTAAATACGATCATGTAAGTGGACAGCTCATCCAGCATCTTGGTTGAAAGGCCTTCGTTTTTAAAGATTTTGAGCATAATGATGTAGCCAACTACAAAAGCCATGGCAAACAGCAAACCGTACCACCTGACGGTAAACCCGCCGATGAGCCAGACATCGTCAGGGATATGGAAAATATCGGGACTTACGTTCCAGGTAATGTAATTAAGTATCATAACGGCGGCAAATGTATTAAATCAAATCAAAACAAAGCCCGCCGTCCTGAAAATTTAAAGGAACTCTTTTTTAAGCTGTTCCACCCATTTTTTTATACGCGTATCGGTTAGCTTTTTCTGGTTATGTTCGTCGAGTACCAGCCCGACGAATTTGTTGTCTTTGGCCGCCAGCGAAAAGTAAAAATCATAACCTTCTGTGGAAGTTTCGCCCACAACACAGGATTTGTCAGGCAGGCGGCAATAAAGTGTACCCAGGCCGTCAACAAAGCTTTCGGGGTATTCTTTCTGGTCACCCAGACCGAAGAGGGCCACTTTGCGGTTTGAAAAGTCAAGTTCGCTCAGGTTGTCAATAAAATTTTCCCAGTCATCCTGCATTTCGCCGATTCCCCATGCGGATGTACCGAATATCAGGTTCTTATATTTTTCCATCTCATCGAGTGAGGCGGTTTTCAGATCGTAAACATCCACCTTTGCCTGTCCGAAGGCTTTTTTGATCTTTTCGGCAACTTTGGCCGTCATACCATAAGTTGATCCGTAAAATATACCGATTGGTTCCATTGAGTCTGTCCTTATTTAGAATGATTAAAGCCGGACAAAAATACATGGAAATGTTGAATGGAGGAGGAAAAAGTTGGAAGAAGGGAATAATGGAATAGTGGAATGATGGAATATTGGAATGATGGAATGATGGAAGGAATTATGGCTCCCCTGTCATTTCGACGAGCGCAGTGAGGAGAATCCCCTCAGGACAAGGGTGCTCTCCCAGGGGATTTCTCATGCTTCTATCGTCGCATATCGAAATGACAGCCGGGTTTTTGTTGTCATTCCGAACCCTCCGGGTGGGCATGCGCGTGGGCGGTGAGGAATCCCCCCAAGACAAGGGTGCTCTCCCGGGGGATTTCTCCTCGCTCCTTTGTCGCTCGATCGAAATGACAATCAGGACTTTTGTCATTCCGACACAAAAAAAATCACAAATCCCCCGTCTCACACCATCTCATCCATTTTCACGATTTTGTTCATTAAAGCATAGACGATCAATCCAGACAGTGTTTTGATACCGAGCTTGTTGGAGATATTTTTGCGGTGGGTGTTTACGGTGTGTACCGAAAGAAACAACTCATCGGCTATTTCCTGCGTGGTCTGTCCGCGCACAACACGATTCAGAATCACTTTCTCACGTTGTGTCAGACCGGAGCTTTCGGTTTGTGTGTCATCGTCCTGAAGCGCACGGTTGATCTTTTTCATGGTTTCCAGAAGCTCATATTTATTTTCAGCAGGATCGAGGCAATAACGAAAATAGGCTTTACATCCGGGTGACGATTCTTCGCCTGCAAGCCCCACAATCAGGATATTTTCATTGCTCAACCTGTTAATCAAAGAAACAAGCTGCTCATTATTAAAAATATCCGGGTTGAGAATCACAATATCCGGCATCTTCGCCAGTATTTTGTCATCCAGCCGGTTTTCATTTCCATCAAAGATTTCCGCCAATGAGAGTCCCGGCATCTCGGAGATCAATCGCCTTAATCCTGCCTGAACAAGAAAAGCAGGCTCCACGACAACTATTTTTTTCCCGTACGCCATGCTTATTTTGTTTTCGATTTCAGGGTTTTTTCCATGGCTTCCACTTTGGGAACCAGTATCAGGTCTTCGATCCGGGCATGGTCGTTCAGGTCGTTTTCGAGGGCAAACAGCTCTTTCAGAATTTTGAAAAACGGTTTGTCATCTTTTGTATCGGGAAGGTATTTGATAATGATGTTCTTCAGGTCAAAAAGTTTTTCTTCCACATTCTCATGTTCGGCTTCGTAATCGGTAATGGGATAATCATTCATTTGTCGGGTTACGCTATCAGGAATAATTCCGCTGTTTACCGCTTTTTCCAACTCGACAATGTACGGGTAAACCCGGTCTTCTTCACGCTGAATATGATGGATCAGTTCCTGTTTGTACTCTGAAAAGAAGTTTTTAAGCAAAGTCAATGTCTCTTCCTCCATACCGGTTTCATCGGATAAATTATTGATTAGTTTTTCAATTTCAGGCACTTTTACCTCGAGATAATACTTATGCGAACGGATGAGATAGGTGACCAGCAAACTGGCCGGAAAACTCTGGAGATGTTTTTTCGGGAAGTATTCATGATCGTGATAAGCATTCAGGATAGTGAGAAAAAACACGGTGTTCACATTGTTTTCCCTGCACAGATCATCGATGGTCTTGTCGCCAAATCCAAGGTGAATATCAAAGCGGTTGATGACAGGGATCAGGAAGTGATCGTGATGGATCACATCCGCCATTTTCATTTCTTTCTGGATGAGCATGATATTGCACTTTTTGTTCCGGTTTCAAAAATAGTCATTAAT
>JAOZOO010000031.1:6961-9354 GCA_029933225.1 Bacteroidales bacterium | reverse complement strand
GATTATTGTATTTGTTTCAATGTTTTGAGTAATTTAGCGTTCTTCTATGAATTTCTTAACAAAATCAGGATGCCTTTTGACAGATAATTGCACGAAATGATTCTAAAAAAACTCACATATCAAACAATTCTGTTTTTACTCCTTGCTCTGCCATTTCAACAGTATGCACAGGTAAAGTCTGACAGCATAAAATCGCTGATAGAAAAAGAAAACGATCTTTCGAAAAAAGCCCGGTTGTACCTCGATTTGAGTAATGCATATACACCTGTTGACCTTGGAAAAGCGGAAGAGAGCGCCCGTCTTGCCCTCCAGTTTGCCAATGCCGGTGATGATGAACAAACTGCCGGGCTTGCCCATGCGCGCCTCGGGGATATTGCTTTCAGGCAGGACAGTCTGGTGAAAGCCGAAGAAGAATATGCACTGGCCATCCCCCTGCTTAAAAAAACAGGACGTTATAAAGAGTTGATCGTAACTTACCTGAACCTTGGGAACAGGTTTGTTGAAAAAGGGAATTACCCCGACGCCATGGGTTTTTATCTCGAAGGCCTGAAGTTGTCGGATGAAGTGAATGATACAACTTATCTTTCCAGCTTGTACAACAACCTCGGTGTGGTTTATATCAACCTCGATGAATATGAAAATGCCCTCGAGTATTACACCAGGGCATTGCATTTGTTTGAAAACCGGAAAGATACGGTAAATATTGCCGGTGCCACAACAAACATCGGCACCATCTATCTTCGCCTCGGCAAAACTGGAATTGCCGAACAGTATTACCGGAAGGGCTATTCGCTTTTTGAAAAGATTGATAATAAATTCGGTGAAGCGCACGCCTTATTCAAACTGGCACAACTGCAGCAGCAATTGAAAAGATATGACGATGCGCTGAAAACACTATTGCATTCGCTGAAAATCCTGCAATCGGATACTTCCATGCCTGTAATGTCCAAGTCGATGTTCCTGTCCGAAATATATGTCAATCTCGGTGTTGTTTACCTGGGCCTGGATCAGGATAAGAAAGCGCTGACATATTTAAAAAACGGTTTTGATCTGGCGAGGAAAAACGGCCAGATAGAGATCGTTTCGCTGGCAGCAATGAATTTAAGCAGGTTGTACAAGAAACACAAAGACTTTGAAACGGCACTTGGCTATTACGAATTACATAAACAATATTCCGACAGTGTGTTCAATGATGACAATATCCGGAAGCTGACACAGACGGAGATGCAGTATCAGTTTGACCGTAAAATGAAAGAAGCGGAGTACAATGCTGCGCTTCAGGCCCAGCGGCAGAGAGTCAGGGCATGGATCATAATTGCCGTTGCGATAGCACTTTTACTTTCGCTGATCATTGTTGTACTTCTGCTGAAACTTGAAAAAAACAGGAAAAAGAAAATGCAATCCGATATGGGGTTGTTGGAAGAAAAACTGGAACATGCCAACAAAGAGCTGGCAACTTACGTACTTTATCTGATGAAAAAGAATGAGTTTATTCTTTCCATTATCGAAAAGCTGAAAAAAGCCCGTCTTGATGCAAAAACCGAAAACAAGAAAGTTATTTCCGAACTGATCAACGAATTGAAATCAAATACGGGAATGATCTCGTGGGAAGAGTTTGAAGTGAGATTTCAGGAGGTTCATACCGATTTCTACCGAAAGCTGCATGAGCATTATCCCAACCTGACCAACAACGAAATCCGCCTGTGTGCCTTTTTTAAACTCAACATGACCACCAAAGAAATAGCCGCCATTACTTACCAGTCGCTGAACAGTATCAAAGTGGCACGTTACCGTCTGCGTAAAAAGCTCGACCTTTCAAAAGACGAAAGTCTGACCGCTTTTTTATCCAGATTCTGATAATTTCCCTTTCCGGTTACCGGTTCTCAATCACTGTAAATCGTTGATACATAATAATTCAAAACATTCAGTACGTGTTTTGTAACTTCCCTGTATCCAAAAAGTGCTTTTTTTATTATGATGTAAACGAATACATTTTTGCTTTTTTGCAGGCCAAACAAATGAAATTATGGAAAAAAAACGCAAAAAGGTCAAGATTAAAGAAGAAAACATGGATTTGATAGAAAAGCTGGAAGAGATTAGTAACTTGAAAAAGAATGAGAATAAAGCGTTAAAAAAGATATTTGATGCTTTGCAAAAAAATCAGAAATAACAAAACAACAGAAAAATGAAAAGAAAATCAATTGCATTATTACTGGTCATCCTTATCATGGGATCAGGAAAAATGTTTAGCCAGACATGGCAGGAGCTGACAACCGGAACAAGCTACATTTTATTCGATATCAGTTTTGCTCCCGGACAGGACAGCGTGGGTTATGCCGTAGGTATGAAATACACATACAATGCCAATGGTGTTGTGATCAAAACCACCGATG
>JAOZOO010000031.1:0-6861 GCA_029933225.1 Bacteroidales bacterium | reverse complement strand
AGTGCTGTTTATGTAACAAGTGATGGTGGCAGTACATGGACAACCGCAACCGGCATTAGTTCAGAGATCATTGACCTGGCCTATGCCGATGCAACGACGGTTTATGCTGTTGGTATTGATGAAAAAATATACAAGTCCACGGATGGCGGTTTGAACTGGTCCACGATTTTTACAGGGACTTCCACATATTATTTCATGGGTGTTGATTTTGTTGATGATTTTGGCGTTGTTGGCGGTGAGGACGGAAAAAGGTATTCAACCACCGACGGAGGAAACAGTTGGTCAAATAGTGCGACCGGATATGAGAACCTGTATGGAGCGCATGTCTTTAACTCGGATAGCGCTTACCTTGGCGGTACGGATGAAAACATCTATAAGACGCTCGATAGCGGTTCATCATGGGAGACAGAATACAATGGCAGCGGTTCTTCCCAAATTTATAAAATAAAATACACCAACAATCAGACAGGTTTTGTTTGCGGTTCACAGGGACTTATCTTAAGGAAAGATCCTCCGCTGTCCGCAGATTTCACGGCTGATGTGACAACAGTTTGCACAGGCGGCACAGTGAATTTCACCGATCTGTCCATCGCAGCCACCTCCTGGTCGTGGACATTTGATGGCGGGACACCCTCCACGTCAACGGATCAGAATCCCTCGGTGGTGTATAATACACCTGGTGAATATGATGTTACGCTAACTGTTTCCAACGGTACGGATACCAAAACAGAAACCAAATTAAATTACATTACGGTTCTTGAAACGCCGGGACAGGCCGATGCGCCAACAGGAGAAGAAGAAGTGTGCACCTCTAATTCATATAGTTATACGGTATCTGAAGTGCCTTATGCCCAGGACTACGAGTGGGAACTTGATCCGGCAGATGCCGGAACGATTACTTCGGAAGGCACTTCGGCGCTTTTGGAAACAGACGACACCTGGACAGGCGATTTCACCTTGCGTGTAAGAGCTACGAACATGTGTGGCGACGGTGCCTGGTCAGATTATTTGTATGGTACAGTCAGTCTTTCACCCTCAGACTTCAACGTTACCGGCGGCGGGGAATTCTGCGACGGTGGCGATGGCGTGGAGGTGGGCCTCGACGGCTCCGAAACGGATGTGGATTATGAACTGTATCTCGATGATGAGCCGACAGGAAACATTGTTGCAGGCACGGGTTCTGAAATCAGCTTCGGTTTGCAAGACATTGACGGAGACTACACCGTATATGCTTCCAGCGCGAGCTGTACAGTAGAAATGTCGGGACAGGTTTCGGTGGTCACCTTATATCCCCCGGAACAACCCGGAACACCCACAGGCCCCGACACGGTTTGTAATAACGAAACCTCGGATTATGAATCCGACGGTTCGGACGATGCCGACAGTTATGTGTGGACCTTGTCACCCGACGGAGCCGGGACCATCACCGGCAATGGTCTTACAGCTACCGTTGAATGGAGCAGTGATTTTTCAGGTACGGCCACCGTATCCATTGCCGGCGTAAATGACTGCGGTGAAGGCGACCCCGCCACGATGGATGTAGAAGTAGGCGCTATCCCGTCGCCGGTTATTACGGGCGAGGATGAAGTCTGTGATAATTCATCCGAAGATTATTCAACCACGGACAACGACGGCAGCAACTACACATGGGATGTTACCGGCGGCACCATCACTTACGGGCAGGGCACGTCAGCCATCACCGTACTATGGGGCGAGCCCGGCACGGGCAGCATCACAGTTACCGAAGAATCGGCACAGGGATGCACAGGCATATCGGAAGAGTTCAGCGTCATCATTGACAACTGCACCGGCATTTGGGAGAAAAACAAAGAAGGCCAGCTCGTTATTTTCCCCAACCCGGCGCAAAACGTCCTCAATGTTGAATTCAGGGCAGAAGTGAGCGGCGATGTTCAGGTGAGCGTTATCAATCTTACCGGCCAGAAATTATTACAAAAAGAGCTGGATGCGGCAAATGGAAAACAATCGTTGCGTTTTGACATTTCCGGTTTGCAGCAGGGATTGTACATCATCAAGATTCAATCAGGCAACGAGGTCGTTCTGACCCGTCAGTTTGTCAAAAGATAGTTTTTAGTTTGTTTTGTTGGTAACCCGGGGCACTTTGGTTAGTTCTCCGGGTTTTTTTGTTTTGCGATCCAGCGATTTACCTTTCTTGTATTCGGGTTTAAAAAAACTACTGTTTAGACAGAAAAGAAACTAATAATTCTGTTCAATTTTTATTGATTCTTAACAAAATATTTTCAAAACTTTGTATGTTAAAAAATTAACAATACAAAAAACCTTAAACCAAATATCATGAAAAAGCTACTTTGCATCATCATTTTGATGACCTTTATTTCCGGGCAGGTTATGTCTCAGACAAAAGATGATGTAACTGTTCCGAGAACAGATAACAAGTACAAGCCGCTCACCCTTAAACTTTCCAAAGACGGGAAGAAATACATCCGTTTTCTTTTGTGGGGACAGTTCTGGCTGACTGGAAATAAAAATGCCGATGGAGATTTTCAGGTCAATCCCCTTTTGCGCAGAGCACGTTTTTTGACGTATGCCCAAATCTCTCCGCGTTTTCTGATCCTGATGCATCTTGGTGTGAATAGTTTAAGTACGAAAAATATGGATCCCATCGGGAATCGTTCCAACGGGCCCCAGTTATTCATGCATGCAATGTGGATGGAATATGCTGTAGTGCAGAAGTATTTGTATATCGGAGGAGGGCTTCATTACTGGAACGGCATATCCCGGATCACCAGCCAGAGCACCCTGGGGTTTATGACGCTGGACAACTATCGCCGTGCCTGGGCTACGCTCGGATTGTCAGACCAGTATGCCCGGCACCTCGGTGTATATGCCAAAGGTCAGGCGGGTGGATTTGCTTATCGTGTTGCCGTTAACTCACCGATCGTTAATTCACTTGATGTTTCAAAAATTCCCGGTGACGGTGATTTTGGAAGCGGCTGGTACGGTCAAACGCTTTATACCGGCAGATATATGTATGATGAGTACAAAGATAATTTTAAAGACCTGAAAAGAGCTGCCTGGTCATATCAGGGGTATTTTGAGTATCAGATATTTGACAAAGAATCCAACAAACTGCCTTACCGGGCGGGAACTTATCTCGGTAAAAAGAAAGTGCTCAATGTGGGAGCCGGTTTCTTTGCTCATCCCAACGGCAGCGTCACTTATAATCTGGACTATACCGTAACTCAGAATAATGTATTCATTTATGCGGTTGATGTCTTTTATGATACGCCGCTGGGAACAGGCGGCCTGACCGCTTACGGGGCATATTATAACTTTGATTACGGCCCGGATTACACACTGGGACAAACATACGGAACCGGAAACTCTTTCCTGATCCAGGCAGGTTATCTGCTCCCGAAATTCAGTGATAAGATCAGACTGCAACCTTACCTTGCATTCAATACGGCTAAATTTAAGGCATTTGACAACGGCGGCAATGCCATCAGGGCTGGGGTCAATATGTTCCTGAACGGCCAGCATGCAAAAATTACATTGGAATACGATAGCACACAGGATCAATATACAGGCGACAAACCCGGCAGAAGAAACAGCGTGATCCTGCAGGCACAGATTTTCTTGTAAAAATCCTCTGACCCGGCGGGTAGACTTGCTCCTGCCGGATTGAAAAGATATCGATTCTGTTACCTGGGATATAAAGTCTCGACCATACTGGAATGAATCTACCCTGATCAGAAAAGATTGGCGGGCGAGTCTGCTCCGATGGGGGTAAAAGAAAAAAAACCGACCGGTCATTGACCGGCCGGTAAACGGGCTTATTTCAGGTTACAGTAAAAATATTAATACCTGAAAATCTTGAAATTCTTTGAACCGGTATCCATTGCCACATTCAGGATATACATCCCTTTTGCAAGTCCCGGAATACGGATTTGTTCAACACCGCCGTTTGAATTGCTTTTTTCCGAATAAACTTCCGAACCTACCGTATTAAAAACCCGGAAAGTAACCGGCTGATCTGTTACCGGCAATTCCACATTCAGGTAATCGGTGAATGCTGTGGGATAGACCTTAATGCGGTCAAGTAATTCATTCTCTTCGGCAATGGCGTTGGGTTCGCCGCCATACAACAATTGATTATAGTATCCGTTGGCATCGGTTTCCCCGTTATCGGCATACCACGACAGTTTCAGGTTGCCGAAACCTTCGTAATAGTTGGCAGGCAGAACCACGGTGATTTCAAATTCACCGTTTTCCACTATGGCTGTACTTTCAACAAGCACACTGTCCTGTACTTCCACTTCTACGATGGGGTTATCATTGTTCCCCAGTGTTGAGCGCAAATAGGGCGGTGCGTAAACTTTCAGGTAAACCGTTCCGTTGAAATCCGTTTGCAGCGAACCATCTTCTTCGTTTGTGATTTGACCTTTGAATGTCAGGTAACTGCCGGGAGCGATGGTATCTGAAAAATCTTCGATTTCTACACCGTTTAGCATCGTGGTAGTCACGTTGAACTCCGGGAAGCGGATTTTCAGCGCCGGGTCGCCGAGCAATGTAAACTTCAGATCATTTGTGCCTCCAATAGGTTCGGGGAGCATCAAATCCCCAAAACGTAAATTGCTTTGCAGCGATTGATCGGTAAATTTTGTTAAAATAGCGATATTGTAAGCAAAATTTGCACTGGCAAATGTTGGCCTTGTTGTGCTGATCAGCGCTATGGCACCACCGCCTGCTTTCAACATAATCTCTTCGCCCAGCGAAGTAATCCCGGGATCGTCGTAACGGGCAAAATCGGCTGTAGCCAGAACCCATAATGGCAGTTTATCAGCATTGTCCCATTCGTCCAGGTCGTCTTTTGTCAGTACCCGTTCCTGCCCCAGTTGATTAGTACTACCATGACCCACGTAATTGACATAAAACACGCCGTCATTGGTTTTTTTATTGATGACGGCAGTGACTTCGGGGTACCTCGGCCCTTCCTCTGTCTGAATCAGTTGATAAAAATCAAAATAACATTTGATCTGATCAAACACAGGACTGTTTGTATCTGCTTCATTTGTCAATGTCTCCGTCATTTTCAGATGCAGATTATTGTCTCCGTCATCGGCAATGAATAGCATTTCGTTTTTCCAATTACCCAGGGCAGCCGGACTGTTGTATGCTTCAATTTTTTCCAGCGCTGCATTGGCCTCTTCCGGGGTTTTGACAGGTATTCTACCAACGGCAATTACAGGCCTGCCTTCGAGATCGAAACTTTTTAATCCGAAATAATCATCTGTTGCAATAGACCAAATAATATTGTCTGATACCTCGGTTTCATAGGTCGGGACAAAATTGGTGTTGTTTTCCACCCGGTCGAGGTAATCGTAAGAAGCATCGCCGAACAACAACAGATAAGCGGGTTTTGTATCTCCGGATTGCTCCCGCAGATATCTCACAAAGTTCCGGATCGCCATCACATCCTGTGCGCCGCTTGAAAACTCGTTGTAAATCTGGTCGGTAGTATAAGTTCTCACGATCATCCCGTCATTTTCCTTATGATAAGCAGCCAGTTGTCCGGCTTGTTCCAGAAAGTCAGGATGGGTAATAATAAGCAGGTCGGGCGGCAGAGTGGAATGCAGGTTCTGGTTTTCGACCTGCTCAACAAACACCGGTGAATAATAAGTGTTACCATTGAAAGCACAGAATTCAAGCAACTCGTCATTCCTGGTCTTAAACCAGACAGAATCGTCCTCAACGGTCAGCTCCATGTTTGAGACATTCAGCGGGTCGGAAACATTCCACACGGTTAAATCTTCCGGATGGCTGGATTTTAATTTGTAAAGCGAGATATTTCCTGTACCTGTGTTCTGGACAGACCTGAAACACATTTGATCTCCTGCAAAGACAGGCTTTATCTTCAGATCCATTTCAAAATAGTCGAGCCATCCTTTGGCTTGCTCATCGCCGGGATCGAACTGGTAAGACACAGTGAGCAAGTTTCCATCCAGAATGAAAGCTGTGTCAAATTCATCGGTGCGGTAGAATTGATAAGGGTTATTCGGTAGAATCCGGCTCATGCTCAACGGCGGAAAAATGGTGTTGTTAATTGAGATGGTGAAAAAACTTGAATCAACCGTTTTGGCTGCCAGCCCGGTGTAGAAATGATGGCCGTCAGCGTATAGGTCGTAACCAGTCAGATCAATATCAAAATCATAATTCAGTTCTTCCTGAAATAATTCGCCCAGCCATACTTTGCCGGTCTTTCCCGGGTTGACCAGCTCTTTTTCGTGGTAAATTAAGAGGTCGAGCGTGTCGATGATTGCATTTTGAGGCAATGTTTCACTCTGTTGAAGAGGAATGCGTTTACCGGGATAGTCCCGGAAAGTGAGGAAATAAAATGTCTGTTGGGTGTAAAGGTTCATTTCATGATGGAATTGTTTGGTTTCCGGATTATATTTCCAGATCACGGGACTTTGCCCGTAAAACAGGATATAATCTTCCGGATCGAAAGAGCCATCATCCTCGCCAACGACCTGGATAGCCATCTCCGTGAGGTCGGTATAATACGGATCGTCCAGAGGTTCCGGGAGCATGCCCGCCGGATTTCCGTACAAGGCGATGTCGCGGGGATCGATCTGACCGGGGTCAATGCCGTAAGTGGTCAAATCATCATAAGTGATTTTGTAGATGCCTGTTTCCGACACAGCAATTTTGTACCAGTCCCCGGAGGAGAGCACTGAACTTTGCTGTGAATACATGAGAAAAGGAAACAGGAAAAAGAAAAGTAATGCTGACGTTTTCATGACGTTTTTGGGTTTTTGGTGATTGATGAATTAATGTCAGCGTAAACATGTTTCGATAAGCAAACGGGTTTTTGGGTTATTT
>JAOZOO010000234.1 GCA_029933225.1 Bacteroidales bacterium | reverse complement strand
ACGGATGGACGCCGGACTGCATGAAGAACAGGGAGCAGATGAGGACCATGCACCTCTTCAGAGCAGAACTTGCGGCTAAGAATCCGGACTTTCTGGGTGTGGCAGAAAAGGTCAAAAATGAATACACCGGGAAAAACAAGGAGGAATTCGACTCTGCTGTTGACGCCAGGGCCAGATTCATGGAAAGCCTCACACCGGAGCAGAGAGACACCATGATTCAGATGAAGTTTCATGGCAGACATGGAGGTACTCATTCAATGGGAAAAGGACCAATGAACTAAACTGCTCAAAAATAACACAACGGATTTCCCCTGCGTAATTTCCATTCACTTACAGCGCATGCTACAGGCAAAAAAATGCCTTAGTTCATGCGCTTTTTTTAATGATAGTCGCCATATCCAACTTAATATGCTCTGATTTACCATCCCCATGCATGATGTTTCAAAATTGTTACAGCACCCATATAAATGCTATCCTGCACCGTTGCTGTAACAGCCGTAATCATCCCCCTAAATCGCACGACCGCAGCCCTGCGACCATTCTTTTCAACTCTCGCCATGCCCCAAAGGTCGCGTCACACCCGGCCAGTCCCACATTTACTCAATAATCATAAATAGCTGATATTTCAATTAGTTATACCTAACATCTCAAAAAAGCGCACATATAGCCTGTTTCCACGAAAAACCTTCATACCTCACCTTCATTACCTTGCCAAAATCAAGATTTTGCATATCATGTAGGTTTTAGCCGCCATAACTCTTTTGTACCATACATCGGGAATGAGATTATCGGGAACAAAACATGCTGAAATCATAAGATAAATTATTTTATAACATTCTTGGCATGATTTTAGCATGAAAAAAGCAATTCTTTAACAAAATAGTAACAAACAGGATTTTATCCACAATTGTCATGTTCAGGCATTTCTGTTCTTCAGGGAGAGGATAAATCTGGAAAAATGGCCAGACACTTCAATGGACGGCACTAAACCAAAACAGCGGCAGAGATTCCTGCAGTTGCCAAGTTTATGAGTCTGCCTCACAGAAATTTCCGAGCATGATGCTATAAATCATTTCAGAGGAGGAATTTACTTACATGAGCGTCCAAACGTAAACATCTTACCAGATATTCCCGTTTTATAAAAATCTGTTTTCTGCCCTGATTTAGTGCAGGGCTTACCTGTTTCGTCTCTACCAGAGCTGGCAGCCGGAGCGCAATATACGTGCGTCCTGTGTAAGTGGAAACAACCGCACACGCTTAAAATAACCGGTGCCAAACACTTGTGAGGTAAATCTTCAACCATGGACTCCATGACCGAGAACATGAAAAATCGCAACACCACCGTTGCTAAACGTATACCGTATGCATGGCTTTTTTTTATTTTCTTCGTAATTTCTACCCAGGCAGTATGGGCTGCCAATGTAACGCTCACCTGGGATCGTAACCAGGAACCGGACATAGCGGGGTACAAAATATACTGGGGCACATCCAGCAGAAACTATCAGAACTCCACAACAGTGTATGACAGCGCAACCCAGCCTCCGGAAAAATCCTATGATGTTTCAGGACTGGAAGAGGGCAGAACGTACTATTTTGCCATAACCGCATTTGACCTGGCCAACCAGGAAAGTAATTTTTCTGACGAGATAGTAAGAAGCACACCTGCTGGTAATGAAAATACGGATTCCTGGTGGAACGAATGGTATGAAAATCAGGATTTCCTTGAAATCGGTAGTACAAAAATTAACACCTTCTGGAAGACCATCTATTTTTCAGGTAGTCGATCATTTCAAAACCCTGTAATTATCGTCAGTCCGCCTACATATAATGAGCGTGATCCATGCATTATCAGAATACGTAATGTGACGCCCTATTCCTTTACTATTAGGATTCAGGAATGGCTTTATCTCAACTGGTTACACGCGTTAGAGGATATCTCTTTCATGGTGATAGAGGCGGGAACACACGTTCTTCCGGACGGATCAGTGTGGCAGGCCGGCACCTACACCTTGGATGGAACACTGAAATGGCGGGGAGTAAAATATAATGAGGTGTTCGCAGAGAGACCTCTCGTATTCAACAGCAGCCAGACATATAACGGCAGCGCCCCATTCACAATAAGGATGAGGAATTCAACAGCAACAGGATTCATTGCGGCCATCCAGGAGGAAGAAAGGAGAGAATACGGACACGCATATGAAACCATTGGTTACCTGGCAGTTGAACCGTCGGGAGACCTTAACATTCAGGAGATACCGTGCGATGAACAATATGCGGAAATAACTGATGATCCGGCTGGCCCTCAGATATTTATTGAAGAAGAGAGATCAAGAGATCCAGAAATATGGCATGTTGATGAACAGACCGGCATATTGATCATTAATGATCACATCTTTGCCCATATGCAGACTACAG
>JAOZOO010000129.1 GCA_029933225.1 Bacteroidales bacterium | reverse complement strand
GAATAAGCCAGCATCATCACCTTCCATTCGGTCAGCGCATCCGGGGTGGTGAAGCTGAATACCACGTTGCCGGAACTGTCGGTTCGCAACTGCGGATAGAAAAAGGCCGTTTCGTTGAAGTTGGTCCGCAACGGGACGGTGACTTTCTCTTCTTTTTTCATTTCAGGAACAGTGTCTTTGGCTTCAGCCGTTTTCTCTTCATTACCCTGTACCGGCTCTTCCTCCAAAACTTCCTCCCGTGCCGGGCTTTGCTGCGTCCTCGCAGGCAGGCCCATTTTCAGCATATCCACCGGCCCGCGGTACCCGCCGTGTTCGTATCCGAACCAGTTGATCGCAGGATACAAGGTCTGTTTTGGGGTCATATAGTCCACAGGACGTGAAAACAGGTGAGACCCCCATCCGGCGCCATAATAACCCGTCTTCCACATTTTATCATTCCGTTTCGGATGGTACAACGCAAAATCCCATTTGTTGGCTCTGAATACATCGAGAGAGGCATCATACATTCCGGCAAGCAATTCGGTCACCATTTTTTCTCCTGCGGGTCCCGTCACCGTCACTTTCCATTCTTCCTTTTTCCCAGGAGTCAGGTAGTCACGATAGGTTTCGAGCTTGATGTCCAGCTTTTTATTGGTAAAGGGAACTTCAACATTGAACGATTTCCGGTAAAAACGGTTGTAGCGGTTCGAGTAAACATGAATGGCAAAATTCCCCCGGTATTTCTCGATTACTGGAATGTCAATGACTTTCTCGCTGTTTGAAACTTTCAGCCATCCCGACTGCGTGATCTCATCACCGTTGACCACCTCATAATAGAATTTTGTCTTTTTTGCTGCTGAACCGATAACGAGTTGAACCACATCACCCGGTTCGGCTTTCTTTTTGGTGACCGTACTCCAGGCAAGGTCACTCACGGGAACCTTTTTCGATTGTGTGGAATAAAATATAAAATAATGTTCCGTTTTAACGGTATCGCCGCTTTGGGTGATTGTTTGTGCTGTAAACAGGTATTCTCCTGCTTTCATTTCTGCAAAAACGTTTTTCAGTATTTCCTTCGTACCCTTGAACTTTACCGTGTCGTTAGAGATTAAAAGCCGCTTCCGGTTTTTCATTTGGTTTTCGTTGCCATACACATCATGCGGAAACATCTCCCTGAACTTGTCTTTGCTTATCAGATTGATGTCGGGTTGCGGCCAGTAACGTTTCTTCTGAACATAGTCAGGCGGAAGAAGCTGAAAAAGGGAATAGGTTACCACAGCATCCACGGGCCTGCCCGAAAGATTTTTCGCTTCCAGTTCAATGCCAGTGTTATTTTCTTTCTGGATTTCTTTCCCGGCTTTAACGGTCAGGACTACCGACTGTGGGCCGACCATCAGGCCTGTTGTTCCCGACTGAACCTCACCGGTGATATCCGTCACATCGGCATAAACCGTAAAACTGCACGGTACTGATTTTTGTCCGTGAAAACCTTCTGCCGGCAGGGCATTAAAACTGATATCGAACGATCCGTCATCATGTGTTGTGGTGACGCCGTTGGCAATTTCCACCTCTTTCTCAAACGGAAAAGGGCGGTAACCCCAAAAATATGGAACCGGGATCACCCTTCTGACCACACGCCAGGAAACCGAGGCGTTGATCAAGGGATTACCGGCATAGTTCATGGCATTTCCAACGATGGTTACACGATCGCCGAACTTGTATTCCCCTTCGATCGTATCAAACCGCACCTCAAAGGTGGGTCTTTTGTATTCTTCCACCGAGAATATCGCCGTGCCGGTTTTTGTTTTCAGTGTCATCTGGCCGTTCAGCTCTCCGGATGGTATAACAAATGAACCCTGGAATGAGCCGAACTCATTGGTTGTCACCTGTAGTTTACTTACCTCTTTGCGGTTGACATTCAGAAACCTTACCTCGGCCTGATGTCCGCGGTTAATGCGTACCTCACTACCCTTTTTGTCCACGACAATGCCCTTGAAATACACCGTTTGCCCCGGCCTGTAAACTGCCCGGTCGGTGAATAAATATGTTTTGGTTCGCCAGGTATCATCGCGACGGGGTTCATAAAAATACTGACTGCCGGTGGTAAGCAACTGGTCACATCCGCGCTCCAGCAGAAAAGTTACCGGGGAATGTTTTTGCCGGTCTGTCAGATTGATTTTGACATAGCCTTCCGAATTGGTGAAATATTCTCCGAAATACTGGTATTCGTTTTTTCTTTTCTCCTTGTTGTAAACTTTCTGATATCCTTTTACCGAAATACCCGAAAAGGGCTGCCCTGTTTCACGGTTCAGCACATATATTTCAGGGTTTCCGTCCAACGGATCGCTTTTCAGGAGATAACTCAGCCCCGTAATCCAGAACGGACGGTAAATGATGTTTTCTTCTTTCTTGAAATCAGGATCGTCCGAAACGATCAGGACATAACGGCCGTTTCCCAGCCCGGGAACGGTGATTTCAGTGGTGTGCGACTGATGGTCTTTTGTGTCCGGTAAAACTTCATTCCAGTGTTTTACCGGTTTAGCGTCTAACAACTGCCTGACGTCATCCCGCTGAACCATCCGTCCCGGATTGATCAGTAGTTCAGGTAAATTCAGTTCAACAACTTTGAAATACAATGTTTTGACATTCCTGAAACGGAGAAACGACAGGAACGGCTCTCCGGATATTTCGGCGTCCGGAACCTGTACATTGAACTCCTCATGCAAAATATCACTTATCAGATTTTTGCATTCAACCACATAATTGTCCTGCGGAAAAAATTTGATTGCCTCATTGCATATTTCCAAAGCTTTGTTCAGATCATAGCGATGTTCATCACCTTTCAGCGGATTGTATTTCCCGGCGGAAGCGCTGTAACGGGCAGCCAGTATTGCCGATATTCTCACAAACTCAGGCTTGTCCCGGTATTGTTCCCGGAGCGATGTCAGGGCTTGTGTGTAAACCGAATCCGTTTTGGGCGTTAAAACAAAATGCGAATAAACATACCGCAACCGGCGGATATCGAGATCAACGAGAGCCGGTATGTTGTTCTGTTTAAGGTGAAAATCCAGCAAATGACGATACAACCCGAGAATCAGATTCTGTGAAGCCGTCGAGTCGCTAACTTTCAAATCCAGCTTTACAAATTCTTTGACGGGAGCAAATAACCGATAATCGTCAAAGGCCGGCGGAGCGGCAATCCCGGCAAGGCCCGCATCTTGTCCTGAAAAATAATCCACCGCCCGGTTGGCCAGCAGATCATAAAGTGAAGGCCACAATGTCAACCCGGTTGAGTCGGCATGTTCAATGAACGGCTTATAAACCGCAAGGCCAATTTTCTCTAATTCCTGCAGGTTTTCAACGGACGCAAGATAATGCTCCCTGATCACCTGATTGAACCGGACCGCATCCCATGTGCGGATATCTTCCTGATCCATGCCGGCTACCGTTCCCCGGTCGTTGATCTGCCAGCGGTTTTGCTGATAATACCACTGGTACAGCTCGGCCAGCAGCGAATGCAGGATTTGCTTTTCCGGCGGTTGTGCCGTTGAAAGCTCCTCTTTGAAAGTTTCGATCGTTTTCACGATATGGTCTTCCTCAAACCGGCTCTGCATGCTGACCCGGTAAATGAGTGCCTTGATCTTCTGCGGCTGGTTGCCTTCTTTCGACGCCAGCGAATAAATGCTGTCAATCAACTGAATGGCTGACCGGGGCAGGCCGCGTTTTGCATAATCTTCAACTTTTGACCATTTTTTATCATAATCTGCTTTTTGCGGGGCGAGTAAAAAGCCGCTGATCAGCAAGCCGGTCATTACCGCTATCAATAAAAAAGGGATCTTTTTCATGGGTGGTGTTTTTGGATTTCTGTTTTTCATACTTCAATCATAATGCCGTAAATTGTTAACAGATGTTAACAGGCATTTGTTGTTCGCAAAATACAAATGTTTCTTCTAAAGAAGGCATTTTTTTTCAGATGCACCATATAATATACACCTGTTTAATATGATTTCTTCCTGTACTGAAAACGGATCTTTGGTGAAAAAAACCAACTCTCCGGTAATATGAAAATGTTTACTTTTGATGTCCGTTTAATCAAACGGATGTATTTTACTCTTTAACGAAATACGGGCTGATCAGCATGAATTTTCTCGAAGGCAGTCTTGTCTCCATTTCTTTTTATTTCCAATTAATCATCATTGATCAAACAGAAAAATCCGGGAGTTAAACCACAAGCCTATAGATATTATCATGAAAAACATTGAATTTTAATTACTTTTAAAATTAAAAAATGAAAATAGTCGCAGATACAAACATCCCGTTCCTAAAAGGGGTTCTCGAACCTTTTGCAGAAGTGGCGTATTATCCCGGTCATGAAATCACTTCGGAAAGTGTGAAAGACGCCGATGCGCTTATTGTAAGGAGTGTGACAAAATGCGATGCCGGTCTGTTAGAAGGCAGCTCCGTAAAATTCATCGCCACCGCCACCATCGGCTTCGACCATATTGATGCCGGTTATTGCGCACAAAAAGGGATACAATGGGCCAGTTCGCCCGGTTGCAATTCGGGTTCGGTCATGCAATATGTGGCAGCAGCACTGTCTTATTTATCAGAAAAATACCGGTTTAATTACAAAGACAGAACCATTGGTGTTGTCGGTGTTGGAAACGTGGGTTCAAAAGTGGCACGTGTGGCTGAAGTCCTTGGTATGCATGTGTTGCTGAACGACCCGCCACGTGAACGGAAGGAAGGAAAGGGAGATTTTGTTTCATTGGAAGAAATCCGGTCAAAGTCGGATATCATCTCCTTTCATGTTCCGCTGAACAAAGAAGGAGAAGACAAAACATATCATTTGTTCAATGAAAATTTCCTGAAGGCAATCAAACAGGATATCATCATCATCAATACTTCAAGGGGCGGAGTAATCGAAACCGGAGCGCTCAAAAAGGGGCTGAAAGAAAAAACGATCAAAGCTGCTGTGGTGGATGTTTGGGAGAATGAACCGGATATTGACCTTGAGTTGCTGAAACTTGTGGACATCGGCACACCGCACATTGCCGGTTATTCTGCTGACGGTAAAGCCATGGGAACGGCCATGAGTGTTAAGGCCATCAGCAGGTATTTCAACCTGGGATTAGAAAACTGGTTCCCCGGAAACATCCCGGCTCCGCCGAATGAACATATCGAAATCAATTGCGAGGACTTGTCAGGTCAGGAAGTGCTGAACCGGGCAATCCGGGCTACCTACGATATTTTGAGGGATGGCAGGGTACTGCGTAATGCACCCGAAGCGTTTGAGAAACATCGTGCTGAATATCCTGTCCGCCGCGAATTTGCCGCGCACAAGATCACCCTGATAAATGATGAAAAGAATACCGGAAAACTACTTGAGCAACTGGGTTTTATAATAAACTGAAAAACAGCATCGGTAAATACAGGTTTCGCATCTTCGTACTTCCGGTTATTATACCAATTGATGAAAAATAACAATGCTCCTCAATGGTTGCAGGTGACACACGATGTGGGGTTTATCATTCAGAAACAGCCAGCGACTGGGTAAATGGGTTTTTCAGGTTGCGGAAGTCAACCAATTTCATGACGACAGACCCGACAATAATTTCCGACTCGGCCCTGACAGGGATATGGTTTCGGTCGTCGGTTATCCACATGATCACCGGGTATCTCTTGGCAAACACCTCACCGGTAGCCATCATGGGCATCACTTTCAGACAGGTTATTTTTCCCCAATCGGTGTCTAATGTTTCCCTGCCGAGAAAAATGACTTTGGAATGATAAACAGAGTCATCGAGGAAAAAATCAAAATAAAATGTGCTGTCCGGCCCAAAATCATCAAGTGTTACCGTACGCAAAAAATAAACCGAAGAAAGAATATCGTGAATACTTTCGGGAACGGAAACTTCATTGCGTTTACTGACCGCCATTTTGCTTGTCCTGTCAAACAATACATCATCGCTGAAAACATATTTTCCTTCATGGGTATGGCTGGTAAAGCGGACAGGCAGCAAGGTTGATTTGTCAATGTAAGATTCAAAATGATCACGAACCTTAAAAAAGAAATCGAAAAAATTGTTTGTTTTACCCTCGGCGATTACATGATAGAGATTGGATTGCTCTTCACCCTGAAAATTTTCTCCCGTGTAAGCATCTATTTTAACCTTTGCTTTTCCGGCCACTATTTCACCGAAAACAGTTTTATAGGTCAATGCATAAGATAATTGTTCGCCTGCCCGGAAAGACTGGTTTACAACCGTTTCCTGTGCATTGGTCCCAATACAGGTTATTAAACCGACTATCCCGAACAGGATAATCCTCCCAAGAACCCTTCTTTTACCGGTTGATGGCATGACTATTTATGGTTTATGACGTCTATCAGGATAATCCGTTGTGCAGAATTACCCGGGACTGCGAAATTAAACATTTCAGGAATTAATAACTTTAAAAAATTAAACACAACGCGAAGAAGAAAAGTCAGGTCATCCTCCCGGCTTTGTAAAAAATCAACCAGATAATTTTACATTATCTTTGTCCGCGGATAACCTTAAATTTTTTACCGATGAAAAAAACCTTTTCTACCCTTGCTTTAATACTTTTTATTTTTGCCGGAATTTCCGCTTATTGCCAGGACAGCAAAACCGGCGATGCCATAAAAAACATCATTGAAACCGGAAAACAAAGCGGGAAAATCACAGTGGACGGAACAGCTCTTTTCAATCAGACCTCCCTGCCCGTATTCTATTCCAATCATAACTATGCGCCCGCATGGTCTGATCATGCGAACACACAGGATATATTGGAAATCCTGAAAAATTCTTATGATGAAGGACTAAACCCGCAGGACTATTATCTTTCTCAAATCGAGAAATATATAACTATGATTAATAACGGACAGGGAGTTCCTGAAGTACGTGCAAAGCTAGACCTGCTGCTCACAGATGCCACTTCATTGTATGCCGATCATCTGTTGTACGGAAAAGTAATGCAGTCCGATATTCGAAAAAACTGGAATGTTCCCAAGGCGCCGACACCGTCAAATCCCGACAGTCTTTTTACCCTGGCATTGTCAACCCACCAGTTGCCTGTATTGTTTGACACATTAAAACCTGCCAATTTCATGTACACCGGTTTAAGAGAAGGGCTTAAACGGTATCGTACGATTGCTGCCAACGGCGGATGGGATTCCATCCCGGCAGGCGAAACCCTGAAAAAAGGAATGACCGACGAAAGAGTAGCATTGTTGCGTAAGCGGTTGAACGTTACCGGCGATTTGTCTTCAGATGTACAAACAGAAAATGAAAACTATTTCGATGAAGTACTGGAAACAGCCGTTAAAAAATTCCAGTTCAGACATAATCTGAACCAGGATGGTGCTGTCGGTAAAAATACGCTGGCAAGGATGAACATCCCGGTGGAAGACAAGATCAATGCCCTGCGGGTCAATATGGAACGGGGACGCTGGGTAATGCATAATCTGGATCCTGATTTTCTGGTGGTCAACATTGCAGGGTTCAACCTGCGGCGTGTGACCAACGGTGAAGTGGTTTTTTATTCTCCGGTTATTGTCGGAAGAAAATATCATGAAACCCCCATTTTCAAATCCAGAATGATCTACTTTGAGATCAATCCTACCTGGACCGTTCCTTATTCCATTGCAACAAAAGAAATGCTACCTAAGCTGAAAAAGAACCCGGGTTATCTGAAAGAAAAAAACATGGTGATCATGAATCAAGACGGGACAATTCTTGACCCTTCAAGCATTGATTTCAGCAAATATTCACGTGGCAATTTCCCGTTCACTATCAGGCAGGAACCCGGGCCTCGCAATGCCCTGGGCAGGGTGAAGTTTATTTTCCCAAATCCTTACTCTGTATATGTCCACGACACTCCAGGCCAAAGTCTTTTCAGCAGGGAAGAAAGAGATTTCAGCCATGGTTGCATCCGTACAAAGGATAAATGGGGATTGCTGATGAACCTCATGGATGAGCCGGATGTCTGGAATATGGAAAAAATCAATGAAATCCTGGCCACTAAAAAAACTACCCGGGTTAATCTGAAAAAACCCATCAATATCTTCATACTTTACTGGACAGCAGGCGCCGACAAAGAAAACCGGATATTTTTTGACAAAGATGTTTACGACCGTGACGGGGCTGTCCTGGAAGCCCTCGACAAACCTGTTGATTACCACAAAGCACAATAAAAAAGTGTCTGTTGTGTTTAATTCTTTTTAAACAATAACCGGATGATCAGAAAATTTGTGTTTTTAATGTTGTTGTGCAGCATTGCTTTTTCAGTGAGTGCTTTTAATCCGGGTTACAGCGGATTGATTGTCACGGCCAAAGGACTGGATATCCCTTACAATCCGTTTACTATCTTCGTGCTTCCGGGGGAAACCGTGGATCTGGTGATAAAAGGGGATGCGGACAATCATGTGGAGATTCAATCCTCTGAAGGTCAACTGATAAAAAAAGACGATCTGCACTGGCAATACATTGCCCCGCAATCCAAAGGTAATCATGTGTTGAAACTGACCGGAAGCATCCCGGGTAAAAAAATGGTGCTGAACGTATTTGTTATGGTGCCTGCTTCGGAGCAAAATGGGGAATATCTTAACGGTTACCGGATCGGGAATTATCCGGAAAAGCTCTACCGGAATAATCCGGCCTACAAAAAGCCCGAAGGTTTCATTGAGGTAACCAAACAAAATTTTGATTTGCAGATAAGTCCCCATTTTCGGCTGGGGCAGTTTATCTGCAAGCAACAACCGGGTCACTGGCCCAAATACATGGTACTCGATCCGAAATTGATCATCAAACTGGAACTATTACTTGAAAAACTGAATAAAAACGGACTGGAAATCAATTCGTTGTTTGTGATGAGCGGATATAGGTCACCGTTTTACAATGCTTCCCTCGGCAGGGGAATATACAGCAGACATATTTACGGGGATGCTGCCGATGTTTATGTGGATACCAACGATGACAAGGTGATAGATGACCTGAACAGGGACGGAAAAGCCAGTATGGGAGATGCGGTTTTCATGGGTGATATCATTGAATCCATGGACAAAGACCCGAAATACAAATACCTTATCGGTGGTCTTGGTAAATACAAAAAAACATCTGCCCATACGTGGGATATCCATGTGGATACGCGGGGGTATAAAGCAAGGTGGTAGTTTCACCTATTTTCGTCACTCCTTCAATAAATTTATATAAATAACTGATCTATAATACATAGATTTTATAATTGGTTGTTCTAATATAAAAAAGGATATTTTTTCAATTTCCAGTTTCTTTCTCAAAAACCGGAATACGTTGCGTAGCGAGCAGAAATTAACGGGTCTTTCTCCAGTTCTCACCGTTCGCTACGCCTTACTTTTCTTCTTGACCTGCCCGACGGCAGGCAGGTAAGAAAAGTAAGCAACCCGCCTGACCGC
>JAOZOO010000233.1 GCA_029933225.1 Bacteroidales bacterium | reverse complement strand
CCCAACTTTTCACCCAACTTTTCATCTGTTTTAGTAACATCTTTATCTGAAACTTCATCACCACGTTCCCAGGGTCTCATCCCTTCTTTCTTAATAAAAATCACAGCCAGTCCACCCCATTTACTTTCAAAGACTGGTTCAGGCACACCAGCTTGTTTACAATACTCAACTATGTTAACTGTCCCACGTCCCCAGGTTTCAATATAACCGGCTCTGAAAAACACTTTTGCGATATCAGGATTATAGGGTTCCGATGTATGTTTTATTTTTAATGTTTCAGTAGTCCATCCTAGAGGTAAGTCTCCGTTATTATAAATCATTAACCAGTCTTCATATACACTGATCTGAACGGGATTTGAACTTGAATAATCTTTGTGAATTAATGCATTTAAAATAGCTTCGCGCATTGCTTTTTCCGGAAAATTAAAAGTCTCAACCCGTGTTAACCCTTCGTAAGTAATATGCGCTTTCATATATTTGGTCACCAGCAAATCCATTTTAAGTAATCGTCCCGCCAATTTCTTTTCCATTCAATATTTTGGTCTTCCCTTTTCATCTGTTTTAAACGACAGGTAAAAATAATTACTTAAACAAACCCCTCTAACCACTTCGCCAATTCTTTCACCAGGTTGTTGTAATCGTAATGTTCCTCGGCCCGTTTTCTGCCGGCTGCCGACATTTTTTTTATCAATCCGGGTTGTTCGAGAAGGTAAGCGATTTTCTTTCCCAAAGCTTCCGGATTCCTTTCTGTCAAGAAGCCCACATCAGGCGTAATAATGGAATCCACTCCCCCGCCGCTGTATGCCACCGGTGGTGTTCCCCCTGCCAGCGCTTCCACATAGATGATGCCGAAATGTTCTTTTTTCTCCGGGGCCGCTGTCAGGAGTTCCGCCGCATTGATCAGACGCGCTTTATCTTCTTCCGAAACATAGCCAAGGAACATGCCTCTGTCTCCCAGATTTCTCTTCAGTCCCTCACGCATTTCACCATCGCCGATAAAAACCGTCGGGGCAAGATGAGCATATTCTTTTGACGCTTCAACCACGTTCTGCGGCCCTTTCGATTTAGTCAGCGCGCCGGGGCAGATCACATATTTTTCAGGCAGGTCATATTTTTCCCTGATGTTTTCCACATTATCGGGGTGGAAGTAGTGCAAATCAACGCCGCAGGGCAAGATCAGAAACTTTTTATCGGGTAAAGGGATCAATGGTTTAACCAGTTCATCACGCACATATTCAGTAGTGACAATAATACCTTTTGCCTCAAAAATTGCATTTTCGATCTGTTCCCAGTTCCGGTCATCCCACAAACCATGATGACGGGGTTCAATGCCTGTTCCGTGGATAAATACAACATAATTTTTGTTAAAACGTGTAGCCACATTATGTACCGCTACAGCACTTAAGTTGGCATGATGTGCGATAAATATGTCCACATCCGAAGCAATACTTTCCAACACCAGTTCATAATCAGGAAGATATGCTGACATTTCATCAAATGACATCCGGGCAACTTGTTTCTGATCGTCTCCTGCCGATGGAAGATATTCGTGGACGGGCATAACCGGCTTGTGCAATCTGACGTCAATATTTACAGCGCCATTCACACCATTACCGATGCCTGGATGAATGAAAAACACCTGATGCCCCTGTTTGATCAGATGCCTTGTATGCTGACGTGCCACCTCACCGCTGCCACGTCCTTTGTTTAATAGAAGAATGGCGATCCGCATTACTTGAATCTTTTGATCTCTCCGGATTTGAGTTTCCTCCAGTAGTCATCCAACTCACGGCGCACTTCGGGCGCAAGAATCAACAACCCAAGAATATTGGGAAATCCCATGGACAGGATCATCATATCCGAAAAGTCCATAACCGACCCCAGATTGGATGAAGAGCCAATGACAATAAAAATCAGGAAAATGGTGAAATAAGTGTATTTGGACACATTGCGGTTGCCAAAAAGTTTTTCGGAAAATCCGCCAAAAAGATAATCGAAACCTTTCAGCCCGTAATAGGACCAGGAAATCATGGTTGAAAATGCAAACAGGAAAATGGCAACAACCAGCAAGTAAGGAAACCAGGGGAACACCTGCTCAAAAGCATTGGAGGTCAATTGTGCACCTTCCAGACCTTCGGGATTTGTATAAGTTCCTGTAAAGATCAGGACAAGGGCGGTCATGGTACAGATCACAACCGTATCCACAAACGGTTCCATCAATGCGACAAATCCTTCGGTAATGGGTTTATCTGTTTTTACTGCCGAGTGAGCAATAGCTGCCGATCCCACACCAGCCTCATTGGAGAAAGCAGCACGTTGAAATCCCACGACCAGCACACCGATCACACCCCCTTTTAAAGCGCTGGCCGAAAAAGCACCATGAAATATCAGATAAAAAGCGTCCCCGGTATGCTGGATGTTAATGGCAATAATG
>JAOZOO010000232.1 GCA_029933225.1 Bacteroidales bacterium | reverse complement strand
GAGTTTTGGATTTTATTTGATTTTTGGATTTTGATTTTTGGAATTTTAAAAGTTATGTGTTATCGTTGGGGCTTCCTGACAGGTTTTGGCAAGCCCTGTGTGCAGGCAACCCAGGTGTGAGGATTGGAATTGAAGAGTTAGGAATTAGGTGTCAGGGGGGCGGGATACTCCGTATTGCAACCTAACCGCAAAGTGCGCAGTGAAGTCGCTATGTACGCAAAGATATATTATACCAATTCAGGCGTTTTTACCATGCATTCCTTTTCGGACGAGCGGGTCGAGACGGGGACCGGAGAATTCACCACCTAACTCTTTTCTCTTAACACCTAACCTGCTTAACGCTCTAAAACATAAATCCTACCTTCAGTGCGACCATCTGAATCTTCGAGCCGATTTGGTAAGGTGTGCCGTCAATGTCCACCGGTTTGAAAAGTTCTGAAAAATGGTAACTGTAATCCACTCCGAAGATGAGATTAGTGAACTGAAAGCCGATACCGCCGGTGATACCCCATTGCGGTTTTACGAAATCACTGTTTTCAAAATAAATACTTTCGCCCGAAAACAACAGCGACCTGCCGATGAACAGGCCCCCGTGCACATCTGCTTTAAACATTGGCATTTGGAGCACTTCGTACCCGATTTTTACGGCAAAATCAAAATTATTCAGTTTGATACTTTCTGAGATATTTAATTCGTCTCCAGGGTCATTGATGGCAAATTTGCTGTAGGTTCGTGTCCATGACAGCCCGACAAGTACAAACGGGCGTTTTCCGTACCTCACAAAAGCGCCGAGATTCCAACCCCAGCCGTCGTAAGTGATCACATTCTTTTCACCGGCTGCTTCATCAAGTTTCGGAGAGGCAAACCATGAATAAACCGCATTGCCGTCAACGCCAATCCAGAAAAGCTGGGCTTGTGCCCGCTCGGCGGAGAAAAGTCCAAGCAGTATGAAAGCGAGATAAACAAATATTTTC
Organism: Bacteroidales bacterium; assembly: GCA_029933225.1. Taxonomy (GTDB): domain Bacteria; phylum Bacteroidota; class Bacteroidia; order Bacteroidales; family F082; genus JAADID01. The sequence continues at coordinate 1,470 of JAOZOO010000232.1, read as the reverse complement.
TTGAAAGTTTTCATTTTCTTCGTGTTTAAGCAGGAAACAGATATTCTTTACCGTCAATGGTGAATTTGTGGTCCATCAGCCGCGGCCAGAGCGGGGGATGCAGTTTCATTTTCCATTCATCATACTGACGCAGCATTTGTTCCAGCGTATCCGGTTTTTCTCCGTAAACATCATATTGTTCGTACTTGTCTTTACTGATGTTGTACAATTCAATCCAGTTGTCGCGTGTACTCATCAGGAATTTCCAGTTTTTGTTGCGCATGGCCTGAATATGATCGGCTTTCCAGTAAAATACCTCGTGAGGCCAGCCTGTTTTTTCGTTATTGAGATAGGGAACAAGGTTCACACCGTCGTAAATCCTGTCGTCGGGTAACGGACATTCGGCCACTTTTGCGGAAGTCATATAGATGTCCATCGAGCTGACCGGTTTATCATACACCAAACCTTCCGGTATATGACCTTTCCATTTCATGATGAACGGCACATTGACACCGCCTTCAAATTCGGTAAGTTTCCCTCCTTTATAGGGCCCGTTGTCGGTAGCTCCCGTATAGGAAGCGCCACCGTTATCGCTTATGAAAAAGATCATCGTGTTTTCCTCTAACCCCAGTTTATTCAATTTATCCATAAGAACGCCGATGGCATCGTCAAGTACATGTATCATCGCATGATATATACGTTTCAGTTCATCAGGCTCATCGCTTTCGAGCTCATAATAAACCCTGGGCGCCTGAAAAGGAACATGGGGAGCGTTGAAAGCAAGATAAAGGAAGAACGGGTCTTTATCATTTTTGTGACGTGCAATGAATTCGATACCTTCGTCGAGGATGGCGTACGTCAGGTACCTCTCCTCTTTGATCAGCTTGTTGTTACGCCTTATGGCACTGGTTTCTTTTCTTCCTGTTTTCCATTGTACTTTGTATGAAAATGAGTTCGGGGCAAAATTCACCATGTTGGGTGAGTTTCTTTTTTTCGAGTAAAGAGAGAAAGCCCCGTAAAAACCGTACTGGTAATCAAATCCCCTGTTGTTCGGTACCAGGTCTTTGGCGTAGCCAAGATGCCATTTTCCGATGCAGGCGGTATGGTAATTACGCATTTTCAGTATTTCGGCCAGAGTGAACTCGGTGGGAGGCAATCCCTGTTTCTCCATTTGCCATTCCGGCGGAAATTTCGGCTTGACATCCATGACAAAATCCCCTGTATTGGCCATGTACCTGCCAATGGTATAAACCAGCAGGTTGTTGGGATAGACTTCCATGGGCTGTGTTTCGAAGCCAAAGCGGTTTTGGTATCTCCCCGACATCAGACCTGCTCGTGAGGGTCCGCAAACCGGCGAACTGGAATAACAGTCGGTAAACAAAACTCCTTCGCCGGCCAGCTTGTCAATAGAAGGTGTTTTCATGGTTTCGGAACCAAAGGCAGAGATTTCGAATTTGCCGAGGTCGTCGGCAACAATGAAAATGATATTTG
>JAOZOO010000128.1 GCA_029933225.1 Bacteroidales bacterium | reverse complement strand
ATGAAACGAATTCTTGTAACCGGTTCCACGGACGGTATCGGTAGGCAAACGGCTTTCACCCTCGCGGAAATGGGTTATGAAGTGATCCTTCACGGCAGAAATGAAAAGAGAGGCCGTCAGGTGACGGAGGAGATTGCCCGACAGACCGGAAATAAAAACCTGCACTATTTCAATGCCGATTTCACCGACTTCGGGGAAGTCGAAAAACTTGCACATGAAATCAGGTCATCATTTGAAAAACTGGATGTATTGCTGAACAATGCAGCGGTCTTTGAAGGTTACAGGACAATCCTGCCCAATGGTTTTGAAAAGACGTTCATGGTGAATTATTTTGCTCCTTTTTTTCTCACCCTTAAATTGTTTGACCTTGTTGGTAAGGCAGAAGAAGGAAGGATCGTTAATGTGGCCTCCATGGCTCAGGCCGGCAGCATTGATTTTGATAACCTGAACGGTGAAAAGTATTACGACGGATACAATGCCTATGCCGTTTCCAAGTTAGAGAATGTGCTGTTTACCTATAAACTGGCCCGTGAGCTGAAAGACACAACCATCACTTCCAATTGCCTTCATCCCGGAGTGATCAGCACCAAGCTGTTGCATGCCGGGTGGGGTGTGGGAGGCGCTCCGGTGGCAGAGGGGGCACGAAACGAGGTTTATGTCGCCACCTCTCCGGAACTGAAAGGAGTAACCGGCAAATATTTTATGAATCGCCGGGAAAGCCGGTCATCAGCCATTTCTTACGACACAAAAGTTCAGGAACGTCTCTGGCAAATATCGCTGGAGCTTTGCGGACTGGATGATCCGTTCGGCAGCAATTGACCGCTTGTCTTCTACTCTTTCTGATTTATGCCGCAGCCACTCCTTTGGAGCAAATCCCGACCAGCAGAACAAAAGAAAAAAAGCCCCGCCCCGGAAAAACCGGAACAGGGCAGAATAACCGGAAAAGGCATTTAGAATTTGATAAGTTTTTGTACGTGTACCACGCCGTCACCAGCCTGTATCTTCACAAAGTAAATTCCTTTGGGCAGATCACTGGTGTTGAGTTTGATTTTGTTGATTCCGGAATTAGCTTGCTTTGTTTCATTTATCAATTGCTGACCAAAACTATTGACAAGTGTAAAATTAAGTTCCGAACCTTTTTTCATATTGATATCCACCGAAATTTGCTCGTGAGCAGGATTCGGATAGATTTTTCCGACATTTTCGATGTAGGCCGATTGCTGTTCGCCCATACCGAGTAACGCTTCGCCATTTTTGACAACGATGTTGATATTTTCATCCGGATTGTCGGCAGTCAGCGTAACCGTTACCGGTGTGGTTTCAATACCCACAATTTCCGTATAAACGATATATGTACCATAAGGTAATTGTGAAAAGTCAAACTGTCCGTCTCCGTCAGTCAGGTCATAAGTCAGCGGGTTGTTGTCTGCATCGAAAAGGAGTATTTCCACGCCAGGCATCACGGCACGTCCGTCTTCATAGGTTACCAGTCCGTTGATCATCCCGTCGCCGGAAGCATTGTCTTCCTCTGCCGGGATCATGTATATATCTGACGGTTCGTTATCAAAGAACGGGAATATCGGCCAGGCGTCCATCCAGTGCAAAGCGCTGATGTGATACGTCGGAACGTAGTCGCCGTAATAAGCGGAATTCTCCGAAAGATCGGCCTGGACAAAGTAAATGCAGCTTTCGAGCGCTACGCCTTCAAAATGATAATACCCATTCTCTTCAATGCTTGTCTGTGCCACATTCACCAGGTTTTCGCGGATGGTGTCGAATGTCATCAGGTAAACTGTTCCGTCATCAGCATACATGCTGTTGCTGTCGGCAAGATAGACAGTACCGTCCACTTCAAAGGTGATGTCATCACCAATCCACAATACTTCGGTATAAGCCGAATAGCAACCACTCGCCGAATCACTAACTTCCATAAAAACAGGATATATACCATCTTCAGCATAGGTATGCGATACGCTTTGTCCGGAAGCGGTGTTGCCGTCGCCGAAATCCCAGGTAAATATTGCATCATCATTGTCGTTGTTCAAATAACCTTCAAAATCGACGGTCAGTTCATTTATTTCATATTCAAACCATGAATAGCAATCGTAAATGCTGTCGTTTGTTACATAAATCTCTTCACAATAGGTGTCTTCACAACTGTCTGCAGGGTTGGCTATAGTCAGGCAAACCCGGTAATAACCTTCATCGGAATAAATGTGTAACGGGTTTTGTTCGGTTGAAGTTCCTCCGTCACCGAAATCCCAGTTCCAGCTTGCAGGATCACTCCACGATACATCAACGAACTGAATGCCATAACCATCTGATGGTACGGAATCCTGTGCCGGAAAGTAGAAAAATCCTGCCTCGCAGCCGTTGTCCCAGTCAATAACTTCAATATATTCACAGTAGGTGCTTTCGCAATCACCGTCATCGGTGCTGATGATCAGGCAAACCTGATAGCTGCCTTCTTCGGCATAAGTGTGAACAGGATTTTGCTCATCGGAAGTATAACCGTCACCAAAGTCCCAGCTCCAGTTATCGGGCGGGTTGCCGTCATAGCCGATGCTCATGTCATTGAAAACCATGGTCATGAAATTGGAATCATCGGGATATACATAAAACATAGCCACGCAGGAGTCGGGATACCAAATGGAGTCGCCCACCCTCACAGGCATCTCAAAAGTATTGGTACAATCTGTGCTGTCGTTGGTAATGGTCAGGGTGACCAGATATTCACCTTCTTTTTCAAAAGTGTGTGTTGGGTTTTGCTCATCGGAAGTGCCGCCACCGGCGAAAGTCCATTCCCAACTGTCGGGATCACCCAAAGATTCGTCCATAAACTGGATGGTCAGCGGGTCGTCGGTGGGGTAATAATAAAACATGGCCTGGCACTCTTCTCCGCCGCCCCCGTCTTCACAGGTCTGAAAAGCAAAAGTAAAATCATTGTTGTTTTCGGAAAACTGAACCTGTTCCACAAGCATTTCATCATCACATCCGTAAGTGGAAACAAACAGGTCGCCCGAAACGCCCGTGGGGACATCAAAAGAATCTTCAAAATAGCCGTTGTCATTCGTAACGACCATGTTGTAATAGAAAAAATCACCGGAAATACTGTCGGTATTGATAAATACCATTTGGCCTTTAATGGGATCGCCCGAGTCAATGTCTTCCACCGTTCCGGAAACCGAAACGCTGTAAGTCTGACCGGATACCATAAAGCCAGCAATCATCAATAAAATCGCTAAAAATAGTTTCTTCATCATTTTAAAATTTAGATTAAACATTCGATTTACTCCTCTTCCGGTTGATTGGTTTAATTGATCAATTAATTTCTTTACACAAAAGACAACACGAATATGAAAGGTTGCCTGAGTTGTTATTTTTTCCGGAACTATTTATCTGATTAGTATTTTTTTGGTAATTACTGCCGGTTCGGTGAGGTTGGCGATCTTTAAAAGATAAAGCCCCGGCTTAAAACGGGTCACATCCATGGTCAGACTATTTCTGCCTTCCGTTAGCCGGGATGTGCCTGACCAGACCATTTTTCCGGTCAGATCGATGAATTCGAATTGAAAATTCCCCGGCTTTTTGATTGAAAGCGCCACGGTCATGTTTCCGGAGGCCGGCTGGGGGAAAATGTTCATGACATGTATTTCGTTTTCCGCATCCGCAATTTGTTCATCAATTCCTACCCATGCGTTACAGTCAATTTCCAGTGTGATTTCGCCGGGCATGGGGTTAGAATCGTCAATTTTGACTTCTGCCACCGGAGATAATTTCCCGGTAATCTCTGCCCTTACGCGATAGCTTCCTTTACCAAGTCCTTGAAAATCAAACTTGCCACCGGCATCTGAATACGTATATGTCAGCACTTGATTATCATCATTCAACAAATAAACCAACTGGTCTTTCAGATCAAGGTCATTTTCGCATGACGCTCCCGATTTGAGTGTACCATAGATTTCACTTGTTCCTGTCTGAAATTCCGCCGTTTCGTTTAAATTAATATTCACGGTAAACTGTTCACTGTCTTTCAAATCAAAAATAGTGGCCCCGGTCCAGAAACTTCTGTTTTCATAATAAGCAGGAGCATAGTATTCATAATCCGGTGATCCTTCCAACAGGTCGGTACGGATGATGTATTCTCCTTCCGGTTTTTGTGTAAACCAGTAATAGCCAAACTTCCAGAATTCCCGGGTATCCATCAGTTTCCATTTGTTTTCATAGCGTCTGTACAGGTAGGCAATTGCCCGGTTGGCACTGTCATCCTCTTCAATGTTGATAGGGTATTTTCCGAGAAATACCTGCCCGCCAAAATCATAATATGACGGGGTGTTAACCGTTGAGCATCTGGTATCAAAACAACTGTCGGCCGTAATGGAAAGACAAACCTCATAAGTCCCTTCCTTTTCGTAAGTATGGACAGGATTTTGTTCATAAGAAAAGTTTCCGTCGCCAAAATCCCAGTACCAGCTATCGGGTTTTCCTTCCGACTGATCCTGAAATAAATAAACGTAAGGAGTGTTGTTCAACGTATCCAGTGTGATGGCAAAAGCAGCCTGGCAGTTTGGTTCATTTTCAACAGATATCTCTTTGTCGATAAAATCGTAACAAAAACCAAGTGAGTCGAATATATTGAGTGTGACCATGTATTCACCGGGCAGGTCATAAGTATGCGTTGGGTTTTGTTCATACGATTCTTTGCCATCGCCAAAATCCCATATCCAGTAATCAATATTGCCGGATGACAGATCGGTGAAGTTTATTTCCATCGGATTATCAATATCCGGTTCCCAGTCAAAATCGGCAATACATCGATCTTCACCTGTAAAAATAAAATCACAGTAAGTATCCTGGCATGATCCGGCACTGTCGCTTATGGTGAGGCAAACCTGGTAAACTCCTGCTTCTTCGTAATGGTGCACCGGGTCGAACTCTGTCGAAGTTGTGCCGTCACCGAAATCCCACTCCCAGGATGTAAAATTGCCTTCCGAAAAGTTGAAAAACTGAATGGTTTGAAGGTCTGCAGAATCGGGTTCCCAGTTAAAGAATGCAAAGCAGTCATTTTCAAAAATACAAATGCTGAAATCGGCGGTATTTAACGAGTCTGGATTTGGGAATACCTGTGAGTGTGGTTCTTCCTCGCAATCCAGAACGGTGACCATGGCTGACTGTCCCGGCATCAGGAAAAGGGAGTCGAAATAGATACCCTGGTAGTTTGTAAAAGCTACGATGCCACCAAGTGAGTCGTCCGTTGAAATAAAAACAGGGTATTCGGCAACGGGATCCCCCGAGTCCTTAACGCTTACCTTTCCGGTAAAATAAATCCATGATTGTGAATGAAGCCCATTAGCCATCAAGAACAACAGGGTCAGTACAAAATATATCTTTTTAATACTTCTCATTTTTTAAACAGTTTAAAACCCATAATAAATGCCAATTTTCAATCCCATATTGTAGGGTTTTGTATTGCTGTAACCTTTTTCCGTATCGTAAACAGAATTCAGGTATTTGGTAAAAACGGGTTCGGCTGACAGAGACAGGGACTTGTGTATCCTGTAATTCAGCCGGATGCCAAGCTGGAACAACAAATTCCAGTCAACTCTTTCCGGTGTGTTGTTGATGATCCGGACCACCGTATATTCCGGGTCGTAATAGGATTCTTCAGGAATCTCTTTGCTCACCATCATCGACAAAATGACCCCTGTTTCCACCGAAGCAGAAAATTTTTCTTTCTGGTAAAATCTGAACCCGGCCAGAACAGGTACGTTTATATATTGATATTTGAATAACGGAGTGGTGAGTGTATAGTGATGCACACTGTCGTAAACCGTTACTTTATGCGTGTTGTAAATGATCTGATTGGGATTGACGGGGTTAACCTCAAACGAGGTAACTTTATTATAATATCCCACACTGTCATAGCTTCTCAACTGGATTGAATAAATCCCCCTTTCTTTCATATACTGGTAATCCACGCCGGTTTCAAAATAAAATTTACCCGCAGTAATCCCGAAAGAAAGACCGGCAGCCCATGTGAACTGGTCCTGGGTGGATTGATAATAAGACATTCCCGCCATGAAAGAGGCCCCGGTGTAAAAATGAGTTCTCCGTTGTTTCTCCATGTATTTCTGCATGCCGGGTATTTTGTCCTGATCGAATTGATAAACGTCAGGAAAGGTGGCAATATTCACTGATCTCTTTTCGAGGAATAACATATTCAGTGATGGAGGCAAAACATAAGTGTCTTTAAGAGACTCCCCCGGCTCTTCCGGATTGTTTTCGGCTGTGGCCGGGTTGTTTTCCATAACATTTGTGGTTATGATTTGTTCAGCGGATTTTTCCTCCGAGGCCAAAGCATTGTTTTCTGTCCCTTCATTCGGGACATTTAACGTTTCATTCTGTGTTTCCGGCACTCTCGTCCCTTTTTCCGAAGTGATTTTTGTGCCTGATTGCGGGACCGCTTCTTTTTCAAATGGGGTGTTGTTGTGCAATTTTGTTTCGACTACATTTTCTTGTTGTGTACCATTGTCGAATGTGAAATACCAAATGCCTCCGGCAGTTAACAGGAGCAGTAATAAGGCAGCGGCATAATACCACCTTTTATAAACAGACCCTTTGAAAAAGTCTGTTTCAATCTTTTCCCAAACCTGACCGGAAGGTTCGGCCCTGAATCCTCCCAGCCCGGTTTTAAAAAGATCATCTATGTTCTTTTTCGCTTTCATGCGTTCACTTTTTTCTGTTGTACTTTTTCAATCATCACCCGCAACATTTTCCTCGCTTTTGAAAGCTGTGATTTGGAAGTGTTGACCTGAAAACCCATGATCTCCGCAATTTCTTTATGCGACATGCCCTCGAAGACATACAGGTTAAAAACCATCCTGTACCCGTCGGGCAGATCGTTGATCATTTGCATCAGCTTGTGCTGATTGATCTCGTCATAAACTTCAACCAGTCCTTCCTCTTCTTCATGATCAGAGACGTTATAATCATCAATATCATAATGATTCTGATGTTTTTTCGACGATTTATACTGATTGATTGCCGTGTTCACCATAATACGTTTTAACCATCCTTCGAATGATCCTCTTCCCTCAAAGCTGTTTATTTTTTTAAAAATCTTCACAAATCCTTCCTGCAAAACATCTTCCGCTTCGGATTTTGTCCGGGAATATCGCATACACACACCGAGTAAAAGCGAGGCATATTTTTGATATAACATATTAAATGCATGACGCTTTCCTTTTTTACACCCGTCTATGATCTGATCATCCGAAATCATTCGTGCTTTTCCAGTTATTTAACAGACAGCAGGATTAATAACAGGTTGTCTGAATTTTGGTTAAAAATAAGAGATTTGTGTAAACGGGGAATGTTATGAATCATTAACCGGTAAAAACCGGCAGGCACAAAAAAAACTGCTGCCCAATGAATAACACGAGCAGCAGCAACCTAAAACAAACTATGGAAACGTACCTGATTTATTTTGTCGGATCAATGTAGGGATCCAGTGCTTCCTTTCTGGAGAACATGATAAAAACATACGTACTGAATACGACCGTTACAATTGCCTGGATGTACAACGGGATGGTACTCACCTCGCTGGTGCCCATGAATGACATGTGAACAGCCATATAACTTAACAAATAATACACGCCTTTACTCAACACAACACTCAAAAGCATTGCATAGAAGTAGTTGCGCATTAACCTGGCAAACAAATAGAACAACCAAACGTTTAATCCCAGCTCGAGAGTCATGATGAGCATTTTAGGAAAGATAGGATGTGAAGAGATAAGAAAGGAAAAAACAGGTAATGAAAGAGCTATTAAATAGGTGTTGCGCTTTGAGCTGAAGATCATAGCAATGATCACCATTAAACGCATGGGTTCGATAAAGTAAAGCGGAACGCTTAACAAGTGTGAAATAGCGGGGACAAAATAAATGAAAAGTAACCCGATAAAATCGAGTACAAACATTTTACTGAAAGGCACCTCTTGCGAGATGGCTTCTAAAGTCGCACTACCCAACTTTCTTTCTTTTAAAGAAAGTTCCGTGGTACGTTTTGAATCCGCTATTACAGAGAATGACATGTTTGAACAGGTTTTTTATGTTTTCAAAGGGGTTATACTATAACGGGGGAAAAAAGTTGCGCTTTTCTGTAAAAAAAGTATAAAATATTTTAAAATAAATTATAAGGCATTAATAATCAGTGTGAAAAAATAAAAAAAATTCAAAAAAAATTTTGAAATATTTTAAAACAGGCGTTATTTCAGATTTAAAAAGCATGGATACAGGTAAGATTTTACCCGAAATGAAAAACCCGGCGGGAATTATTCCTGACGGGTTTGGTAGATCAAATCAGCAAAATGAGGGTTTGTCTGTCAGTTTTGAATACGGATAGTCTTTGAGCTGTTTTTTAAAACGATCATCAGGTAATAGGTTCCGTGTTGTTTTTTCGACAGGTCAATGGTCAGATTGTATTTGCCGTCTTTTAGTTCCGGTATGCCCGAAAATATTTTATCCCCATATATATTATATAAGGTGACTTTTGGGATTCCTTCTTCTTTCATTGTAAAAGAGAGTTCCACAAGGCCGTTGTCGTTATCCACATTGAGCAATGACAGGTCTAGACGGTCGGGTTTGTTTTTGATGCCTGCATCCCGCAGTTCGATATCCGTTACTTCATCCGATAGCTCATCTTCAACCCACCTGAATGCACCCGGGAAAAACTCAACTGTTGGGAGGTCAAAGTCAATATTTTTCAGATTTTCCAGTTTCTGCCGAAGGATGCTGTCGTTGTGCATCTTTTCGTACTTTTCCTCGATATATTCCTCAATGTTTTCCATCTGCTCCCTGAATAGTTCCAGTTGTTCTTCCAGGGCATCGGTGTCAAACTCAAATTCAAAATCACCGCATCCTTCATCATCCTTATCCCACCTGATTGTTTTGTGGTGGCCGTGCGGTTTCACGATGATCATCTCTTCTTCGCCGTCAGGTGTGATTCTTATGACTTTGGAATGGGTAATGAGATGGGGCTCCCGGTTCATGTTTACATCATTTTTGTAAACAGTAACCCTGCCGCTTCCGCTTTTTCCGGAAAGGGTAACCTCATGCTCACCATCTTCATCGATGATAATCACTTTTTTGCCGGGTTTATCAGTTTTTTCTTCATCGATATCAACCATCACCTGAATTGTTGAACTGTCCGAAGTGCCGGCTTTTGAGTATTCCTGAATTATTTCACCCAAATCCCCGTCCTCCGGAAGAGTGAATGTGGTATCGGTAACAATGACTTTGTCGCCGGTTTTTTCAACGGTTTTGATGTGAACCGTTTTACCGGTTTTTCCACTTTCCTGGCTGTGGAGGAAAAAGGGAACGATAAAAAGCAACGATGTAAAAATGAAAATACGGGGTTGTGATTTCATAATTAAATTTTTAAAGGTTTACCGGCAAATGTATTGTAACATCCTGATTTAAAATGTTAAGGAAGTTTAAAAAAAGTTAAACAGG
>JAOZOO010000127.1 GCA_029933225.1 Bacteroidales bacterium | reverse complement strand
TGACTGCCGGCTGAATGCTGCAGACTACTTCACCCTCACGATCTTCTCCACCCCATTCACCTGGTTCAGTTTGGCAATAAGCTGGTCAAGATGCTCATGGTCTTTTACCATCACCGAAACCCGGCCCTCAAAATGTTTTCCTTTTTTCTGAAACTGGATAGAACGCATATTAACACGCAAATCATCCGTAATTGTTCGCGTTATGGCGCTGACTACTCCCAGTTCATCAGAGCCCGTAATTTTCAGGTTGGTTGTCGAGAAAACTTTTTCACCGCTTTTGATCCATTTTACGGTCATTACACGATAGGGATATTTGGCAAGCAGGTTTTTCGCATTGGGACACGAATAACGATGTATCGTAATCCCGCCCAGAGTGGTTACAAAACCGAAAACTTTGTCCCCGGGAATAGGATTGCAGCATTTCGCCAGGCGGTAATTCATATTTTTCAGGTTCTCCCCAATGTAAATGATATCCTGGGTTTCAGCTTTTGTTTCTTTTTCTTCGGGTTTTGCTTCGACCACCTCCTGACTCCTGCGCATGCCGTCAGCTTCGATAAAATCGACAAGCTGCTTTTTTATCATCGGCATTTCAATTTTATTCTCAGCGATCAGGTAATACAGGTCCACAGCCGTATCCAATTTATAATGCTTGACAAGCACATTGATCAGGTCATCGGAGCTTTTCATTTTCCAGTGCTTCAGCTTTCGCAGCAACATTTCTTTCCCGATCTCGGCTTCGGCATATTTTTCTTCCTTCAGTTGCCGTTTTATCCTGGAGCGTGCTTTCTCGGTAACCACAAAAGCAAGCCAGTCAAGTTTGGGTTTCTGGTTTTTGGCTGTGATGATGTCCACCTTGTCGCCGTTTTGCAATACGTACCTGATGGGGACAATGCGGTTGTTCACACGTGCTCCTTTGCAGGTGGCTCCCACGGCAGTATGAATCTCATAAGCAAAATCCAGTACCGTTGCACCTTTTTTCAGTTGTTTCAGGTCTCCTTTCGGTGTAAACACAAATATTTTATCCGTATGATTTATTGCAGCACGATACAGTTCATCATGAATGATCTGATCGGGATTTTCAAGAATATCACGAACCTGGCTCAGCCAGTCTTCGGTATCTTTCTTTTGCATTACGCCTTTATATTGCCAGTGTGCCGCCTGTCCTTTTTCTGCAACCTCGTCCATTCGTTTGGTCCGTATCTGGACTTCTACCCATTTTTTGTTTTTTCCGAGAACAGTCGTATGCAGCGACTCATAGCCACTGGCCTTGGGTGTTGTGATCCAGTCGCGTAAACGCTTGGGATTCGGCGGGTAAAGATTGGTGACAATGGAATAAACTTTCCAGCAGGCTTCTTTCTCTTTTTTCGGCGGGGAGTCCACAATTATACGGATGGCAAACAGATCGAACACTTCTTCAAATTCCACATTCTGCCGTTTCATTTTGGCATAAATGGAAGGAACGGACTTTGTGCGCCATTTGATATCGAATTTAAATCCCTGTTCATAAAGTGCACGGTTGATCGGGCGGATGAACTCCTGAATGTAAACTTCTCTTTTTTTCTTGGTTTCTCTTATTTTTCTTTGGATGGAATAATACACCTCAGGATTCTCGAATTGCATGATGCGTTCCTCGAATTCCGTTTTCACATTATACAACCCCAGACGGTGGGCGATAGGTGAATACAGGTATTTGATCTCATTGACAAAAGCTTCCGCTTTATCGCCTAATTGCTCCAGGTTTCGTATGTCGTTCAGGCGATGCGCCAGTTTGATCAGAATGACACGGATATCGTTGACAAGTGATAAAAACAAGGTTCTGAAAGCTTCCGACTGATAGGAAATGCGCTCGGTGCGCAGCTCCGAAATCCTGTTGAATCCATCCAGTATCTCGGCCACCTGTTCGCCAAACTCATTTCGTACCTGTTCAATCATCTTTTTCGATTTCATTTCCTCACCGTGCAACAGTGAACAGATTGCCGATGTGGGGCCGAGGCCTATCTCCTTCATGGCCGTGATGGCCACATCCAGATGGTGAAAAATATAAGGGTCGCCGTTGGGTAATGTTTTCCCTTTATGAAATTCATAAGCAATATCAAACGCTTTTTTCAGGAGTTCCTTGTCTTCGTGGCAAATCTCCGAGTTGCAACTGTTCAGTAGAAGCAAAAACTTTTTCCGTATTTCTTCTTCCCTCTCCACAATCGGTTTTTTCAGTTCACAAGTTGTTCAAACTTACATGATTATAAGAAAAATTGTAAGCCGGTAAAAAAAGTTCCCCGTTAAATCCAATTTATCACAGACCTTCTTATAAAATTCACCGAGGCTGTAAAAATCAACAGTTCCCTTTCCTTTACCTCTTTACGTGATGAATGAATTTAAGTTAACGATGAAGTTTTATTCAATTATTCAACGGTTCCATGATAAGCAAACGGCATAATAGTGAAAATTATTATCAGTCAGCCTTTTTACTTCTTATCCTCTTCCTTGATGTCAGGAGGTGTGTCTGCAATGGATTCACGCATCCTGGTATCGGCTTGTATATTCTGGAATTTATAATAATCCATAATACCAAGCTGACCTGAACGGAAAGCTTCGGCAATGGCCTTGGGGATTTCGGCTTCTGCCTGGATCACGTTGGCGCGGGCTTCCTGTGCTTTGGCTTTCATCTCCTGCTCGGCAGCTACAGCCATGGCCCTGCGCTCTTCGGCCTTGGCCTGGGCAATGTTTTTATCAGCATCGGCCTGATCCATCTGAAGGACGGCTCCTATGTTTTTCCCGATGTCAATATCGGCAATGTCAATGGAAAGTATTTCAAATGCCGTCCCCGAGTCCAGTCCTTTTTCAAGCACCAGCTTGGAGATGGTATCCGGGTTTTCAAGCACGGCCTTGTGTGAATCAGCAGAGCCGATCGAGGAAACGATTCCTTCACCTACACGGGCCAGGACGGTTTCTTCACCGGCACCACCAACCAGTTGCTGAATGTTGGCACGAACGGTAACCCGCGCCAGGGCAATCAACTGGATACCGTCTTTGGCAACGGCAGCCACTTTTTTGGTGTCAATCACTTTGGGGTTAACCGACATCTGTACGGCCTCCAGCACATCACGACCGGCAAGGTCTATGGCCGTAGCTATTTTAAAGCTCAAATCCATATTGGCTTTGTCGGCAGAAATCAGTGCATTGACGACTGCCTGTACATGACCTCCCGCAAGATAGTGTGCTTCCAGATCATCCCGCTTCAGCGAGAGGCCTGCTTTGGTGGCAGCGATCATACTGTTTACAATGACCCCCGGTGGTACTTTACGCCACCGCATCAGGATGAGTTGCAACAACGAAACCCTGACACCGGATACCAACGCGGTAAACCACAATCCTACCGGAATAAAGTAAAAAAGAAGCCATAAAAGAAAAATGGCGCCGATACCGGCAGCAATAATTACATAAATATTAGCCATGATTATTTTTTTATTTGTTTAACAAAAATTTTATTTCCGGAGATCTTTACAATCTCAATATCTTGTTCCTGATCAATAAATTCGGAGAAAGCACTGACTTCATAAAACCTGTCGTTGAACAGGGCTTTCCCCATGGGCGCACAACGGGAAACTGTCCTGCCTTTGTCACCCGGTTTTAGTTCTTCGAGAGGAATCGTTTTTGCCTTACTGTTGATCTGTGTTTTCAGCATGACTTTGTTCCATGTTTTTGAACGCAAAGCAAGGATCAGCCCGATGAGGTTCACACCCAGAGTAATGCCCAGCGTGATATTTCCTGCCGTCACTCCCTGACGCGAATAGGCTAGCCAGATACCCGCAACCATCAGGGCAAAGCCGATAATGCCGGCCACCCCCGATCCCGGGATGACCAGTATTTCAAGCAAGAGCATCAGGATGCCCACAAGAATTAATATGATGATGACAGTCCACATATCCAATTTTCTATTTTAATCTTTTCCATTTTTTATACACATCTTTTCGATGACCAACTTTTATAATCTCTGTAATAAGTTCTCTATTGATAATCGAATAGATAATTCTGTAATTTCCTGTTCTTATTCTGTAAGTATTTCATTACCTCATCATGCGGGATTGTCGGTTCTTCCCTCCTTTCTGCCATGGCTGCAAGATCTTCAATATCTTCCAAAAGTTCTTCAAACTTCTCAATTGGAAGTATCACCGATTTCTTCTTTCCTTTTTTATCCGTGATGTATTCCGGGCTTAACTCATTCAAAATATCCATTTTATTTTTACTTTATCTCAACGGTTAACATCCTGTTGGTCATTTCCTGGTAACGGGGTTTTAAATCCTCGATGGTTCCCCTTTTTACTTTGCATTTCCCTTTGAAGTGGGCGATCCACGCACAGTTTTCGGCCTGCATGGCGTCGTGCTCACACACCTCGATCAGCGTTTCGATGACAAAATCGAAGGTGTTAATGTCATCATTGTAAAGGATCAGCGAATACAATTCCTGTTCCTGCTGATCTGCTTTGATTACCGGTGATTTCTGTACTTTCTTGCTCATAACTAATCCTGATGGCGATATAATACAACAGTAACAAATTTACTATAAAAAACATACGGTTTACATTTCAAATCCAAAGTTTTTTTTAATTTTATTGCATAAAACCCCGGCCCATGAAACACATCCTGTCCTGTTTTGATTTTATTGATTGAAACCCTCAACCCGTAAACCTGAAACCTTCACTTCACTCAATCACACCACTCACCAATCACTACTCACTACTCACCAATCTCCTTACTCCCCAGTAATTCTACCCATCGTACCCGAAATAACCTTGAGTTTAAATGTTTTTTCCGGCGGTTCGTCCGATTCAAAACGACGGACGTAACCGATGACCAGTTCCGTTTCGCCGAAACTGACTGTCTTAAACCAGAAAGTATATGTGCCACCTGAACCGATCTCATCGCCGGAAGGCATAAACCCCGGTTGCCCGATTTGACGAATAACTGTGGAATCCATATTCATTACTTTCCATTCATAACCGGTAGATGCATTTCCTTTTAGCTCAACCATGAAAGGGCTGTCCAGATCAAGTTCAACGGTACGCCCGCTGTCCTCCATCGTAAAAGGTTTGTTAGTGCAACCCGCAAGTGTTGCGAAAAGGAGAATCATTATAATAAAGAAAGTGTGTTTCATAATTTAAACTGTTAATAATGATATAGCCACCTGTAACTGAAGATATGCAAAATTAACAATCTAATCCTTATTTTTGCCACTTAATGGAGAAATTCAAAACTTTCACTACGCAACTTGAAAACCGGCTCAGACACGGGGAACTCCCCGGCCTGAAAGCACAAATGATCATGGTACCCGTTACCCGGCTTAAAGAACTAAGGAGTAAAACCTTTACCGAACCACCGAAGAAAAGCGCCGTACTGATCCTTTTTTATCCCGACAACGGGAAAATAAAACTGATCATGATCAAAAGGCCAAAGGATAACAGCGTGCACAGCGGGCAGATCGCTTTCCCGGGCGGGAGTTACGAAGCCGAAGACAAAACCTTGTCGCAGACCGCTTTGCGTGAAGCCGGCGAAGAAGTGAACGTTGACGAGACACAGGTTTTCCTCATCGGACATCTTTCAAACATTCATATCAATCCCAGTAATTTTGATGTTACACCTTTTGTTGGCTACACTATTTCACGTCCTGACCTGCATGGCAATGATGAAGTGGACAAAATCCTTGAGATTGATATTGATGAATTGCTCGACCAAGGGAACATCACCAAAAAGGTTGTCACGAACAGCCGGGGAGAGAAATTCCGTGTCCCTTGTTTTTTCATTCAGGATGAGATCATCTGGGGCGCCTCCGCCATGATGCTTGCCGAACTGATCGCTGTTGTCAGGGAAATTTCTTTTTAACCGGGAAGCAGTCGGCAGTCAACAGTCGGCAAAAAAATTATAGGAACCTGTATAATCTTCCTCAATCAGAATTATAACCATTGCGATCACGCATTAGGCGTGACACCCATTGCACCCACTTACCCAACTTTCCTTTACTTTTGCCGTTGACTTAAAAACAAAACCGAATGAATAAATTCAATTTTCAGATGACCAAGATCATCGCCACGCTGGGACCGGCAAGCTCTTCGGTGGAAGTTCTCACTGATCTCATCGAAGCGGGAGCCCGTGTCTTCAGGGTCAATTTTTCACATGGCGCTTTTAAGGATTATGATAAACTGATTAAAAATATACGAACCGCTGAAAAGAAAACAGGTATTTATGTTTCCATTCTCGGCGATCTTTCCGGCCCTAAGATCAGGGTAGGCAAAGTGATCCCCGAAGGCGTTTTGCTGAAAGAAAAACAAAGAATACGGTTTGTTGCCCATGATGTTTTGGGTGGCTCTCCGGGCAATGAATTTACGTTTTCAACAACCTATCCTGAATTTATAGATGAAGTAAAACGCGGGGAAAAGATCCTGCTCGACGATGGAAACATTGAATTAAAGGTCATTGCAGAGAAAGGAAAAGGCAAAGATACATACCTTGAATGTGAAGTCGTGGAAGGCAACCTGTTGACTTCATCCAAAGGGATCAACCTGCCCGACACACAACTGTCGTTACCTTCGATGACTGAAAAGGACTATGCCTGTCTGGAATATGCCGTAAAAAACAGGTTTCATTTTCTGGCGTTAAGTTTTGTCAGAAGCGCCAAAGATGTGAAGACGCTGAAAGAAAAATTACTGGAATACAAAGCAAGACCTCACGGATTGGAGATCACCAGCGGGGACCTGGGGTTTTCGACAACCTTTGAGGAGGAAAGTTATATTCCGGTCATCAGCAAGATTGAAAAGCCGCAAGCCATTGAAAACCTTGAATCCATCGTCCGCGAATCGGATGGCATCATGGTGGCCCGTGGCGATTTGGGTGTGGAGATGGACCTGGCCGAGGTGGCCATCCTGCAGAAACAGATCATCAGAATGTGTAAAACACAGGGCAAACATGTCATTGTCGCCACGCAGATGTTGCAAAGCATGATTGAGGAACCGGTTCCCACACGGGCCGAAGTTTCCGACGTGGCCAATGCGATTATTGACGGTGCCGATGCCATCATGCTGTCCGGCGAAACGGCTGTCGGTCATCATCCCGTGAAAGCCGTAGCCATGATGGCGAGAATAGCCCATAACACAAGTGAATACCTTAAAGATAAACAAACAAAAACAGGACAGTTCATCGAATACGCCGGCATATTGAACAGAAAAACAGCCATGGCCCGCGGGGTCAACATCATTGCAAGAGATGTGGATGCCAGATATATCATCACCTGGGCACACTCCGGCGGAAGTACGGCTATGCTTTCTCTCCAGAAAATGCAGATACCGATCATCGCTTTCGGTGAAAATATCACCCGCCTGGAGCAAATGGCCATCTTGTATAGTGTTCACCCTGTTCAGATGAAACAGCCTGCCTCGGGTAGTAAATTTGTTGCTAAAGTTGACCGTTACCTGCTTGACAACAAGCTTGCTAAAAAAGGCGACAATGTGATCATCGTTGCCAGCAGCCCCATCACCCTGCGCGGCGTGACCAACAGGATGGTGATTCATGTTGTGGGCGAAACGACGGACAGGGAGAAAGCATTGAAAATGAAGAGTAAGGATAGCCAGATATAAAAGTGAGGAACGGGGTATGGGGAATAGAGGTATAGAAGAATAAAGGCATAGGGGGCATTGGCAACCTGGCAAGTCTCTGTCTTGTCCTGAAATAGGTTTACAAAAAGATGATTCAAATTACAGTATTATAAACAACCCTGATTATGATCAACAGAAGACTTTTATGGATAATCTGGCTCATTCTACTGGTCCAGTTCATCTACACAAAAAATTACATGATGCCGAAGATGGTCAACAGCATTACCGATGCTTCTGTCAGGCCCGGCTGCTCTGAAATCCCCGATCTTTTATTCGGTATTGATCAGGAAACAGTTTATCAGGAACTGGATTGTATGGGAAAGGAAGGACGGTCTGTCTATAAAAAAGAAAGCACTCAAAAAGATTCCATTTACCCGCTGTCCTATGGATTGTTTTTTGCTTTCACCATCTTGGCGCTTTCGCTGCCTGTTTCCCGAAAAAAGTGGCCTGTAGTTGTATTAACGATTATTCCTTTAATCGGTTCTTTGTTCGATTTTATCGAGAACCTCTACCTGCGTCAGCTTGTTGACCAGTACCCGAATCTGCAAACCCAAACAGTAGCAATGGCCAACATAGCTAACATCGGGAAATGGAGTTTTATATATACCGGTATTGCCATTGTCATTGTACTTGCTGTGTGGGCTTTTATCCGGGTCATCGGAAGTATCCGGAAAGGATGAAATAAGGGATAGGACAAAAATCAGGGTAAATTTCAACTGAAGAAGATTTTTTGCACCGGGCTTAAGTCCGGTAAACAATAATGACCACTCACATTGGCTTTATCCATTTAAAAAAAGCAGCATTGAAATCACATAACATGGCGTTCTTCGCGGAAACTTTGCGATCATAGCGGTTAAAAAAAATGCACTTCCTTTGCTGTCAATGGTTAATAATATCTGTGCCCCACAAGATAATTCCTCACATAATCCTCAACACCGTCTTCAAGGGAAGTAAACGGCCGGTCATAACCGGCTCCCCTTAATTTCGCCATGTTGGCCTCGGTAAAATACTGATATTTATCGCGGATGTCTTCCGGTGTGTCAATAAATAAGATATTGGGTTTAAGATCAAGGGCACGGAAAGTAGAGTTTGCCAGATCAAGAAAAGTACGTGCTTTTCCTGTCCCCAGATTGTAAAGCCCTGAAGCCGGCTGATCTTTCATTAAAAACAAAATCACGTCCACCACATCTTTCACGTAAACAAAATCCCGCAACTGTTCACCATCTTTGAAATCAGGATTATGCGAGCGGAACAGTTTCACTTTTCCGGTTTCATTAATTTGGTTAAAAGCATGAAAAATTACCGATGCCATCCGCCCTTTATGGTATTCGTTGGGCCCGTAAACATTGAAGAATTTCAGCCCGGCCCAGAACGGAGGCGCTGTTGTTTGTTTCAGTACCCATTTGTCAAAATCGTTCTTTGATTCGCCATAAGGGTTCAGGGGTTTTAGTTTTTCAACAATGTCGTGGTCATCATGATAACCAAACTCACCCAGTCCGTAAGTAGCTGCCGAAGAAGCATAAATCAACGGTATCCGGTGTTCGGCACAGCGAACCCAAACCTGTTTCGAGTAGTTGAGGTTCAGGATATCAAAAACATTTTTATCAAACTCGGTCGTGTCGGTACGTGCCCCGATATGCAAAACAAAAGAAATCTCATCGGGATTTTCGTCAAACCACTGAAAAAAATCATCCCGCTCCACCGGGCGACTGAACTTTTTGTTTTCCAGGTTTTTGTTCTTATCGGATCTTGAAAAATCGTCAACAACGATTATATCTTCAAACCCTTTTTCAATCAGTTTTCCTGTGAGTACGCTTCCGATGAACCCGGCTGCTCCCGTAACAACGATCATAGTTGAAAATTTTTGCCAAAGTTAACGGATT
>JAOZOO010000231.1 GCA_029933225.1 Bacteroidales bacterium | reverse complement strand
TTCAGAACTCTTGATCTCATCTAATTATATTTTACTGGTGGAAACCTCATAATAAAGTTTTATTACAAAGCGTTACAAACATTATAACATGAGAAAACAAATTCTTGCAATAGGAAAATAGACATGGCACCTTAAGCTTTCAAAAACCATCACAATTTGTGAAAGGAACAAGATGCCATGCCACAAATGATATTACCACTTATTCCAGAAGGTGCAACACAAATTAATGGATTGATCAATGTTTGGCGCAACGATGATCAATGGACTTATTTTCATGGAACATGTCCGATATTTACCCATAGAGCAGATGACAAACGCATGTTTCGGATGATCACCTCACAGTTAATTGAATCAGGAGCGTGCAAACAGGTTCAAATTATAAATACGTTTGGAGTATCAAAAAGAAGTGTAATCAGGTCAGTAAAGAAGTTTCGCGAGGATGGAGCCGAAGCGTTTTTTCAACGTCGTAAGGGTAAACGTCGAGGGACTGTACTTGTTCCGGAAATACTTGAAAAAGCACAAAACATGCTGGACCAAGGAATCAGCAGGAAAGATATTTCTGAAGCGCTTCAAGTACGATATGACACATTACGAAAGGCAATTAATGACGGTAGACTTAAAGAACTTGATCTTTCTGAAGCGGCAGTTACAAAATCATTTCGCAGTGTAGTAGACATGGAGGCTGCCAAGGGAATGGGCGTTGCCTGCACCAGAGCTGGTGAACGAATTTTAGCATCCGTTGGCAAGTGCATTGGAGCAGCAGCTCAATTTCAAACGTGTTTGGACATTCCCAAAGGGGGTATATTATGTGCATTGCCCACATTGTTATTAAACGGTTTATTAGATAATGCTGAAAAACTTTTGGGCCGGTTAAAAGGGTATTACACCACTTTTCATATTTTGCTGTTATTAGCTTTCATGGCCTTATGCCGGATCAAGACAACGGAGAAGCTACGGGGACAATCTCCCGGTGAGTTTGGTAAATTGCTCGGATTGGATCGTATTCCGGAGGTTCGCTGCCTGCGGATGAAGATGGATGAGCTTAGTGCAGGAGAAAGGGCCAAAAAGTGGGCGGCACATCTTTCCGGATATTGGATGCAATCAGAACCCGAAGCCGTTGGTACGCTTTACATTGACGGTCATGTTCGTGTTTATCACGGTCGTTTGACGAAACTTCCACGTCGCTATGTATCTCGTGAGCGATTGTGTTTACGCGGGGTTACTGACTACTGGATCAATGATTGGATCGGTCGTCCATTTTTTGTAATAGAGAAAGAAATCGATACAGGATTATTAGAGACTTTGAGAAGCGATATAGTACCGAGGCTTCTTGCCGAAGTTCCTGATCAACCCAGTGATCAGGAATTGGCTGATGATCCTTTTCTTTTCCGATTTATTCTGGTTTTCGACAGGGAGGGTTACAGTCCTGCCTTTTTTGGAGAAATGTGGAAAAAGCATCGAATTGCCTGTTTGACTTATCATAAGCATCCTGCTGATCCATGGCCTCAGGATTGGTTTGTCGGACACGAGGTTACTTTGACGAGCGGTGAAGCAGTAAAAATGAATCTTTGTGAAATGGGCAGTTTGGTAGGATCAGGCAAAAACGCTGTTTGGATGCGGGAGATTCGCAAGCTGACCGATTCTGGACATCAGACCAGCATTATAAGCACCGCTTTTGAAGTATCTCATACACAATTGGCAGTGCGTATGTTCAGTAGATGGTGCCAGGAAAACTTTTTCAATTATATGATGCAACATTTTGATATAGATGTAATTATGGAATACGGTACCACTGAATTTCCTGGCACCGAAAAGGTCGTAAATCCTACGTGGCGCCAATTGAACCGATTACGAAATTCTTTACAAAATAAACTTCGATATCGGCGCGCACGTTTTGCTGAAATGACAATGCATCCTGCAACAGAAGAAAAACCAGCAAAATACCATAAATGGGTTACGAAAAAGGCTGATTTATTGGAAGAAATTAAAAATTATGAACACGAATTGGAAGAAATAAAGTTTGAACTCAAAAATGTAAAGAAACATATTACCTGGAAAGAACTCGAAGACAAAGACAAATTTCATCGCTTGCTTCCAGGACGTAAGCGCCTTATGGATACAGTCCGAATGATTGCATATCGCGCGGAAACGGCCATGGTTGGCTTGATAACCGGTCCAAATGTTAAATCCTCTGATGCACGAAGATTACTCCAGGATTTATTTGTAACTGAAGCAGATATTCTACCTGATTCAGTAAACAAAGAATTGAAAGTACGTGTCCATAATGCATCCAGACCGGCTGCAAACAGAGTACTTTCTCAACTGTTTGAAAAGCTCAATCAGGCAGAAATAAAATACCCTGGAACTGACTATCAGGTGGTGTATGAACTCGGCGGACATACTTGAAAAATTTCTGGAAATGGTGCCACCTTTTCTTCCCAGAGATCAAGTGTCCTGAA
>JAOZOO010000126.1 GCA_029933225.1 Bacteroidales bacterium | reverse complement strand
GCTCTAGCCAACTGAGCTAATGCCCCGGGTGAGTTTCGAGTTTTGAGTCTGGAGTCTGGAGTTTAGAGTTTTGGAGGCTCTTATTCAGTCCGGTCATCCAGAATCAAGTTTCGAGACGGCAAAAGTAAAAACTTTTTGAATAAATCATACATTTGCACACAGACCATGAAACGAATTTTTGCCGCCATAAAGATTACGCCCGACGAAAACTTCCTGAATGTTTATTATCAGCTTATAAAACGACTGGGACACGAAAACATCAAATGGGTTAAACCGGAGAATTTCCATCTTACCCTGAAGTTTTTCGGTGACATCCCCGAAGACAAAGTGGACGTCATTTGCCGGGAACTGGACAGGATCACCCCGTCTTTTACACCTTTTAAAATACACATTCAAAAAACGGGAGTTTTCGGGAGCCGTTACAACCCAAAGGTGATCTGGTTTGGTATTGAAGATTCGGACTATATGAAAGGACTTGCCGAAATGATCCTCACCAAAATGGACAAGGCAGGGTTTGCACGCGACCGCCAGAATTTTGTTCCCCATCTCACCGTCGGGCGTATCAGAAGACTGACTGACAAAAAGCATTTTCAGCAAACGATCAAAAGGTTTGAGAAAGCAAACCTGATGGAGGTGGATGTTCATGAAATTTACCTTTATGAAAGCCACTTACAACCCGAAGGACCCGTTTACAAAACAGTGGAAAAATTCCTCCTTTGACCCGTCGTTTTTAGGGATTTTTTAAACTTTTTACAGCATTTCCGTATAATTGCCTTACGCAATGCAACAAAATATTTTTTTGAAAGTTATAATAGATATAAATTTTTTACTTTAGCCCCACTTTATTCAGATGGTTTGAAGCGGAAGATTACTTACATATTGTTTTTGGTTACAGGGTTGATTCTCACGGGCGATCTTTTGGGTCAGCAGGCTCCGATTTTTACGCAATATTACAATACGTATATGTTTTCGAACCCGGCCTATGCCGGATTGCGTCGCGGTATTTGCGTAAACGGGTTATATCGTCAGCAATGGGCCGGTGGCTTCGATGACGAAGACGGCTACAATATGGCACCACAGGACATCCTGCTTTCGCTGGACTCACCCATCAGGGCTTTACATGGCGGCATCGGCGGATCGGTGATTCAGGACAGGCTGGGCTATCAAAGCGATATCATCGTTCAGATAGATTATTCGTTTCATGCGAATCTTTCGTTTGGAACGCTGGGAATCGGCGCCGGAGCCAACATCATTAACCGAAGTATTGACGGTTCCAAGTTCAATCCTGTGGATGATGGCGATCCGATATTGCCCACTTCATCAATCAGCGACTTGAGGTTAGATGCCAGTTTCGGATTGTTCCTGAACCAGCCGGGACGTTACTTCGTCGGGTTATCGGTTGCAAACATCCTTGAATCGGGGTTTAAAAAATTTGATCCTTCAGGAAACAGCATCACATCCACCGACAGGACTTTTTACATTACAGGCGGATATCATTTTATCATTCCGCGGAACCCGAAGTTTGAAATTATTCCCTCGGTGTTTATTTTAAGTGATCTTGCTTCGACACAATATAATGTAACAGGAATCGTTAAATACAATGACAAATTTTGGGGAGGTGTGAATTACCGTTTCCAGGAATCAGTTGGTTTTATCGCCGGAGTACGTTTCAAAAGCTTTAAAATCAGCTACTCATACGATGTGAATACATTGCCGGTGAGCATTCCGGGAAGCCATGAAGTCTCTCTGATCTATTGTTTTAAAATAAAAACCGAACATTATAAAACAAGTTATAAAAATACTCGTTATTTGTAATGTGCTTTTTAAATGCTGAATGAACTTTTATTTTCATACTTTTGGCACGCAAAATTTTGAATATTAGAAAACTTGATAAACCAATAGAAATACAATGAAAAAACTGGTTTTATACATTGTAGTGGTATTGTTTCTCGGTAGTTGCAGTAACTCCGGCAACGGAGAACTTGTTGGAACGCGAAAGAAATCAAAACCGTTTTACCAACCCGATCCATACGGCATGGTGTTCGTTCCACAGGGGAGTTACGTGATGGGCGCTTCCGCCGAAGACATTTCCCACAGTCATCTCATCCAGCCGAAAACCATTTCCGTTTCTTCATTTTTCATGGATGAAACCGAGATAACAAACGATGAATACCGTCAGTTTGTTTACTGGGTCAGAGATTCCATTGCCCGTACGATGCTGGGGGATGTAAGACCGGATGAATTCCTGATCGAAGAAAACCCGAAAACAGGTGAAGTGTATGATCCGCCGTACCTGAACTGGAAAACCGACATTGAATGGAACAGCGAAGATCAGGATGTCAGGGATGCTCTTGAAGATATGTATCTGCCTGAACATGAGCGTTATTTCAGGAGAAAAGAAATTGATACGCGTAAATTAATGTATTCCTATTACTGGGTTGATCTCCATGCAGCCGCCAAAAAAGATTTTTCCGAAGAAGCTGACTACCGTAATGCAGGCCTGGCCAACCGGCCACAGGGTTTACGCGACCGTTCGGTTTACGTAAGAAACGAAACCATTGCCGTTTATCCCGACACCCTTGCCTGGATACACGACTATACTTATTCATATAACGATCCGCTGACCAAAACATATTTTTGGCATCCGGCTTATGACCATTATCCGGTCGTGGGTGTTAACTGGCGTCAGGCACGCGCATTTTGTGTGTGGCGTACGGAATACCTCAACAGTTATCTGAGGGCAAAAAAAGACATGGTTTCACTCGCCGAATTCCGTCTTCCTACCGAAGCTGAATGGGAATGGGCAGCACGGGGTGGTTATGCCCTGAACCCCTATCCCTGGGGTGGCCCTTATACAAGAAACGAGAAAGGCTGTTTCCTGGCCAACTTCAAACCCATCAGGGGTAATTATATCGCTGACGGCGGACTGCGGACAGTTATTGTGGCACACTACCCACCCAACGACTGGGGACTTTATGATATGGCAGGAAATGTTGCCGAATGGACCAGCAGCGCTTTCGACCCGTCTTCCTATAACTTTACATGGGACATGAACCCCAATTATACCTACAATGCCAAAGAAGATGACCCGCCGGTCATGAAACGTAAAGTGGTACGTGGCGGATCATGGAAAGACATTGCGTTTTTCATGGAAGTATCCACCAGAGCTTACGAATACCAGGATACCGCCAAATGTTATATCGGTTTCAGGACCATTCAGCCTTATCTGGGAAGAAACAAAGGTGATAACCCAAGCAAGGCTTCAAGAGTTTATAATTAATACAATCAGCAATTAAATCAGTAAAAAAAATTAAAAAAATTTATCATGGGCTTATTTAATTTTACAAGAACAAGAGGATACAGAAATTTCATGGCGAAGGTTTATGGATGGGGTGCATCCGTTGTTTTGATCGGTGCGATGTTTAAAATCAATCACTATCCAGGTGCAGATATTATACTTGTCATTGGTTTGGGCACGGAAGCCATCATCTTCTTTTTCTCCGCCTTTGAACCTCCGTTTGTTGAACCTGACTGGAGTTTGGTTTATCCCGAGCTGGCCGGTATGTATCATAAGGTAGGTGACGATACCGTATTGAAAAAAAGACAATCGGCTGCAGAACGTCTTGACGAGATGTTTGACAAGGCCAAGCTTGATCAAAAAACTATTGACAAGCTAAGTACAGGTATTGAAAAGCTGGCTGAAAATGCAAGTCAGCTCAGTGACCTTACTTCTGTTGCTTCCGCAACAAACGAATTTACAACCAATGTTCAGCAAGCATCCAATTCAGCCCGTATTTTTGGCGAGTCTGTTGCAAAAGATGCTGAAACAACGGGATATTATGCCGAATCATTGCAAACAACCATGAGTGTTTTCCTTGAAAAACTCGAGCAGTCTTCTGCATCAGCCACCGAATTTCATGATCAGATGGAAACGCTGGCAAGCAAAATGAGTGAACTGAATAAAGTTTACGGAAATATCCTTACAGCTATGAATGTTAAGGGTTGATCAAATAAAATCATTCAAAAGTATTTTAATCTCAAACCATTAACAAAAGAACCAATTAAAAATGGCTGGATATAAGGAAACCCCGCGGCAGAAGATGATCTCAATGATGTATCTTGTTTTGTACGCACTGCTTGCATTGAATGTGTCAAAAGAAGTATTGAATGCTTTTATCGTTGTGAACGAATCAATGGAAAGCACCAATGTGAGCACGGCTGCCAAGATCGATGATGCTTTTGCCAAATTTAAGTTACAATATGATCTTAATCACGAAAAAGTCGGCCCGTATTATAATCAGGCCCTGAAGATCAGACAAGATGCGGAAAAGCTGATCAACTATATTGATACGCTGAAGCTGGAACTGGTGAGGGTATCGGAACGGATGCCTGTGGAAGAGATCATACAAAAGTATTACAAGGATACGATCATCAATGGTGAAAAAACCAAATACCTCATGCTTGAAAAACTGGAAACCAAAGACAAGTATGATGCAACAACCCATTATATGGTGGGTACAGGTGACAAGCCCGGTGTTGGAGAAGCTTATGTGTTAAGTAAAAAGATGCATGATTTCAGGCAGATAATATTGAAAACCATGAACCTGCCCAATGACACCAAAAAAGTAGGCCTGATCACCAACGAGCCGGGTACGGATTACAGGGACAAAGACGGACGGAAACAAGACTGGGAACAGCACAACTTTTATTTCACCATTCTTGCTGCCGATATTACCATCCTGAACCGTATTATCGGAGAAGTTCAGACGGCCGAATACAATGCTTTGAATTTCCTGTATGGTTCCGTTTCGGAAACCGACTTCAAGTTCAACAAAGTGGCGGCGAAAGTCATCCCGAGAAGTACGTATGTCTTGCAGGGACAGCAATATCAGGCCGATGTTCTGGTTGCTGCCTACGATGAAAAAACAAAGGTTACCATAAAAGTCCTTCCCGGAGCCGATACGCTGACATCAAAAAATGAAAAGCGTGCAATGGTCATTGAAGGCCAGGCAGGAATGGGTAAACTGGAATTTCCTGCCAATAAGGTGGGGCTTCAGAAATACGCAGGCGTAATCGAAATGATCGACCCCAAAACCAAAAAATTAAAACCTTATCATTTCAAGGGTGCTTACATTGTAGCGCCTCCGGCACTTACGGTAGCTCCTTTGAAGATGAATGTGTTTTACATCGGAATCGACAACCCTGTTTCGATCTCTGCCGCCGGAATTCCGGATGAAAAGATCAAACCGACGATTGACCTCGGTGTACTGAAAAGAGGCCCGGAAGGAAAAGACTGGATCGTCAGGATCAACAAAGTCCCGAAAGGCGTCAGGAAGGCCTATGTCAGTGCATCGGCAAGAGTTCTTGATAAAGAGTTACCCCTCGGTAAAGTGGAATTCAGGGTAAAACGTGTTCCCACACCGACGGCGCAAATTGCAGGACAGTCTGACGGACAGATAGATAAAAACCGGTTGCTCGCAGCAGGAGCCATTATCCCGAACATGAGAGACTTCGAATTTGAAGTTTATTATCAGGTAACGGGTTATACTTTCGGAACCATTATCAATGGCGACTATATTCCGAAGAATGTGAAAGGAAACCGGTTTACCAAAGAAATCGTGAATATTATGAGAAACGGAAAACGTAAACAAAAATTCTTTTTTGATAATATCCGGGCAAAAGGACCTGACGGTACGATCAGGAGTCTTAACCCGATCAGTCTTGAGTTGAAATAATTAAACAAAAGGATATAATGAAAAGATTGTTTTTTGCCTTTTTAATTGTCATACTGGGTTTTTCCTTTACAGTGAAAGCCCAGATAGTGGACGAGTCGCCGGAAGACGGCCTGTATGCGGAAGATGAAACGACTTTTGCCAAGCCGGTACCTTTTCCCTATATTCGTAAAGCCGACGTGATGTGGTCGAAACGAATATGGAGGGAAATCGACTTCAGGCAAAAATTTAACCAGAAGTTTTACTTCCCCACTGAGCCGCAGGAAAACTGGAAGTCATTCATTACTGTTGTTCTGGATGCGCTGAAAGAAGGCAAAATTACCGCTTACGACATCTCAGGCACCGATGAATTGCTGGTACCTATCACGTACAGCGAAGTCATCGCAAGGCAGACCGACTCGAGCTATCAGATCATGCAACGGCCATATCCGCCGTACGAGGAATACGACACAGTCATTTTCACCGAGTTTGACCCCACAAAGGTGATGCGTCTGCGTGTGAAAGAAGACTGGTATTTCGACAGCGAACGTTCACAAATGCTGGTACGAATTCAGGCACTGTGCCCTGTGATGATCAAAGAACGTAATGGCGAGGAGGTGACCGAACCCCTGTTCTGGGTATCTTATCCCGAGTCGCGGGAGGTATTTGCCCACGCGCTGGTTTTTAACGAATTCAACTCGGCAGCACGACTGACTTATGACGATCTGTTCTGGAAACGACTCTTTGACAGTTACATCTACAAAGAGCAGAATGTTTTCGATCGCCGTATTGCACAATACGCAACCGGAGTGGATGCGTTGCTCGAAGCCGACAGGATCAAAAACGAGATGTTCCGTTTCGAAGAAAGTCTCTGGGAATATTAATTCCCGATTAAAAATATTTTGAAAAGACCCTCTTTTTACATGAGGGTCTTTTTTTTATCCGTACCGGCGACTTTAGTCGCCGACCCCCCTACTTTAAGTGTCCCGCTTAAAGTTTTCAAAAACACAACCAGTCAAAACCAAAGTCCCTGCTGTATTAACCTGAACTGTTTTATTACTTTTGTAACCTTATCCCGAACATTATGCAGGATATTTTTGAAACTCCCATAACTTATCTGAAAGGCGTCGGCCCGAAAAAAGCCGAAGTACTTGAAAAAGAGCTGGGCATTAAAACTTTCAACGACCTGCTGTACTATTTCCCGTTCCGGTATATCGACAAAAGCAAAATCTACAAAGTCAAAGAGATCACCACCGACAGTACTTATTTCCAGTTGAAAGGGAAAATATCCAATCTGAAAACCGTCGGCGAGAAAAGGATGAGATACATCACGGCCGTCTTCAGTGATGATACCGGAAGCATCGAACTGGTCTGGTTTAAAGGTTTGAGATGGATCAAAAACCGTTTTGAACCGGGAAAAGAATACCTGGTATTTGGGAAACCCTCGGTCTTTAAAAATCATTTCAACTTCGTTCATCCCGAAGTGGAAGACTATACCGGCGAAGAAGAAGTGGTGGGCCAACGGTTAGAAGGTGTTTACAGCTCCACCGAACGGTTAAAAAACAGCGGACTGGGCACACGCGGTATCAGCAAGCTCACCCGGCGATTGTTGAACCAGGTGGCTGATAGTATCAGGGAAATCCTGCCGGATTATATTTTAAATGCCTATAAACTGATCGACCGGAAAACCGCCCTGCTGAACATCCATTTTCCGGAAAACCCCAAAATAATCGAACAGGCTACACGCCGGCTTAAATTTGACGAGCTCTTTTTTCTCCAGTTGCAATTGATCACAGGGAAAATTTACCTGAAAGAAAAGATCAAAGGGCATTTGTTTTCAAAAGTCGGAGAAAACCTGAATACTTTTTATAAAAAATACCTGCCGTTTGAACTGACCAATGCCCAGAAACGTGTGATCAAAGAAATCAGAACCGATATGGGCTCGGGGAAACAAATGAACCGCCTGCTTCAGGGAGATGTGGGCAGCGGTAAAACCGTGGTTGCCCTGATGAGTGCACTGATTGCCATTGACAACGGTTTTCAGGCCTGCCTGATGGCGCCTACCGAGATTCTGGCCACGCAGCATTTCAACAATATCCGTCAGCTTCTCGACGGGATGAATATCAACATTGCCCTGCTCACCGGTTCCACCAAACAGGCGGAACGGAAAATAATCAGCGAAAACCTGTTGAGCGGTGACCTGCACCTGTTGGTGGGCACCCATGCGTTGATCGAAGAGACCGTCACTTTCAAAAACCTGGGGTTTGTTATCATTGACGAACAGCATCGTTTCGGCGTGGAACAGCGCGCCCGGCTGTGGAAGAAAAATATCAACCCGCCCCATGTGCTGGTCATGACGGCCACACCCATTCCGCGAACACTGGCCATGACCGTTTACGGCAACCTCGATGTCTCAATCATTGACGAATTGCCGCCCGGAAGAAAACCGGTGAAGACCCTGTTGTTTTTCGAGTCGAAGAGATTACGTGTCATCGGTTTCATCCGCGACCAGATCAAAAATGGCAGGCAGGTTTACATCGTTTATCCGCTGATCCAGGAATCGGAAAAAATGGACCTGAAAAACCTGATGGACGGGTTTGAATATCTCCAGCGGGAGTTTCCCCTGCCCGAGTATCGGGTAAGCGTGCTGCACGGAAGAATGAAAACCGAAGACAAAGAATACGAGATGAAACGGTTTGTGGAAGGCAAAACACAGATCATGGTTTCAACTACCGTTATCGAAGTGGGGGTGGATGTGCCCAATGCCTCGGTGATGGTCATCGAGAATGCGGAACGTTTCGGGTTGTCCCAACTTCACCAGTTACGCGGGCGCGTGGGCCGTGGCGCCGAACAATCGTATTGTATCCTGATGGCCGGTGAAAAAGTTTCCAACGAAGGAAGAAAACGGTTGGAAACCATGGTACGCACCAACGACGGTTTTGAGATCGCCGAAGCGGACCTGCAACTGCGTGGACCCGGCGACATCGAAGGAACACGCCAGTCGGGCATGCTCGATTTCAAGATTGCTAATCTGGCACGCGACAACGAACTGATCGTTCAGACACGCCGGCTGGCTGAAAAAATACTGGAAAAAGACCCGAAACTGGAATTGCCGGTCAACCGGCTGCTCAATGCCGAACTTCAGAAATTGCGCCGTGAAAAGCACCAGTGGGCGAGGATATCTTAACCCGGATAACCAGAAATATTAAAAAAACAAATTCCAAAAGGATTGTCAATCATGTAAATGATCTGCTAAAGCTTAATCAACAACTTCAATCGGCCACCCTCGAAACCCACTGCCAGCAACTCCAGCGAGCGTTTCCGACCTGGCCTTGCACCTTGCCAGGTCAGGGACGGCGCCCCTCCCGGCAGGTAGTTTTATTACTGCCGGGTGGAAAACCCCTTCCGGCTATTTTGTATCAAGAGCTGGTATCACATCTCTAAACCACCCGAAATGATAAAGTTCGGTGAAATAAGCTGAAATGTTATCGTCAGAGCGGTTTTTATTCCTCTCAACTGCTGTGTCTACATCACAAGTGAGATGTTCCAGGTTGATGTTGTAATCAATCTTTTTCAACAGATCAATCAACTCTGTCATCAGCGCCACATCATTTCCGATAAGTTCCAGAACAATGTTTTTTCTTCCGGTGAGCGCTTTTTTCAACTTTTCTTTACCGATCCGGTTCATTTCATCTTCAAGG
This sequence comes from Bacteroidales bacterium, assembly GCA_029933225.1. Classification (GTDB taxonomy): domain Bacteria; phylum Bacteroidota; class Bacteroidia; order Bacteroidales; family F082; genus JAADID01. Next base: position 191 of record JAOZOO010000126.1, on the reverse strand, counting down.
TGAGAAGGGAAATCATAGAACTCACCTTCACTTAATTCAATGAAGATATCTCCGGCATCCACCGATACATAATCTTCAGGGATTTTTTTTTAATGTAGGTACTCTTCCCGGCACATACACCTCCCGTTACCAGGATAACGGCACGCTTTTGTCAAAAAAATGTTGACGGTGGGGACACCGTCAACGGGGAG
>JAOZOO010000125.1 GCA_029933225.1 Bacteroidales bacterium | reverse complement strand
ACTAAATAAACAGATGGGGTGTTTTGTAGTGGTCTCTTTTTCTGAATCCTATTGACATCACCGGATATCTTTTGAACCGGGTATTTATAATCAGGAATCATAAAGTTAATTTATAAACTTTTTCATAGTGTGTTTGTTTGGGTTGACGGTCGATGAATTTTTTATCGGCCGTCTCTTTTTTTTTAACAAAAATCACTACCTTGCAAGTCTCCAATCCATTAACTAATGATTATTCCGTGGATCAGCGATGTATTCGACCTGTTATTCCCCAAAACATGCCAGGTTTGTGGTTGCCAGCTAACAAAGCAGGAAGAGGTAATTTGTCTGATGTGCGGCGCAAAATTGCCGAGAACCGGTTTTTCAAAGCATGAAGATAATCCTGTTGCTGAAGTATTCTGGGGCAGGGCAAACCTGAAATCAGCCACTTCATTTTTATTTTTCAACAAAGGCGGAAGCGTCCAGCATCTTATTCATCTTTTAAAATACAAAAACAAAAAAGAAACAGGGGTTTATCTCGGTAATTTGTTTGGATATGAACTGAAAGAAAGCCCGTTGTTTAATAACATTGACATCATTATACCTATACCTCTTCATCCCAGGAAAGAAAGGAAACGCGGTTACAATCAGAGTTTTTGTATTGCCAGCGGAATGAGCGCGTCAATGAATAAGCCGGTGGAAAAAGGTAATCTTGTCAGGGTAGTGCATACTTCGTCGCAAACGAAAAAATCGAGATACGACCGGTGGATCAATGTGAAAGATATTTTTACGGTTAAAAATCCGGAAGCCATCAGGGGTAAACATATTCTGCTGGTGGATGATGTCCTGACCACAGGCGCAACCCTTGAAGCAAGTGCCACGGTTTTACTTGAAATTGAAGATGTAAAGGTCAGCGTTGCGACCCTTGCATATACTCAGGGATAGCCGGAATGGTATCCTGCGGTCTGCCCATTTGTATCATCAATTTATTGTATTCTTTCCGGTTTCTAATCAATTTACGTTGCAGGCGGGCGCTGCGATTCAGCCAGTCATATAAAGCCTGAACCGGCCCTTTGAATCCCGTGGGAACCGGTTGTTTGTACAGTAATTCCGTTCCTTCCCAGTCAGGGTAAAACTGATCCAGACTAAGGGGTTCCATTTCAACGATCATTTGTTTAAAGGTACGGTAATCATAAAAGGCACGAATGATCACTTCATTGATCAACACCGTATCTTTTTCCATGAATATTTGAAAATGTCCCAGTTTTTTGCGTGCCGAATCATTGATAAAGATGATCTTCGGCTTAAATCCGATGGAGGTAAAAAGAACCGAGTCAACCAGACTGACAGCCATTCTGAACTGTCCTTTGTCGTCGGAAATGGTTCCCCAACGGTTAAATTTACTGATTATATGGGTGTTGGGTACAGGAAGCAGGCTGTCACTGGTCAGAACCGTACCATTCATTATCACCAGACTGTCACTTCCGATTTGGCCTTTTAACCCTCCAAAATTCAATAAAAACAAGGTCAATAATGGTAAAATCGTTCTTATCAAGCTTTTATTTGATGTTGGTTTCAATTATGCCGAAATGATTTTTTTCAGGAAACGAATTTATATTTTAAATTCGCAACGACGAAAAAAATTGTACATTAGTTGAAATTAAAACGTTAAAAAAATGAAAAAAATTACCTTTCCCCTTATTTTCCTTGCGATGACGCTGACGGGTATCACGCAAACTTTACCTAATTACAGTTTTGAAGACTGGACACCTTTTACAAATTATGAAGATCCTGATTCGTGGAATACACCCAACCTGCTTACTTCACTGGCTCAAATAATCGTTGTTGAAAAAAGCGATGATGCTTATGACGGCAATTATTCGGCAAAACTTATGACACAGAAAATTGAGATCGGAACTATATCCTATACTGCTCCGGGGCTGGTTACCTATGCTGATTTTTCGGTAAATACCGAAACCCTTGAATACGGTTTCAGCGGGGGTCTTTATTTGCCCGAATCGGTCAGTAGCCTGTCGGGATGGTACAAATATTCAAGCATTGATGGCAATGATTCCGCAACAGCCCTGATCTATATGTTCCGTCATCCTGAGGGAGAAGATATTGATACAATTGGTGTAGGCGTAAAATTTTTGCATGATACCGACGAATGGACCTCCTTTACAGTGCCCATGCAAAGTTTAAACTTCCACCTGCCCGATACTTTTAATGTGTTGCTCATGTCAACGGCAACATTCGTAATTGACAGCATGCCAACGGGCTCGGTTTTAAAAGTTGATGACCTGACCATTACGACCAACACGGGCATATTTAATTTAAACATAAAAAACATTACCCTGAACGTATTCCCCAATCCGGCTACGGATCGTATTGCATTTGAAACCAACGAACCGGAAAAAGAGAGAAAAATCAACATTTTTAATGCCTCTGGGCAACTTATCAAACAGGTTAATTTTAACGGGCGGCGTTCACAAGTAAACCTCAACGGACTATCTGCCGGGAATTATTCTTACAGGGTTTTTGCCGGACGCCAATTGTACAACAGCGGAACTTTTATCATAAAATAAATTCCGGTAATTTAATCATTGTAACCATCAATAATTTATGAAGGATCTTTACCTGAGATTTTTTTTCGTATTTATCCTTTCCACGGGTTTTTCATTGAGCTTTTTTGCCCAGAAAGAGGATGATCAGCAGGCGCTGAATGCGCTGGAAAAAGAAAAAGCAGAAAAAAATAAAGAGAAAAAAGACAAGATCAAAAAAGGATGGAACTTCGGTGGTCTGCCAGCGTTGTCGTTCGATTCGGATCTGGGTTTTCAGTTCGGGGCGTTGGTCAATCTTTATCATTACGGCGATGGAAGCCGTTATCCCATGTACAATCATTCTTTGTATCTGGAAGCGTCGTGGTTTACAAAAGGCAGCGGTATTTTCCGGTTTTATTACGATTCTGACAGGTTGATAAAAGGTATCCGTACCTCACTTGATATCAGTTATATGCCTGACCAGGCTTTTTATTTGTTCGGGTATAACGGATATGAAGCCGTTTACAACAGCGACTGGATTGATCCTGATAGTCCGGCGTATAAAACAAGGATGTTCTATCGCCTGAAACGGCAGTTCTTCAGGGTAAAACTGGATTTCCAGGGAAAGATCACAAACAGCGGAAAGATCAAATGGCTGGCAGGGGCAGATTTTTACAATATCTATCAGACGACAGTTGACATCGACCGATTGAACAAAGGGAAGTCCGAAGACAAATTATTGCCCGACACAGCTACTCTGTATGACAAGTATCTGGAATGGGGCATTATTCCCGAATCGGAAAAAAACGGAGGATATTTTACCGCAATAAAAGGAGGTGTTGTTTTTGACACGCGCGACAATGAACCCAATCCCGGCCGGGGATTATGGGCGGAGGTGATCCTGATTGGAGCGCCGAAATTCACTTCTTCGATGGACCAGGGATTTATGAAACTGGCCATCACTTACAGGCAGTATTTCACGCTGGTCAAAGACAAACTCACGTTTGCCTATCGTCTGGCTTTTCAATCCACCATTGCAGGATATGCACCCACCTATGTCCAGCAACTGATGTATTATTCAAAAATGGTTGGTGCTTACAATGAAGGTTTGGGTGGGGCAAAAACAATCCGGGGAATCAAAAGAAACCGCCTTGTGGGTGACGGATGGGTTCTTGGGAACTTTGAGTTAAGGTGGAAATTCGTTAAGTTCCACTGGATCAAACAAAACTGGTATCTGGCGATGAGCGGATTTTTCGATACGGGAAGGGTGATAAAATATATTGAGGTGAAAGACAAGATTGAAAATACAAATATCGTCTATCCCCCGGGAGAAGATCAGGCTGATTACTTCAACTTTGGTGGTGACCATTTTCACAACAGTGCCGGGGCCGGCCTGCATGTTGCCATGAACCAGAACTTTATCATTGCCATTGACTACGGCATGGCGCTGGATAAACAGGATGGAAATTCCGGGTTATATGTGGGGTTGAACTTTTTGTTTTGATCGTATATGGAATACTGGGTAATGGACTGAACAAACCAATTCTCCATTTACTGTTTCAGGTTTCGGGTTACAGGTTGCAGGTTAACTCCTCCAAGGTGCAGTGGGATAACCTTTCAGGTCGAAGAAAGCCCGTGGTCCTGAAAGGTTGGAACGTGAAGAAGGAGGTGATAAGGGAAATAGGGGTATATGGGCACACTAATGACCAATTACTAATCACCCGTCTCCTCCGCAATCCGGGCAAGCTGCCGAATGAATCCAATTCCTAAAATGTCCGCAAAAACTCCGCAATGATCACACCAAGGTAGTTGCCAATGGCATAACCGACAATCCCAACCGTAATACCTGAAACAACTATTTCTTTGTTTTTCAAAGCGCCTGCCACTGCAGGAACAAAAGGCGGGCTGCAAATGAGGGCGGTAGAACTGACAATTACTGTGTCGGTATCAATTTTAAATAATGCTGAAACCACAACCTGCAATAACAATGATCCGAAAATTACCCATCCTACATAATACATCAGGGTGAGGTCCGAATAGATCAACTCGGTAAAATTCACCATCGACGCCACCACAATACTGAAAATGAGGATAAAATACATACCGAGATCAAACGTTTTGGGCAGTTTGTTGATTGCAGGAACAAAAGAAAGTCCGATACCTCCCGAAGTGATCAGCAAAATCACCACGATCATCTGTGAATTTTGAGGAATAAACAGTGTTGTTGAAGCAGCCACGGCAAAAATCAGGATTGAAACACCTACCGCTTTCAATAATGAAATCCTGTATTCCCGTTTATGCAGCCCCCAAAAAAGTTCTTCGCACTCTCCTTTTATGGCTGCGGCCTCTTCTCCTTTACCGGTAAATCTGAAACGGGGTAACACCCGGTTGAATACCCTCTGTCCGAAAGATATCAGGAATAGAAAATAAACGGCTGAAATGACCATGTCATAAGCATTCACCAGAATATAGGTGTCATTAGGGACATCCAGCATCAGCTTGAGCGCTGCGAGGTTGGGTGTGCCTCCCGTATAGACCCCAATGAGCAATCCCCCGATTTTCCAAAGATCAGGCAATGCTTCACTTTTGAAGATCACGAATCCGGTAATGACCATAATCACCACACTGCCGATGGCAACAAACAGGGAAATAACTGTTTTCCCCGCCATTCGCGTCCAGGATTTAATATCCATCGAAAACAGCAAAAGAGGGATTGCAATGGGGATGGTGATTGTAGTCAGAATATCCTGTATTTGTTTGCTGTTTTCGGTCAACAATCCCGTGCTACCAAGAGCCAGCCCCACACCATAAGCAATCAGGATGCTGCCCAGTTTACTTAAAAAAGAATATTTCCGGCAGGAATAAAGAATAAGAAGGGGTGTAAACAAATAAAACAAGACCAGGGCAATGGAGGATAACATGACCAGATTAATTAGCGGGGATAAAAGTAATATTTTATGGAAAATGTCTTGTCCTGAAATAGGTTTACAAAAAAAGTAAACAAATTTTAGGATTATGAAAAGAAAAGTAAAACGATTTCCGGACGAATTAGCGCTTAAGATCGCGCTTGAGTATTTAACCACAGACATCAGTCAGTCGGAACTGAAAAAGAAATATGGTTTCACTGGTGGTATGACCCAGGACGGTAATCCACTGGACAATGCAATCGCCGAACGGATCAATGGCATATTGAAAGTTGAATGGCTTTATGAAATGAATTTTAAAATCAAAAAACAGGTAAAAGCACAGGTAAAAAAGGTTATAGAAATATACAATACACAAAGGCCTCACAGCAGTATAGGGATGTTGACACCGGAGCAGGCACATAACCAAAGCGGAGAATTAAAACGGCTTTGGAAAAATTACTGGAAGATACCGGAGCAGCAATGCCAACTGCAGGAGACCTAAACAACAAGAGAGTGCTCATTCCTTTGTTCCGCTACGCTCCACAAAGGAATGAGCACTGCTCCAAGATTCTAAAAAAAAAGAAAATAATTATAATTTTAACCCAAAATCTGTAAACAAAATTCAGGACGGGTCAAAATTACTTCCCTTATACCCTTATACCTTTATTACCCAATTCCCACCAACCAATCCCCGTTTCCCCAAATCTCTTATTTTTGCCCTCCCAATTATCAAAAAGGGAAATTCAAAAAATGATTTCCTTTAGTCCCCTCTCTTGGAGGGGTGCAGGGGTGGGTCATTAAAAATCCAATCATTTTTTGAATATTTATCAATTTGAAACAGTTATAAAAAAAGATTTTATGAAGAAAAGAACAACAGGCCTTTTATTGACCGGAATAATGATGCTGATTTTTATCAATACCGGAAATGCATGTACAAATTACCTGATAACCAAAGGTGCATCCGCCGACGGATCGGTGATGATATCCTACGCTGCCGATTCGCATGTTTTATATGGTGAACTTTACCACTGGCCGGCAGGTGAATGGCCCGAAGGAACCATGATGGATGTTTACGAATGGGATACCGGCAAATGGCTGGGAAAGATCAAACAGGCCCGCAAGACATACAACGTCGTCGGCAATATGAATGAAAACCAGGTGGCCGTTGGTGAAACGACGTATGGCGGTATTTCCCAACTGCATCACCAGCCGGAGGCCATCGTTGATTATGGCAGTTTGATCTATCTTGCCCTGCAGAGAGCGACTTCTGCCCGCGATGCGATAAAGATCATGACGGACCTGGTTGCCGAATATGGTTATTACAGCGAAGGGGAATCTTTCAGTATTTCCGATAAAGACGAGGCCTGGATACTGGAGATGATCGGCAAGGGTGAGTATGAGCTGGGTGCAGTGTGGGTAGCCCGCCGTATTCCCGACGGTTATGTTTCGGGCCATGCCAACCAGGCGCGGATAACCACCTTCCCGCTGGCCAACGGCAAAACTTCCATTACCAGCAAACATATTGACAAAATTTTTAACCCTGAAGTGGAATGTGTTTATGCAGCAGATGTCATTAGCTTTGCCAAAGAAAACGGCTTTTATGAGGGCCCTGACAAAGAATTCAGTTTTTCGGATGTTTATGCTCCCGTTGATTTTGGCGGCGCCCGTTTTTGTGAGATCAGGGTCTGGACGATGTTCAACAAAACCACCGAAGGTATGGACAAGTACTGGGATTATGTAAAAGGTCATATTCAACATCCGGTTCCCGCCAAAAAGGGAGAACCGTTGCGACCCGAAAATTTTGCATCAAACAGGATGCCATTGTGGGTTAAGCCCGACCACAAGATCACATTGCATGAAATGATGGGCTTTATGCGCGACCATCTGGAGAATACCGAACTGGACATGAGCAAGGATGTGGGCGCCGGTCCTTTTGGTCTCCCATACCGCTGGAGGCCGCTTACCTGGGAAGTGGACAGCGTGAGATATTGCAACGAAAGAGCCACAACTACGCAGCAGACGGGTTTTTCTTTTATCGCCCAATCGCGCAACTGGCTCCCTAACGGTATCGGAGGCATCATCTGGTGGGGCGTGGACGATGCTTCGGGAACGGTTTATATGCCCATGTACACAAGCATCACAACCATTCCTTACAATTTCAGGGTAGGTAACGGCAACATGATGGAATGGTCAGAAACATCGGGATTCTGGATTTTTAACCAGGTTCAGAATTTTGTTTATACGCGTTACAACATGATCCATCCGGAAGTGGATTCCCTTCAGCAAAAGCTTGAAAAAGAATTCATTGCTTTTACACCGGCTGTGGACGAAGCGGCAAAGACTTTATTTGAAGAAGACAAATCACTGGCTGTGGCTTATCTGACCGATTATTCAAACGGCATTGGTGAAAAAGTTTTCAAAACCTGGAAAAACCTGTATGCCTACCTGTTCATGAAATATATGGATGGCAATGTGAAAACAAAAAAAGAAGTTCCTGAAGGGTATAAATACGTAACACCACATTTAAAGCAACCCGGTTACAGCAAGGAATACTACAGGCAGATAGCCACACAAACGGGAGATAAGCTGAAAGTCATCGGAGATAGTCATTAAATAACAATGAAAAATATCTTTTTAATATTGTTTGCAGTAACGCTGATCAACCCGGTGGTATTTCCCTGCACCAACCTGATCGTCACAAAAGGCGCTTCTGCCGACAGTGCCACATACCTGGTTTACCTGAATGACGGCGAATGGCTGTATCACCTGAACAATACCCCTGCAAAGGATCACGATCCGGCGGATTCACTCACTTACAGAAGTCTGTCAGGCATTGAATATAAAATCCATCAGGTACCGCATACTTATGCCATCATCGGTTTTCAGATGAACGAGCATCAACTTGCCATCGGCGAAACCACTTTCACCGGCAGGGAAGAACTCTGGGATAAAGACAAACCGTTGAAATACTGGGATCTGATGCGGCTGGCCTTGTTGCGTGCCAGAACAGCAAGGGAAGCCATAAAAGTGATCACATCCCTCGTAGAAACGTATGGCTACGGCAGTGAAGGAGAATCATTTTCCATTGCCGACCCCAGCGAAGCCTGGCTGCTCGAGATGACCGGCACGGGTGGTAAAGGCGGCGCTGTGTGGGTGGCGTGGAAAGTCCCCGACGGAACCATCACGGCCCATGCCAACCATTCAAGGATCGGTGAATTTCCGATGAATGACCCGGAGAATTGCCTTTATTCGGAAAATGTCATTCAACTTGCTGTTGAAAAGGGCTGGTATGATCCAGACAGCGGCGAGCCCTTCCGGTTTAATGATGTTTACGATCCGCCCTCACCGGAACATCTGAAATATACCGAAACCCGTGTATGGAGTATCTTACGCAGGGCAGCGCCCTCACTTCATCTTTCTCCGGATTATTGCCGCGGAATAACGAATAAACCTTATCCTTTATTTATTAAACCGGACAGGAAATTAAGCTTGCAGGATGTGTTTTCACTGATCAGGGATCATTACGAAGGAACGGAATTTGACATGACCACAAGTCTGACGGCAGGTCCTTTTGGCAATCCCAACCGCCCGCGGCCACTCGACTGGAAAAAGAACGATACCCTGTATTCCTTTGAGCGTCCCATCTCCACTTATAATACGGCTTTCTCCTTTGTGGCTCAACTGCGCAATTATTTACCGGATGAAATAGGCGGCATTGCCTGGTTTGGCGTGGACGATACTTACACCACCTGCTATTTCCCGGTTTACTGTTCCGTAACATCCATTTCCGAACCTTTTACCAAAGGAGATATCAATCACTATTCAAACGAATCGGCATGGTGGGCTTTTAATTTTGCAGCCAATTTTGCCAACGGACGTTATAGCGACATGGTTGCGGACATCAGAAAGATACAACAACAAACCGAGCAGCAGTTTATTGATGATCAGCCGGCTGTTGAGCAAAAAGCATTGAGCCTGGACCGGGAAGAAAGGATTCGGTTTCTGACAGATTATTCCAACTCCTGCGGAAAACTTGTCCATCAGCGTTGGGTTGAGCTTGGCAATTACCTCGTAACCAAATACAATGACGGTTACATAAAAGACTCGACTCATCGTATCCGTTCAGCGGGATATCCCGACGAATGGTTGGATATGATCATTGAAAAGGAACCGGGGAAGTATAAAATTCGGAGTAAGTAAA
>JAOZOO010000230.1 GCA_029933225.1 Bacteroidales bacterium | reverse complement strand
TTTCAGCCATTCTTTGTTATATTTGTTTCCACAAAATATTCGCCGTTAATTTTTTCGTCAGTTTAATAAGGATGAATCAAAAATTCAAACATTGGCTTCGTGCTTTTTTAACAATGAATAAAAGCCAGCAAAGGGGTACCATTATTTTATCTGTTTTGGTGGTTATTTTACTCGTCCTCAGGTATTTTTTACCGGTAAATGATCACATAAATACAGATGAGATAAATATTTTTAAAGAAGAGTTGAAATCATTTCGTCAAAGGCAACAGGCGATTTCAGATAGCATAGCCATTGAAAATTTACAAAACCGCGGTAAACTTTCCCTTGAACAGGCAAGCAAAAAGCTTCGCCCGTTTCGTTTTAACCCAAATAACCTGCCTGTAGAAACCTGGAAAAAGCTTGGGCTTACCGATAAACAGGTAAATTCCATAAAAAATTATGAGTCGAAAGGTTACCGGTTTTATTCCAAAGAAGATTTTGGAAATTTGTATTGTATCTCTGATGCCGAATATGTTGTGCTGAAACCCTACATCTTTATTCCCGAGGAAGACCGGAAAGTTACCGGAGATTTTAAAGAAACCTATTCCCGAACGGGCCGGAAAAAGAAGACCAAAAAAGAACGTCATAAAAGGGTTGAAATAAACAGCGCAGATTCTTCCCGACTGGTAAATGATCTCCGGTTACCTCCGTGGCTCGCGTCAAGAACCATAAAATACAGAAATCTTGTCGGTGGATTTTATGATGCCCGGCAACTGGCAGATGTATATGGCTTTGACAGCAGCAGGATGAAACGGTTACTAAAATATATTGACGTCGATACGACAGTAATCATTACCCTCAATATCAATAGCGAAAGTTTTAAAAAGATTTCGGGTCATCCTTATTTTTCAAAACAAATCGCCCGCGAGATTATCAACCGCCGGCTGGAAAAGGGAAGTTTTACAAACAAACGGCAACTTGTTGATGAAGGCATTGTTTCGGAAGCGCTCTTTCAAAAAATCAAACACTACATCCGGTTGGAGTAAACGCCTGAAATCCGCTCCCACTCCTTTCGGGACGCCAGCCACAGGACACGTAAGACCTGACAGGAAGGTGCTGAAAAATTTCACAAATCACCAATCACTATTCACTACTCACTTTTTCTCCCGGTACCAGGGCTTGAATTCGTATTTGTACAACTCTTTGCCATTCACATCATAATAGGTCACGATCACTTTTCTGTCCAAACGCGGGCCGGTGATGCGGATTTCGGCAAAGTTCCGCTCCATGATCACCGAGCCGGGAACGCGCAGGGTGTTGTTCTGGTTGATGGCATTGGTATTGGGGCCGCTGTTGAGGGGTGAGGAGGTAATATCAATGATGTCCGGTTTTCCTTTTTCTTTCAAAACTGTGATTTCCGAAAAATGGACATCCCCCGTCAGGAAAATCACGTTGTGGATGTTCTGATCGTAAATGTACCGGATGATCCGTTTTCTTTCCTCTTCAAATCCGTAGTTGACATAGGATTCGAACATTTTTGAATCGCTCAGAACCTGTCCGCCGATAACCACAAACTTAAAAGTGGCATAACTGCTGACCAGGTTGTCGAACAGCCACTGGAGTTGTTCTTCGCCCAGTTGGGTTTTGTTTTTTCCTTTTCTCCGGTTAGGTGTGCGGTAGGTGCGGTTGTCCAACAGGAAAAAGTCAGCATCACCCCACTGGAAAGAAGTGATGGCGCCTTTGATGTCGCCAACGCCATAAGAAGGATTGGCCCAGAAAAGTTTAAAAGCCTTCATGGTCCTGTTCTTGTTCCAGAAACTCCGGTCGCTGTCATTGGGCCCGAAGTCATGGTCGTCCCAGATGGCGTAATGATGTGTTGATGCGAGGAACTCCTGAAGCTGGGGAATGGCCCTATCATGGGTATAGCGGTGGATGATTCCTGACCAACTGTTCCAGTCAGGTTCACGCAGATATACATTATCCCCCAGCCAGATCATGAAATCAGGATGTTTCTTTGCCATACTGTTGTAAATTTCGTAACCGCCGCCGTAAGGTTCTCCCGGGCGGTCATACTTCGGTTCGTTGATGTAGGAACCACTGCCGGTGAGGAATGAGAAATCGGGCGGATCGCCGCGCCACTTCCATATCTTTTGGGAATGGAACAGGGTTTTGTAAGGCAGGAGTACCGGCTCACCGTCAACATAGATCATATACTGATAGGTGTTTCCCGGTTCCAGGTTGGGAGCAATCAGCAGGGCGGTAAACCCTTCGTCGGCTTTTGTTTTGACAGTATTGGTCTGATACAATTCATTCGGAGTTTCCACATTCCAGAACTTGGCAAACACGGTGGCTTCCTTTGTGGTCTGGCACCAGATGGCTACTTCTTTCATGGTGCTGTATCCCGGCATGGGGCCAGCGTTCAGTAGCTTTTCCTGGGCAGGTGTTAACAGCGGTAAAAGGAAGAGTAAAATGAAAAATATTTGTTTCATGGTTTTTTGTTTTT
>JAOZOO010000229.1 GCA_029933225.1 Bacteroidales bacterium | reverse complement strand
CCCGTATCGGGCCTGAATACCGACCATCGCTTATTGAATGCCAGCCGGTGGGATTTGAACTTTTTCCCGTCGTCATTTTGAGCTACCAGCCTGAAAGCATTGAATTTTACCGATTGCCCGGTGATTTCATTTTTCAAATCTGTCATTTCAAGTTTAAAGTCAAACGGTTTGCCGGCGGGTAATTTTAGTGGCAAAGGATTCTCTTCAATGACGTCATTTAACGCAACTGAATAAAACTTATTTTCGTGAGAGATCAAATCAACGAGAATCTTTTTAAGGATCATTTCTTTTTTCGCTTCGACCCGCAAAATAACGGACTTTATTTCGCCGCTTTGTTTAATAATCAGAACAGTTAGTATCAATTCTGGATAAATCTGTTCCGACAACGGGAACATCCGCACCTTTTCTTTTCGCCACTGATACAGGTACAGCGCCCCCAGTCCGAAAACGAAAAGAATCATATAGCCGATAATATCTTCCAACAGGCAAACGGTTTATGATTACATAATATCCTGTTTTTTCTCATCATCTTCCAGTGCTTTTACGGTAATGCTGTTACCAAGCAAAGTTCCCAGGTCTTTGGAAACCGGCTTGCTGTCGAGTATGATCTTGATCATGATGATCAGCGGCGTGGCAATGAGCATACCCACCGCACCGAGAATAAACCCCCAGAAGATCATGGCAATGAAAACAAACAACGGCGATATTCCGAGGTTACGTCCCATAAGATTTGGTTCAATGACATTTCCGATTATCGTGTTAATGACAAGATATCCGACGGCAATAAACAGTGCACTACCCGGACCCAGCAGGATCAGGGAAAGCAAAACTGCCGGGATGGCAGCAAGGAACGACCCGACACTCGGTATAAAATTCAGGATGAAAGCCAGAAACCCCCACAATATCGGAAAATCAACCCCGAAAAGGAACAACATAAAAGCAATGGAAAGTCCGGTAGCCAGGCTGGTTAACGTTTTGATCCCGAAATACTTCACCAGATTTCTTAAAACATTATCCACGGAAGAAACAGATCTTGGATTTATCAGTTTAAGCTTTCTTGAGAATACGGAAATTTCAAAAAGCATGAAAATATAAATGATGAACACGAGAAAAAACGAACCGACCACGTTTCCAATGCTGGCAAAAAGTCCTCCTGCCATATTGATCACATTCCCGGGGCTAAGCTCTTTTAAAGGACTGAAATCCTCTTCCACCAGATTATGCTGCACAAGCCAATCGTGTGTGTTGGACCAAAGTTCATTGAATTTTTCATTGTAAAAGGGTACCCTTGAGACAAAATTATTGACGCTGGAACTAATAATTAAAATCGTAAGCCCCACCATTATGATAAAGACAAATACCATAATGAGATTGGCAAACATCTCGGGTATCCCTTTTTTCTTCATCCATGCAATCGGGGCAATCGAAATGGAAGTGGCAAAAAAAGCCAGCAGAATGACATTAATGATATACCTGGATTCTTTCATGGCGGCAAGTACGATCACAACGGAAGCCATGATTATCCAGAAACGCAATCCGCTTAAATAAGGAAAAAATTTCTCAAAAGATGTTTTCATTTTCATTGCGTTCATTTTTCGGATGTTTTATCGGTGTTGTTTTGTTTCTTTTGTGGCGTTTTTTTTCGTGTCGTCGTATTTTTCTTAAAAGCCAGTTTTTCAATTTCCGGGTCAATCGATTTAAGATGCAAGTCGTGTTGCGGAAAGGGTATCTGAATACCCGCTTCTTTCAGCGCATCATAAATTGCCATGGCGACATCGCTTTTGGTCGTCATTCCTGTATCCATTGTTGTCCATATTCTGATTCTGAAATTGAGAGAACTTTCGCCAAAGCCGTCAAACAATGCCCACGGGGCTGGTGTTTTCAGGACGTTGGGATGCTCGTTGGCTACTTTCTTGATGATCTCCATTACCTGGTGCGGGTCGGTGCCATAAGCCACACCTACATTGATATCTCGTCTTTTTTTACGGTCTGACAAGGTCCAGTTTGTCACGTCATTTGTGATCAGCGTGCTGTTGGGGATGATCACTTCGCTGCCATCGAAAGTGCGGATGGAGCTCGACCTGACGCCAATGTTTGTTACGTCGCCCATCATACCGTTTACTTCAATAGTGTCTCCTACCTGGATGGGGCGTTCAAAGGCCAGTACCAGCCCGGCAATAAAGTTGGCCACGATGCCCTGCAGCCCAAAACCGATACCTACGCCCAGTGCGCCTGCAAGCAGTCCGAATTTTCCCAGGTCAACGCCCATGGCGGCAATGGCAAGAAAAATACCGTAGCCGGCAATGAAATACCCTGTGATCATGGTAATGGCACCCGGAACACCGCGTGGTAATCTGATACGCGGGAACACTTCTTCATTTAAAACGGTCTTTATAAATTTGGTAACGTAATAGGTAAGGGTGATGATAATGAAAAAATTGATGATCCCACCCAACTCGATGGTCGTTTTCCCCACACCCCATGA
>JAOZOO010000124.1 GCA_029933225.1 Bacteroidales bacterium | reverse complement strand
TTATCTCATAAGTATCATTGGCGATCATAAACTCCTCATTGGTAGGGACGACCATCACGATTATTTTGGAACCGGGTGTTGTCAATACGGTTTCTTCTCCCCGGATATCCAGTTTTTCCTTGTCCGTTTCAATGCCGAGAAACTCAAGTCCGTTGAGTATCCTTTTCCGGGTTTCCGTATCGTTTTCCCCGATGCCGCCGGTGAAGACGATGATGTCCACTCCGCCGAGGGCAGCAGCATAAGCGCCGATGTATTTTCTGGCGCGGTAGGCAAACATTTCCAGTGCCAGTTGTGCCCGGTGGTTGCCTTCGTTGGCGGCTTCCTCAATGTCGCGCATATCGGAAGAGACGCCCGAAATACCCAGCATTCCCGACTTTTTGTTCAGCAGGTTGCTGGTTTCATTGATACTGGTTTCTTCTTTTTCGGCCATGTACAGCAGGGCGCCGGGGTCGATGTCGCCGGTGCGCGTTCCCATGATGAGCCCTTCGGCAGGTGTCATGCCCATAGAGGTATCAAACGATTTGCCGTATTTGATGGCAGCTACCGAAGAACCGTTACCGAGATGGCAGGTGATCATCTTTTGTTTGCCGATATCCACGCCCAAAATATCACAGGCACGCTGTGAAACATATTTGTGGCTGGTACCGTGGAATCCGTACCGGCGCACTTTGTATTTTTCATACAGCACGAACGGAATGGCATAAAGGTAAACGTGCTCGGGCATCGTCTGGTGAAAAGCGGTATCAAAGACGCCCACCTGAGGAACATTTGGTAGCAGCTTCTTCATGGTATAAATCCCGGCCAGGTTTGGCGGGTTGTGCAACGGAGCCAGTTCCACACACTCTTCCAATGCTTTGATCACTTCGTCGGTGATGGGTACACTGCCGCTGAAAGCTTCTCCGCCGTGCACTACCCGGTGACCGATGGCGCTGATTTCGTCTAACGATTTCAGACTGCCGTATTCGTCGCTGACAAGAAGGTTCAGCACTTCTTCAATTCCCTGCTGATGATCAGTGATATGCTTGTTCAGTTTCAGCTCTTTACCGGTATCATTTTTATGTTTAATGATACTTTCTTCCAGGCCGACTTTTTCCACAATCCCTTTGGCAAGCACTGTATAACCGGGCATTTCCACCAATTGATATTTGATAGATGAGCTCCCGCAATTCAATATGATTATTTTCATTTTACAAATAGTTTAAAGTTTGATGTTTACAGTTTAAAGTTGATGTTTTGCCACAGGCATCCTTCCAATATTCCATTGTTCCATTATTCCAATATTCCATCCACTTCACCAACCGCCACTCACTATTCACTAATCCTCAAGCATCTTCACCACTGCCACATTATCATCGTCCCCGTATTCGATGCTGAATCCCAGTTTTTTGAATACCGTGATCATTCCCTTGTTGTCCCTTGTGGTTTCGGCATATAGTTTTTTGATGCCGGCTATACGGGCGATTTCTTCGCAATAGGCCGTGAGTTTGTGCCCCAGCTCTTTATTTTGCCATTCGTCAGTAACTAAAACAGCATATTCAGCGACTTCAAGATCAACGTCGGAGATCAACCGGCCAACACCAATCAGCCGTTTACGACCACCTTCATCAATTTCGGCGACAATGCCCATTTCCCGGTCGTAGTCGATATAGCAAAACTGTGTGGCTACTTCATGCGAGTTGAAATGAAAATCATATCGGAAACGCGAATAGATTGATTCCTTGGAACAACTGCCCAGCATCTCAAGCCACAGCGGTTCATCTTCGGGTTTGATGGGCCGCAGCACCACCGGTGTACCGTCACGCAATACATCCTTTCTGATCAGTCTCTCGGGATATGGACGCAAAACGAGGTGCGAATATTCAGGGATTCGTTTGCCCAGAATCTCATGATCAACAACAATCTGTGCATCAAGTGCGATAACGTCATCAGGCGTGACGATCAGGGGGTTGATATCGAGTTCCTGAATCTCTGGATAATCGGCAGCAAGGTAGGAAAGGCGGATAAGCACTTCCACAAGTTTATTGATGTTTTTCGGTTCGCAGCCCCGGTATCCTTCCAGCAGCGGATAGATCTTAAGCGATCGGAGCATGTGCATCGCCAGCCGTTCGTTTAACGGGGGGAACTCTAACCGCCGGTCTTTAAATAATTCTGCTTTGGTGCCACCCATACCCGCCAGCATCACCGTACCGAAAATCGGATCTTTCTTAATACCGAGAATCATCTCCACACCATTGTCGGTTTTTATCATTTTTTGTACTGTGATGCCTTCGATTTTCGCGTCGGGGGCCCGCTCTTTCACCGTTTCTATCATCGTATGGTAAACAGCCCGCAAAACTTCTTCGTTTTCAATATTTAAAACCACGCCGCCCACATCGCTTTTGTGGATGATGTCGGGGGATTGTATTTTAAGCACCACGGGATAACCTTTCTTTTCCGCTATTTTCACGGCATCATCCTCATTTTTGCTGATTTCGGGGTGGGTAGTTTCAATACCGTAATCATTGATCAGAAGCTTGGAGTCATCCTCTGATAATATTTTGGCTTTCGGGAAGATTTCCGTAACATATTTCTCTTTCAGTTTTTTTCTGTCGTAAGAGAATGATACGGGAATCTCTTTGGGTGTTTCATACAACAGTTCGAGGTTTCTTGAATATTTCGAAAGTGTCATAAAGGCCCTGATTGCCTGTTCGGGAGTATTATAGACAGCTATTTCGGCTTCGGCAAGGATTTCAATTCCCTCGCGCATGCTGGCCCCGCCCAGCCAGGCCGCCATAATGAGTTTGGAAGTGTTTGCCGATATCGTCACAATGGATTTGGCAGTGCCTGTGGGATTGGTCATCGCCTGTGGAGTCAGAATCACAAGAACGGCGTCAACGTTTTCATCTTCCAGAACAATTTCCGTGGCTTTGCTATACCGTGCAGGTGTCGCATCGCCCAGCACATCCACCGGGTTGTTGTGCGACCAATAGGAGGGGAGCAGATCGTTGAGCTTTTGAATGGTGGTTTCGGTAAGCTGAACGAGTTTTCCGCCCATAGAAATCAATGAGTCGGTTGCCATAACTCCAGGCCCTCCGGCGTTGGTTACGATAGCCAGTCGTGAGCCTTTTGGTATCCGTTTACGACCAATGAGGTCGGTGAAATCGAAAATATTTCCGATTTGATACACACGCGCCATACCCGCCCTGCGAAAAACTGCGTCGTAGATATCATCTTCCGATGCCAGGGCGCCGGTGTGTGAAGCGGCAGCGGCAGCCGACTCGGGGAAACGCCCCGACTTATAAACAATAATGGGTTTTTTACGGGCAAAGGCACGGGCTGCCGACATGAACGCACGGGCATTCAGCAGTGATTCCATATACAGGATTATGGATTTGGTGTTGGTGTCCTGCCCCAGGTAATCGATCAGATCGCCGAAAGTAACATCCATAGCATTGCCGATGGAAACAAAATAGGAGAAACCGATCTTTGCCTGTTTGGCCCAGTCGAGAACGGTTGTGCAGAGGGCTCCCGATTGTGAGATAAAAGCCACGTGTCCTTTTTTTGGCATGCTGCTGGCAAAGCTTACATTCAGGTTGAGCCGGGGAACAATGATGCCGAGGCAGTTCGGGCCAATCACCCGCATTTCAGAGAACTGCGCCGCCTGTTTTTTCACTTCTTCTTCAAGAAGTCGCCCTTTTTCGCCTGTTTCCTTAAAGCCGGCAGACATGATGATGATACCATTGATGCCTGCTTCGCCGCATTGTTTAACGATGCCCGGAACGGTACTGGCTTCGGTCATGATCACAGCGAGGTCGGGTGTTTTAGGCAAATGCTTCACATCCGGAAAACAGGGGATGCCCATCACGGCCTCATGTTTTGGATTTACCGGGTAGATGACACCCTGGAAGCCGCCGCTGACCAGGTTTTTTAAAGTTATTCCGCCAACGCTGTTCGGGTCGCCCGATACACCGATCAGGGTGATTCGCCGTGGCCGGAATATGCTGTCAAGTTTTTTTATCGGCATACAGGAAAGTTCTTAGAGTGGAATTAAACAAAGATTTATATAAAAAAGTATGATTCGCTAAACCGGGATAAAAGTACGAAATGTAAAGGGATAAACAGGGACTGTTGATGAAAATATTGTTCGATTAATATTCAACAAAAGCGCCCTGATTTGTTCAGGGCGCTTCATGAAAGATTATACAATAAGAAATAAAAATAAATACAATAGTTTATTTTTCCGCCGGTTTAACCATTATCGTCAATACGGTACCAATAAGCACCAGGACACCGGCAATGGTAAATGCCAGCGGGAAATTACCAAGGTCTCCCAACTTACCTCCCAGAATAGGACCGATGATTCCGCCTACGCCGTAAGCAAGAAATACCCACGGATAATTCTGACCTACATTTTTAGCGCCGAATGTATCAGCTGTGATGGTCGGGAATAACGCAAAGTTTCCACCGAAGTTAAAACCGATAAGCGTGGCGCCGAGATAGAGCAAATATTCGTTTCCGGCCATATATGTAAAAAGGATAACAATGATACCCTGTGTAGCCGTCATGATGATAATAGACATTTTCCGGCCCAGTTTATCGCTCATCATTCCCCACAGGATGCGGCCCAGACCATTGGCAAGGCTAAAGAAAACGGCCATTGCGGTTCCGGCGATAGCGCTTGCCTCTGTGGCTGTTAAACCATGTTTCTGAAGCGCTTCCATGGGATACAGTTTCATCAGCCCGATGGACATGAGACCTGCCCCGGCACTAAAGACAAAGGTGAAGAATATCAGATAAAACTGAACTTTCTTCAGCATCTCCGTGCTGGAAAATTCCTTATCATTGGCAGCAGCTTTTTCGGCAGCCGTTTGTTCTGCCTCATATCCTTCCGGTTTCCATCCTGCTGGCGGAAATTTCATCCAGATACCACCAATGATGACCATGGCGGCAAAAGCAATACCATAAGACATAAAGGTATTGGCCAGACCGATATTATCAATCAGGTGTCCCCAGGACCCTGCCAGCTTTACCCACAGCAGAGCGCCAAATCCGAATCCGGCTACCGCCAGACCGGTAATCATTCCTTTTTTGTCAGGAAACCAGCGCATACCTACTGCTATCGGTACAACATACGCGAAACCGATACCGGCACCACCTATCAGACCGATGAGAAAAAGCAAAGCCCAGAAACTGGAACCTCCAAACAATCCAGCCAGAAAATAGCCGAGGCCCAAAACAATACCGCCGATAAAAGCCAGTTTTTGCGGTCCCCATGCAGCCAGCCGTTTGCCTGCAAAAACCATGATCACGGCAAATGAAGCCAGGCCGACAGCGAACACCCACTGGGTATCGGCTTTTGTCCACCCCTCCAAAACCAGTGAAGGAGTGAACACCGACCATGCATAAATAGCACCAAGAGCCAGTTGAATGAGGATTGCACCTATAACAACCAGCCCGCGGTTCATTACTTTTTGATTTTCCATCTTTAATATTTTAAAATTATTCCAAAAGAAAAAAGACACCCTTTTGGGGTGTCTTTTTCATGATGTTTATCGTTTTACTTCTACTTTGGCACCGGCGATGATATCTTCAACAACACCCGGGTCAAGCAGCGTGGATGTATCACCGAGGTTGGTGGCATCACCTTCCCCGATTTTACGGAGGATACGGCGCATGATCTTTCCGGAACGTGTTTTGGGAAGTCCGCTCACGATCTGGATCTTGTCGGGACGGGCTATGGGGCCGATGATTTTGGTAACAAGGGCCTTGATCTCGCCTTCAATGGTTTCCATTTCAGCTTCCGACAATTCCTCGCAGGTCACATAAGCATAAATGCCCTGGCCTTTGATCTCGTGCGGATAACCCACAACGGCAGATTCATTCACTTTCGGATGCTGGTTGATGGCATCTTCAACTTCGGCCGTTCCGATGCGGTGACCCGAAACATTGATCACGTCATCAATACGTCCGATGATACGGTAATACCCTTCCTCGTCGCGTTTGGCGCCGTCACCTGTGAGATAAAGTCCCGGGAAGGTGGAGAAATAGGTTTGGTAACACCTTTTGTGGTCGCCGTAAGTTGTGCGCAACATTCCCGGCCATGGGAATTTGATACAAAGGATCCCTTCCACACCGTTTCCTTTGAGTTCTTTACCTTCCTGATCCACCAGAATCGGCTGGATACCGGGCAAAGGCAATGTGGCAAAGGATGGTTTTGTCGGTGTAATGCCAGCCAAAGGCGAGATCAGGATGCCGCCGGTTTCGGTTTGCCACCAGGTGTCAACAATGGGGCAACGGCCTTTTCCCACCAGGTCGTGATACCACCTCCAGGCCTCCTCATTGATGGGTTCTCCCACAGTTCCCAGAACCGTCAGCGAACTGAGATCATGTTTGGTAACCCACTCATCACCCTGTGCGATCAGTGCCCGGATTGCTGTAGGAGCAGTATAAAACTGATTGACTTTATATTTGTCAACAACTTCCCAGAACCTGCCTGCATCTGGAAACGTAGGAACACCTTCAAACATGATGGAAGTGGCACCGGCAAGCAGCGGCCCGTAAACAATATATGAGTGCCCCGTTACCCAGCCAATGTCGGCCGTACACCAGTAAATGTCCCCGTCGTTGTATTGAAATACGTTCTTAAAAGTGTATTCGGTATAAACCATATAACCTGCAATGGTATGAACCACTCCTTTTGGTTTTCCGGTAGACCCCGAAGTATAAAGGATAAACAGCATATCTTCTGCATCCATGACCTCGGCGGTGTTTTCGGTACCAACACCATCAATAAC
Source organism: Bacteroidales bacterium (assembly GCA_029933225.1). GTDB lineage: Bacteria > Bacteroidota > Bacteroidia > Bacteroidales > F082 > JAADID01. The sequence goes on along the minus strand of JAOZOO010000124.1, from coordinate 2,894 downwards.
ATCAGACCACCAGATGTCGCGGCCTTCTTTCCATTTAATTTCACTACCTGTACGTTTCAGCACAATATTGTGCTCGACAGACGGGCAGTTTTCCAGAGCTTCATCAGCAATATCTTTCAGGGGGATAATTTTCGATCCGCGATATCCTCCGTCGGAAGTGATCAGTGCTTTGGCTTCTGCGTCAATGATTCTGTCAGCCAGTGAGGTTGCAGAAAATCCGGCAAAAACGATGGAGTGAATGGCACCTATCCTGGCACAGGCCAGCATGGCAATGGCCAGTTCGGGAACCATGGGCAGATAAATAGCCACCCGGTCACCCTTTTCGATACCGAGCTTTTTCATTCCGTTGGCAAATTCTTTTACCTTGTCGAACAATTCACCATAAGTCAGCCTGACTTCAGCCTCATTGGGGTCATTGGGTTCCCAGATCAGGGCAGTCTGGTCCTTGCGCATGAACATGTTCCGTTCGAAGATATTCTCAGTAATATTCAGCTTACCATTTACAAACCATTTGACAACAGGAGCTCCTTCTCCGGTAAAACGCCAATCGAGAACCTGATCCCATTTTTTGCGCCAGAAGTGAGTCTCGGCGATCTGTGCCCAGAATTTCTCGGGATCGGCTACGCTGTCCTTATATTTCTCGAGGTATTCAGCAAAACTTGTTATTTTGTTTAACATAATCTTAAAATTTTATAAAGGTTATTAAATACATTAAGTTACATTGAATAAAAAACAACCGCTTATAGGATTAACTCTTTTTGTTGAGCAGTTGCTTACCATATTCATTTAATTGTTTTTATATTAACAATTACGATTCCAACAAAAATAAGCCAAAAACATCTGAATTTCCTAATGCTTTTGGTTTTTTCATTAAGTCTAAATAAAATTTGTAACAAAAAGAAAAACAGTCTAATACAGAAAAGAAACGGTGATATTTTCAGACCTTATTTTCAGAAGTCAAATAATTTTTACCTAAAAAAACTCAAAATTCCGTCAGCTTTGTTAAAAAATTAACGGTAAACAATCCTAACCTTGGAAAAAGTTAAAGCCGGCTTTAATAAAAAAATCGCCGTATAAAAAATTGGGTGTAGTTTTGTCGTGAAAATTTTTTAGAAAATATGGACGGTATTCCTGATTCGGCATATTATCGCGTTTTTTTTCATCCGGATGCGAATCCTGTAAAAAATATACCTGAAGCCGGTCAGTCGTACAACCTGGTAAAATTTCAGGAAGATACCCTGCATGCTATTTCAGGGACATTTTTCCACGGCAATCCGTCGGAGATGATTCAAAAAATAAACCCATCCGCATTTCCTGACTGGATGATATGGGGACTGCTTTTCTTTTCATTTTTTCTGGCTGTATTTTGGTTTTACACGCCTGAACAGATTCTGTCGATTTTTTCAGTATCCGGTAAAAAAAGCTATTTCCGTAAAATAAGACAAATTACAGATTATGAACCAAGCGTTTTGATAAAACTGTTTTTGGTTTTTACGTATTGGTTTACCATTAGTCTGTTTGTTTTCTTAATCATCGATCACTTTGCTCCTCAACTGGTTGAAAGGCTTCAGTTGCCTCCCAAAGAACAGGTACTGTATATTTCCGGGGCCATCGTGATTTTCTTTTTATACCGGTATATTTTTATTGTGGTTATGGGATTTGTTTTCAAGACAGCCGATATGGCATCAAAACAACTCAAACTATATCTGAATACGGATTATGTTACGGGTATGATCCTCATCCCGTTGTTATTGTTGATTTTACTCGTTAACATTGATTTTTTATTCTATCTGGCGTTGTTCTTCGTTGTCATTATTTTCTTTGTCAGATGGCTTATTTCGTACAAAATTTCAAAAAGTAATCCGGGTTTTACTTCATTACATTTATTTATGTATCTTTGCACGCTCGAAATGATACCCTTTTTGCTGTTGGTAAAAATGCTGGAATTGAGATTTATTTGAGGGATAAAAACAGCAAAACGGGAGAGTGTTTACGGAAATTAAAAGGTTGAAAATTGAAAGTAAAGAACATTCTCGTTTCCCAACCCGAGCCTGCTGATATCGAAAAATCGCCTTATGGTGAGCTTTGCAGGAAGTATAATGTAAAAATTGACTTCCATAAATTCATTAAGATAGAAGGGATCAGTGCGAAAGAATTCAGGTTGGCCAAAGGTAGTTTTCACGGCCATACGGCTGTGATATTGACAAGTCGCCATGCCGTTGATCACTTCTTCAGAATGGCCAAAGAGCTTCGTTATGAGGTTCCCGATTCTTTAAAATACTTTTGTATTTCAGAATCGACGGCTTATTATCTGCAAAAATATGTTCAGTACAGGAAAAGGAAAATTTTCTATGGAAAACAGAATTTTGCCGACCTGATGGACGTGATCAAAAAACACAGGGATGAGAACTTCCTGTTGCCGTCGTCCGATATCCACAAGCAGAGCATTTTCCAGATGCTGGATACCGAAAAGATCAATTACACCAAAGCAGTCATCTACAGAACTGTTGCCAGTAATCTTTCGCATTTGGATATCAACAAATACGATATGATGATCTTTTTTAGTCCCGCAGGTATCCAGTCGCTGAAAACAAATTTCCCGGACTATGCCCAGGGTGAACAGTTGATTGCTGCTTTTGGTAAAACAACGGCAAAAGCAATCAAAGAAGCCGGATTACGACTGAACATCCCTGCACCTACACAGTCGGCGCCTTCCATGTCGATGGCTGTGGAAGAATTCCTTGCCAGACTGGCAAAAGAGAACCGTAAAAACGGAAGGAACGGGCATAAGTAAGTCGGCAGTCTTCAGTTTTCAGTCGGCAGCCTGCCCGGATTCCGAAGGAGACGGGTCTTCAGTCAGCAGTCTTCAGTCAGCAGTCTTCAGTCAGCAGTCT
>JAOZOO010000030.1 GCA_029933225.1 Bacteroidales bacterium | reverse complement strand
AAATACCGGATTTTCTTTAACAAATCCTTTTGTGAAATTTTGTACCTGATTCATAATTATTTTTATTTTAGACATAAGATGCAAGACTTCAAGACTTTAGACTTGCAGCTTTATGTTTATAATCTGGTTATTAGAATATTGTTAAAATAAAACTATACAATTTATTCATGTTTGATAATGATTTTCTAAAAAAATATAATTGTTAATATCTTATTTTCTTAAACAACTTACCCTTCCAAAGTCTCATATCTAAAAGTCTCATATCTAAAAGTCTTATGTCTAATAGTCTTATGTCTAATATCTAACAGTCTTACTTCTTTCCTTCATTCTTCTCAAACGTCTCATACGCTCTCCTCAAAGCATCACAAAAAGCACGTGAACTGATTGTTGCAGCTGTAATGGCGTCCACATCCCCACCGTCTTTTTTAACATAAAGTTTGAAAGTAGCCGGATTTTTTCCAACGAACTGGTCCGGGAAATTTGATTTTGATTTACTCATTTTATCCCCCAGTCCGGGCGTTTCTTTGTGAGACAAAACCACGGTATTGTTTATCGTGCCGTCATCCAGCATCCCGACCATGATATCAATCTCTCCGCTGAAACCTTCTCTTGAGTAGGTTTCAATTGCCGTTCCTATCTTTTTTCCACCCTGAAAAGCATCGTAGAAAGTGAGTGAGTCACCGGGATCTATGGCCACTCTTTTTTTGATGACCGTATCAAAATCAGGCAATACGGTCTTGATGGCCGCTTCCAGTTTTTTCTGTTTTGCAATTGCGATGGGCTCTTTGGTCAGTGAATACACACCGCCCAATGCCAGTGCTGCGACCGCTGCCACGATGAACAGGGTCAGCACCATATTTAAAAAATTCGATTCCTTTTTAGAAGCCATTTTAAAACTCTTTTTTCAATATTAAGACCCTAACTGAACACCCGGTTTTGCACCGAAACGCCGCGGCTTGAATCCGCGGTTGATCAATGGCACTGCTGCATTCATCAGCAGAATGGCAAACGAAACACCTTCGGGATATGCCCCCCATATCCTAATGAGGATGGTCAGCAATCCGATTCCGAAACCAAACAGTAACTGCCCTCCCCGTGTCATGGGGGAGGTAACCATGTCAGTCGCCATGAAAAGGGCGCCCAGCAACAAACCACCGGTCAGCAAATGGAAAACAGGATCAATGTATTTTTCAGGGTTGACCAGCCACAAAATGCCCGAAAACACAAAGACAGTAACCAGGATTGAAACGGGGATTTCCCAGGTGATGATCTTCTTCCAAAGCATGTAAATACCGCCAAGAATCAGTGCGATAGCAGAAACTTCACCCATCGAGCCGCCCATCTGTCCGATCAGGTAATCCACATATCCGGGCAATTCAGATTGCAGCTTGCTAATGCTTTCCCCGGCCCTTAAACCCTCTTTCACAAGACCCAGCGGTGTGGGACCGGTGATGACATCTGCAAAAAATCCTTTCGTAATGGGCATGGGTTTTGGCCATGAAGTCATTTCCACCGGAAAAGAAATAAGCAAAAATACACGGGCAACCAGTGCCGGGTTAAAAATGTTTTTCCCAAGGCCTCCGAATGACATTTTGGCCATCCCGATCGCGACAAGTGCACCGACGATCACCATCCATCCCGGGAGATTGGTCGGAACGTTGAACGCAAGCAATATTCCAGTGACCAAAGCCGAGCCGTCTGTGATTGTCACCGGCCCTTTGATCAGATACTTCTGTATCAGCCACTCAAAAAACAAACTGCTGATCACGGCCAGCAGAAGCACCCTGATTGCATTGAAATCAAAATAATAGATGGAAACCAGCATGGCCGGGACCATGGCAATGACCACCCCGTACATGATCTTTTTGGTTGAATCATCTCCGTGAATATGCGGAGAACCGGCTATTGTAAACATTGTCATTGGTAAATGTTATTTCTTTTTCCTGTTTCTGATTATATTTCCAACTTTATTCTTTCCGAGACGCAAATAGTCAAGCAAAGGAATGCTGGCCGGACAAATATATTGGCATGAACCGCATTCGATGCAATCCATGACTTTTTCATTTTCCGCAATATCATATTTGCCTATTTTGGAGGCTTTGGCCAACAAAAAGGGCTCCAGTCCCATGGGGCAGACATTCGTGCATTTTGAACAGCGGATGCAAGGGCTTTCCGGTTTACGGTGACTTTCCTGTTCCCGCATCAGCAAAATCCCCGATGCGCCTTTCACCACCGGCACATCAAGTGACGGCAGAGCTTTCCCCATCATGGGGCCACCGCCGATTATTTTCCCCGTATCATCAGGAAGTCCCTCGGCAGCGTCAACCAGCTTGCTGATGGGTGTGCCGATACGGGCCAGAAAGTTGGAAGGCTTTTTAACCGATTTTCCGGTGACCGTAACCACCCTTTCAAACAGAGGTTTGTTTTTCTGAACCGCTTCGTAAACAGCAAAGGTCGTTCCCACATTCTGCACTACGCAACCTACTTCAATCGGAAGTTTACCCGAAGGAACTTCACGGTTCAGCACGGCTTTGATCAGTTGTTTTTCACCGCCCTGCGGATATTTTACCTTGAGCGGGACAACCTTTATATTTTCTTCGTTTTTGGTCAGCTCGGTCAGGTGGTTGATGGCGTCGGGCTTGTTACTTTCAATGCCGATGATGGCCTGTGCAACCTTCAGGGCTTTCATCAGTATCTTGGTTCCGATGATGATCTCCTGTCCTTTTTCCAGCATCAGCCGGTGGTCAGACGTCAGGTAGGGTTCACACTCCACGCCATTGATGATAACATGATCCGCCTTTTTTCCCGGCGGAGGCATCAGCTTGACATACGTTGGAAAAGTAGCGCCACCCATACCGACTATCCCGGCCTGTTTGATCTTTTCAATGATCTCTTCAGCGCTGTAGTCAACCTCCGTGATCAGATCATCGGAACGATCAATGCTTTCATCCCATTCATCGCCCTCGGTCTTGATCACAATGCCCGGTCTTCTGAAACCGGTCATATCCACCACATTGTCTATCTTCAGGACAGTCCCCGAAACGGGTGAATGAATATTTGCGGAAATAAAACCGCCGGCTTCGGCAATGAGCTGACCTGTTTTTACTTTGTCGCCTTTGCTGACCACAGGTTTTGACGGGGCGCCCAGGTTTTGTCCCAAAGGAACGATCGCCTGCTCGGGAACGGGCAATGCCTCGATGGGCACATTGGAAGAAAGTTTGTTTTCTTCGGGATGAACCCCGCCTAACACAAATGTTTTTAAAACTCCCATTTTTACGGAATTATGCTTTAGTGTTTATCTTCTGGTTTTGGTTTTTCCTCTGCAGATTTAACTTTTTCGGCATCAGCAGGTTTTGCCACAACCGTTTTTCTTGCTACCGACCCCTCCGGCTCCAGCGGTTTGGGTTTTCGGGGCTTGAAGTTCACCTCCCAGATGGCATCGGTAGGACAAACTTCCACGCATTTCCGGCAGAGTGTACATTTGTTGAAATCGATGTAAGCGAGGAAACTGGTGATGGTGATGGCATCAAACTTACATACCTTTTCACATTTTCCACATCCGATACAGGCCACTGCACAGTTCTTTTTGGCCGGGCCGCCTTTTTCCTTGTTCACACACGAAACAAAAATTCTACGGTCTTTGGGTCCTTTTTTCCGCAATTCGATAATGTCGCGCGGACAGGCCTCAACACAGGCGCCGCAAGCCGTACATTTGTCATTGACGACAGGCAGGCCCGTTTCAGGATTCATGTGAATGGCATCGAAATCACAGGCATCCACGCAATCGCCGTGTCCGAGGCAACCATACTGACATCCGCCTTCACCTGTAAACAGGGCATGGGTAAATGCACAGGAACTGACTCCTTCGTATTTGACTTTTCCCGGTGAGTTTGCATAAGAACCGTTACACCTGACCACCGCAATCAGGGGCTCCTGCTGCTCAACCTCAATGCCAAGCAGTTGACCTACCGTTTGCATGACTTCATTACCACCGACAGGGCAATTCAATCCTTCAAGGCTATGATTTTCTTTGGCAGCTTTTACAGCAGCTTCTGCAAATGCACGGCATCCGGGGTAACCGCAACCCCCGCAGTTGGCTGACGGTAACGCTTCTTCCACTTCATCAATTTTCGGATCTTCAAAAACCTTGAATTTTTTGGCAACGAAAAATAAAATGACAGCAGAGACCAGACCCAGTCCGCCAAGAGCGATGACCGCAATAATGATGATGTTATCCACAACTATTGATTTTCTTATTATTTCGTTTAACAGACATTTTTCAGCGAAGCACAAAAATAAAATATTTAAATACATCCATATATAATGACTGATTAGTACTTATTATCATAATTTACTGACTATTAACCTTTTGGTATCACAGGCTTTTAAAAATACAGTATGAGCAAAATAAAACCTACTGACAATCAGTTAGTTTTAGGGACACTTTAGAAAGACTCTAAATTAAACCTAATCAATAATTTAGAAAGATTTAAAAAAGGAAAGGGATCAGCTTTTCAGATTTATCGGGAAAATACAGAGGCAAAAATAGAATCTATTCAGGTCTTACGGTATAGGTAAAACGCTTTCTGATAAAGTCTTTGGCAAGATAAAGTATCAGGTAATAAGGAACCAGCAGAGCGATGGCAAAAATTGCGGATAAACCCTGATCGATCCCTGTCCCGACAAAAATAAACAGGCCGGTAACCAAAACGATCAACGGAAAAACATATCCGAGCAATACGGCCCAGGTTCCTAGCGATTGTTTCATGATGATCGTAACCGGCTGGCCCGATTTTAACTCCTCTGTCTGGGATTGGTTGACTTCGATGATCTTTTCCTTCATGTCGCTCAAACTGCACGAACCGCTTATCTCGCATGAGGCACAGGAAGATTTTACGATGACCGAGATCTCAACTTTTCCCTGATCATCAACATTTTTAACCCAGCCCGAATGTGTTACAACCTGTTCACCCATAATTTTTTATTGAATCACAAAAGTAGTACCTTATTTCTAACATTCGTTTTTTTTAGCAAATCTCAAATAACAATTTCCAAATAACAAATAAATAACAAATCACAAATTGCATAAATCCGGTAACCGTTTTGATTTTACCCACCCGGATGACACCATTCGGAAGGGATTAAAATTTGTTCCGAGGGATCGGAATTGATATTTGATATCTCTTATGTATATCGGTTGGGCATTTTCAGCTTACAGGAAATTCAGGGTGTGGAAACCGATACCGGGAGGATTTTTCCGTTAAAAAAACGATGTCCGTTCAGGGCAAAGTCCATGATGAATTCTGCCATTTTATCCGGTTTTAAAGGTGCCTGATAACCTGGAAAAGCTTCTGCGAGCATTTCGGTCTGAACGGCACCCAAAGCCAGTGCATTCACCGAAATATTTTTCTCTTTCAGTTCTTCTGCAAGGCACTCTGTCAAAACATTCAGCGCACCTTTACTGGCGCTGTATAAAGATAATCCTTTGAATTTGGCAGAACCCTGCACACCGCCCATGCTTGAAATATTGACAATATGTGCTGCCCCGGAAAACAAAGGCAGCAGTTCTTTGGTTAGTTTGAAGACGCTTTTAACATTTGTGTTGAAGATTCTATCAAAATCATCATCGGTTAACTGTTCAAAATCTTTGTTAACCAGGTAACCGGCGTTATTGATCAGGATATCAACCGTACCCAGCCTGTCAGTGAGAAAAGGAATCAGGACTTTCCGGTAATCATCATTCAAAAGGTCAAATCCCAGCACATCGAGCCGGCTGTTTCGCGCGATCATTCCCGACGATTCTTCAGCCAGTCGCTTAAGTTTTACAGTGTTTCGTGATAAAGCGATTACATGATTTGCTTCTCCGGCAAGGAAAATCTTCGTTAGCTCATAGCCAATTCCACGACTGGCCCCTGTTATGATAATATTCATCTTTTCTTTCTGATTTGTTTCAAAAATAAGTAAAGTAATTCATATCCAATTTAAAAAACAACTAATTACCGAGTTCTCCAATTATTTTATAATTTTGATTTAACAAGACACACCTAAAATGACTATTGAAGAAACCGTTAAACTGGCACTGGCCGAAGACCTCGGTGACGGAGATCACACCTCTTTGGCCACCATACCGGCAGATGCCACTGGCAAAGCCGAACTGATCGCAAAAGAAAACGGGATACTTGCCGGGGTAAGCGTAGCTACCGAAGTATTTAAGCAGGTTGACCCGGACACAAAAGTTGGTTTCCTGAAAAGGGACGGCGGCCCGGTACTGCGTGGTGACAGGATATGTATTGTTGAAGGACGGGCAAGATCCATCCTTTCAGCAGAGCGGACGGCCCTGAATTTTTTGCAAAGGATGAGCGGCATAGCTACTTATACGAGCAAGGTGGTTCAAAAATTAGAAGGGCTGCACACCAAATTGCTCGACACCCGTAAAACCACTCCCTGTAACCGTACCATCGAAAAACTTGCCGTGAAGATTGGCGGTGGACACAATCACAGGTTTGGATTGTTTGATATGATCATGATCAAAGACAACCACATTGACTTTGCGGGCGGAATTACCAACGCCATCGTTGCAACACATGCCTATCTGAAAGAGCACAACAAAGATTTGAAAATTGAGATTGAAGTGCGTAATTTCCAGGAACTTCGCGAAGTGATGCAACACGGGGGAGTGCACCGCATCATGCTTGACAATTTTTCACCCGACGATCTGCTGATGGCCGTTCAGATTATTGACAGGCAATTCGAAACCGAAGCATCGGGAGGTATTACGCTGGACAACATCAGGGAATACGCCGAATCGGGAGTGGATTACATTTCTGTGGGCGCCCTGACACACCAGATCAAAAGTTTAAACATGAGTCTGAAAGCCATAAAATAAGTTTATAAACAACTGTTTTGGATCGATTTAACAAACAGATCAAATATTTTTTACTTATCACGGACCGCTGGTTCCGCCGTCGTTTGCGGTTTATCGTCCTTCCGGGGTTCGATGGCATGCCCCTGTATGATGTGCTGGTTTTTTTCTTTCACGGATTGTTTAAAGGGGTGATCACCTACCGGGCGGCGGCCATTGCCTACAACTTTTTCCTGGCACTGGTTCCTTTTGTGCTTTTTCTGTTCACACTCATTCCGTTTGTTACCACTGAAAACTATCAGGCCGACCTGTTGGATATGATGGTGGAGCTGCTACCGGCAAATATTTACGAAATGGCAGAAAGCACGATCGTTGGCGTTGTCAGCCGTCAGTCCACCGGCTTGCTGTCATTGGTGTTCTTTATGGCTATTTATTTTGCAACCAACGGCATAGATGCAGTACTGGAAGGTTTCGGGCAGAGCTACCATGCCGACGAACTCTGGCCCTGGTGGAAACAAAAACTTACGGCACTGGTTATGCTTACGGGATTTTCCGTTCTTATCTTTTTTGCCATGGGGCTGCTGGGATTCGGTAAATTGCTGATCAATGTAATGTATGAACAACAAGTCTTTACGGGAAGTGTTACACACTTCTGGCTATCTACATTGCGATGGGTAATCATCTTTGGCGTGCTGTTGCTAAGCATCTCCAGTCTTTATTATTTCGGCCAACCCAAAGACAGAAAATTAAATAAGTACCGGTTCATTTCACCGGGGTCGCTGCTGGGCACCTTCCTTTTCATACTTGGCGGTATGCTGCTTAAGCTTTATTTTCAGAACCTCACCCGCTACAATCTGATCTACGGTTCGCTGGGATCGATCATCGTACTGATGGTTTGGCTTTATTACAATGCCATTATCCTGCTGATTGGTTACGAACTGAATGCCAGCATACGACAAACCAAGGCGAAGAAAGCGAGGTACAGGGTGGTTTAAGAAGATGTTATTTTTCTGAAATGAGTGTTACCGAACCATGAACTTTTCTTTGTACCGGGTACAAATCCCTTCCGATCTCTTCATACACGGCCTCATAATAATAAACCCCGTCAGCACATAATGTCCCTTTATACCTGCCGTCCCATTTTTCTTCAATGCTGTTTAATGTTGCCATGATTACTCCCCAGCGGTTGAATATGACCATCTTAAACTTTGTGACATTCTCACCAACTGCATAGAAATAATCGTTGTATCCGTCATTGTTCGGGGTGAAAACATTGGGAATCCAAAGCAGATTGCATTCGTCAACTTTTACCGTATCGCTCAACATACACCGCCCGTCATTTATGTCCACCCAGTATGTTCCCGGTTCATAAACGGTCAGAATGCTGTCTTGCGAACCATCGCTCCATAAATAACTCAAATACCCTCCTCCGGCAGAAAGTATGATCTTCTCATCCCCGCAAATGTTTGTATCCGCACCGAGAGAAAAGTCCGGATTTGAATAAAGCTCAACCCAAATGCTGTCGGTGAAGATACCACACTGTGTTCCAATTTCTACCCAGTAATCACCTTCTTCGGTAACCCATATTGCCGAATCCGTTGAGCCGGTATTCCATTTATAATACAACATCCCTTCGCCGGGACTTAATATCAGCGTGTCACCGGGACACATTAACGTATCTCCGCTTTGGCTTAATTGTGGAGGTTCGAATAGTGACAGGGAAATGGTATCCGTCCCACTGCACCCGATACTGTCTTCAACATATACCCAGTAATCGCCCGTCTGATATGCGGTAAAAACGGAGTCTGTGGAACCATCCTGCCAGAGATATTTTTCATAATCAGGGGGGGCATGAATAGTAAAGGTTCCCCCTTCACACATTACAGTATCGTTTCCCAGAAAGTCATCCGGGATGATGTTCACCATAAGTAACACGGAATCCCGGGCAGCACAGCCGTTTTCTTCGCTAACTTCTAACCAGTATATACCGGCAGTGTCTGCAATAAAGTCGGGATAATCCGAGCCGTCCTGCCATTTGTACGATGAATAACCGGCAGGGCCTTTCAGGATGACGTAATCCCCTTCACAAATGGCCATGGTATCCGGTCCGAGCGAGAAACTGAATTCCATGTATGCATCAATATAGATGGAGTCTGTTGCCGTACAACCTGCCGAATCGGTTACCTGCACCCAGTAAAAACCCGTATTGCCGGCAAGCAATACCGAATCAGTGCTACCGTCCTGCCAGTAATAGGAATAGAACCTGCCGCCGGGTGAGAGCAACACACTCTGGCCGTAGCAGAAAGAAGTGTCAGGGCCGAGGTCAATATCAAAAGAAGCACCGAAGGTTACCCCGATGGTGTCCGAGGCCATGCCGCAGGCGTTGGTTACCTGTACCCAGTATATTCCCGAAGTGTCCGCAAGATAAACCGAATCGGTGGAGCCGTCCTGCCACAGATAGGTGTCGAAGCCAGTGCCTGCTTTGAGCAGCAGGCCGTTCTGTGAACAAAGTGAAGTGTCGTTACCGAGGTCAACAACAGGAGAAGGAAATATCACAACTTCTTTTTCAATGGGATATTCGCTTCCACCGGTATAAATGATCACCTGAACAAGAAATGTTCCGGGAGACGAAAAGATATGGAAAGGGTTTTCCTGGTTTGAGAAGTTGTCTCCTCCGCTTGCAGGATCACCAAAATCCCAACGGACGGAATCAATGCTTCCTGAATACTCAAGATTGAACCAGGTGCTATCACCAAAACAATCCGGCTCATAAGTGAAATCGGCAGCGAAATAGCTTTGAATAAAATCAGGTAACCCAAAAAGGCATTTCTTTCCGGCCAGATAAAAGCCATCTTCAACAAAGTTGCAGTCCATGCCCACTTCATTTGGTGAGTTAATAACTCCGAGATAATTATCACCAATTAGATTGTCATGCTTGGAAACATAAATTTTAGAATCTGGCGCTAACTGCAATGCACCCAAATGTATATTGGAAACGGTACCTATTGTTTTTTTTGAATTGATAATGGTTTCCGGATCACTTGAACTTAAATCAAACTGAAATATATATGACCCTGCAAGATACTCACTAATATATAAAACAGAATTATCAGGAGAAAACTCAACACCATACAGGAAACCCGGGTATGGTGGAAAAGTGACAGGATTGGAAATAGTACCTGTTTCATTATTAAAGTCGAACAACTCAAACGAGTCAATCATTCTTACAATGATAGCAAGTTTTTTTCCATCTGGTGAAAATTTCATGTAACCGTGAGTGTCCAGAAAGTTTCCTTCATGGAATGTTCCGGTTGAAGAAAGAACAGGTTCCTGGATTCCATCTTTAGTAATCAGGTAAACGTAAAAATCTGAAGAATTCCAAAGATGTGTGGCGACCCAGACATCAACCCCGTTTTTATGCTTTACTGCTGTCACTTTTTCTTCGGTCGGGCTTATCAGGAAAACATTTTTTTCATTTGTAATTGCGCCTAATCCATTATCAAGAGACATGTCAACGACAGAATATCTTAAACCATCTGTTCCTATTTCAGCAGGAACTGTAAAAATATAATAGAGACTATTACTACCCGGTTTAGGAACTATTACACCTGACTGCGTGGATGAAGGATGCCCCATCAGTCCTGTGCCATTTTGCATGACCGAATGATTCTTATTCCAAACAGTGATCCCATTGGTATAAAACAACAAATTGCCTTCTTTATCTGAAATAGAGGCGCAACCTTCAGCCTGCGACATGGCACTGTTTGTCAGCGCAACAGGATTTCCACTCCTGAAATCCATTCCGGCAAAATCGCCAAAATACCATATATCAGCTTCATGCTGTGCTTTAGCAGAAAGTTGCATCAGCACCACAAATAATAATATGAGTAATTTATCTGCTTTCACCTCGTACCAGTGTTACCGAACCATGAACTTTTCTTTGTACCGGGTACAAATCCCTTCCGATCTCTTCATACACGGCCTCATAATAATAAACCCCGTCAGCACATAATGTCCCTTTATACCTGCCGTCCCATTTTTCTTCAATGCTGTTTAATGTTGCCATGATTACTCCCCAGCGGTTGAATATGACCATCTTAAACTTTGTGACATTCTCACCAACTGCATAGAAATAATCGTTGTATCCGTCATTGTTCGGGGTGAAAACATTGGGAATCCAAAGCAGATTGCATTCGTCAACTTTTACCGTATCGCTCAACATACACCGCCCGTCATTTATGTCCACCCAGTATGTTCCCGGTTCATAAACGGTCAGAATGCTGTCTTGCGAACCATCGCTCCATAAATAACTCAAATACCCTCCTCCGGCAGAAAGTATGATCTTCTCATCCCCGCAAATGTTTGTATCCGCACCGAGAGAAAAGTCCGGATTTGAATAAAGCTCAACCCAAATGCTGTCGGTGAAGATACCACACTGTGTTCCAATTTCTACCCAGTAATCACCTTCTTCGGTAACCCATATTGCCGAATCCGTTGAGCCGGTATTCCATTTATAATACAACATCCCTTCGCCGGGACTTAATATCAGCGTGTCACCGGGACACATTAACGTATCTCCGCTTTGGCTTAATTGTGGAGGTTCGAATAGTGACAGGGAAATGGTATCCGTCCCACTGCACCCGATACTGTCTTCAACATATACCCAGTAATCGCCCGTCTGATATGCGGTAAAAACGGAGTCTGTGGAACCATCCTGCCAGAGATATTTTTCATAATCAGGGGGGGCATGAATAGTAAAGGTTCCCCCTTCACACATTACAGTATCGTTTCCCAGAAAGTCATCCGGGATGATGTTCACCATAAGTAACACGGAATCCCGGGCAGCACAGCCGTTTTCTTCGCTAACTTCTAACCAGTATATACCGGCAGTGTCTGCAATAAAGTCGGGATAATCCGAGCCGTCCTGCCATTTGTACGATGAATAACCGGCAGGGCCTTTCAGGATGACGTAATCCCCTTCACAAATGGCCATGGTATCCGGTCCGAGCGAGAAACTGAATTCCATGTATGCATCAATATAGATGGAGTCTGTTGCCGTACAACCTGCCGAATCGGTTACCTGCACCCAGTAAAAACCCGTATTGCCGGCAAGCAATACCGAATCAGTGCTACCGTCCTGCCAGTAATAGGAATAGAACCTGCCGCCGGGTGAGAGCAACACACTCTGGCCGTAGCAGAAAGAAGTGTCAGGGCCGAGGTCAATATCAAAAGAAGCACCGAAGGTTACCCCGATGGTGTCCGAGGCCATGCCGCAGGCGTTGGTTACCTGTACCCAGTATATTCCCGAAGTGTCCGCAAGATAAACCGAATCGGTGGAGCCGTCCTGCCACAGATAGGTGTCGAAGCCAGTGCCTGCTTTGAGCAGCAGGCCGTTCTGTGAACAAAGTGAAGTGTCGTTACCGAGGTCAACAACAGGAGAAGGAAATATCACAACTTCTTTTTCAATGGGATATTCGCTTCCACCGGTATAAATGATCACCTGAACAAGAAATGTTCCGGGAGACGAAAAGATATGGAAAGGGTTTTCCTGGTTTGAGAAGTTGTCTCCTCCGCTTGCAGGATCACCAAAATCCCAACGGACGGAATCTATGCTTCCCGAATACTCAAGATTGAACCAGGTAGTATCACCAAAACAATCCGGATTATAAGTGAAATCCGCTGCAAAAAAACTGGATATGAAATTAGGGAGACCAAGTCTTGCATTTCTGCCTTTAAGATAAACGCCATTCAAAACAAAATCACATTCATTACCCAAAAGGTTTGGTTCGTTGATCACCCCAAGATAAGCACTGAAATCAAATGAAACATATATTTTTTTATCAGGACCTATCTGCAATGCACCGAGTTCATAAGATGGTGAGACTCCAACTGAAGTCAATGAGTTGATGATCTCTTCAGGGGTTTCCAGCTCAAGATTAACCTGAAATATTTCTGCCTGATCACGTATTCTCCCCAAATATAAACGTGATTCATCAGGAGAGAATTCAACACCGTAAGCACCTTTGTAACCATTAAACACAATTGGGTCCGAAACAATTCCCGTTTCATTATTAAACTTAAACAGCTCAAAACGTTCTAACGGTCCGTGTATTGCCAACGCTATGTAATGTGCAAAAGGAGAGACTTTTAAATAACCGATAAAATTAGACAGGGGTAATGAATGCACAGTGCCGACATCACTTTCCTGTGGATTCCCAACATCTAACCCGTCGGCTGTTAACGACCAGGCCAGAAATCTGTTGGTGTATCTTTCATGGGTAATAATCCAGTAATCTGTTCCATTCGGTTTTTTAACAGCCGTGATTTTTTCGTCAACGTCTGCATGAATATATTTGTTTTTAATTGTAACCTTACCAAGCCCGTTGTTAAAACTCATGTCAACTATGCTGTATCTTAATACGGCGTCATTGTTGTAAACAGACGGAACGGTAAAAAGATAATACAGGTGATCGGAATCAGGTTTAGGGACAGCTATTGCAGACTGGGTCGAAGAGAAGTCGCCGAGTAATCCTGTTCCGTTTTCCATGATTTGATTGTTTTTATTCCAGACAATTGTGCCGTCAGTATAAAAAAGAATATTACCCTCCTTGTCACAAATTGATGCACAACCTTCTCTTGTTCCAAGTGCTCCGTCAGTCAGGGCCACGGGTGAACCCGTTTTAAAATCAACTCCTGCATAATCGCCGAAATACCACACACTCGTTTCTGTTTGCGCAACCGCAACAGTACAAATAAAAAATAATGGTAACAGAAAAATAAACTTGTTCATTTATTATCTTAACAACGTAATATTGCCTTTTGTCATAACATTCTCCCCATCAGCACACCTTCCTTTGAGTACATACATGTAAACATCTACTTCCTGGGCTTTGCCTTTGTATGTTCCGTCCCAACCAACAGATGTGTCACTGGTTTTGAACACCATCTCACCAAGCCGGTTGAAGATCATCAGCTCAAATTCCAGAAAACCATTCCCCCTGACATACAGGACATCATTTTTCCCGTCTCCGTTTGGTGAAAAAGCATTGGGAACAGCGAGGATGCACCTCGGGAATTCGTTCAGTAAAATTGTGTCATTTCCACTGCATCCGTTTTTATCAACAACAACCCAGACCATTTCATCACTTCCGTAAGCCGTGATTGTCTGTACCGTATCGCCCGTTGACCATAAATAGGTCGAGCCGGGATTTCCGGCATCCAGCACGATGGATTCGTCATATCGCAAGGTCGTGTCATTTCCAAGAAAAACAACGGGCGCCGGGCGGATTGTCACATCAACACTGTCGGTTGAAGAGCACCCATTGGGAGCAATGACCTGTAACCACACAATACCGCTGCCCGTGGCAATGTAAACACTATCGGTTGAACCGTCATTCCATAAAAAGGTCAGACTGTCGCCGGCAGAAACAAAAGTAATGCTGTCGCCCTCACACACAGAACGGTCATCACCCAGATTCACCTCCGGTGACGGTTTTCTGTCAATAAGGATAGTATCCGTATATGAGCAGTCAAAGGCATAGAAAACAGTTACCCAAAGACTGTCTTCATCCGTTACACGAAACTCCGGCAATGTGCTTCCGTCCTGCCAGAGATAGGTGGAATTTTCATCCGGATTGAAGTTTTCAGTCCCGACGATCAGTTCGTGGCCCGAGCACATTGTTGTGTCAGCAGGGAAGCCAAAGATATAACCCGGTGAATTATTAAACACCCAGCCCGTATTGTTTGAAATATCGGTACTGTATTTCCCGGCATAATAATTCGCGCCACCGGAGCCGTTGATGTCCCGCATCTCGATAAAATCACCACTAACGGTTACTCCCGCAGGTATGGATACAAATGCCTGGTCTCCATTGCTTAATGAGCGGAAAGTAATCGGGAAACAATTGTTGCCCCTGATGTTGAATGCATTGTTGATGGTCTGTGTTGCACCCGCTTCCAGTTCATAAGTGTTGCCCGGTCGGAAAGTCAGAATATCAAAGATGTTGGTTCCCTCAATACGGCCGTCTCCTGCCAATAATGCCTCATGAATTGTATTTGTCCCTGAAATGGAAGCAGTACTCCCGATCTTTAAATACTGATTGACCTGATTATTACCTGAAAACAGGCCTGACTGGTTAGTGACAATTGAATCGAAAATATTCATTCCGTTGATTTCCGAATTGTTCCGGAACCGGGCGATCGTTATCTGATGCCCCCCCTGAACAACCCCCATATCCCCATTCACACTTAAAAAGTTGATGTTATCCGAATCAAAAACGCCTCCGGAGCCTGTGATTAACACCGAGTCAATCGCGCAATCCCCGTGAATTTGCCCGTCACCTATAAATTGAACTTTCCTGAATTCCACCCCGGCATTTTTATTATAAATCCTGCACCGGTCACCTTCTGCCAGAACATCATGATAAAGAAAAGGTCCGCCGTTATCGGTTCTTATCAGGGCATTGTCATCTGTACAATAAAGAAGTGAGTTTGCCGCTGACATAGTCAGGTTTATCCCGTTAACAAACCACACTTCAAGGCCGGAGCCGGTCAGCTCGATCGTTGATTCATCAAAGTGAAGTTCTCTCGGGTTTGTAAAATCCGAGTTAAACGCCATGCATTTTACCAAATTCCCGTCAGTCGTTATCTTTCCATCAGAGAAATAGATTGTGCTGTCGCATTCAAGTCTGTCCGATAGTTGCCACTCCCCTCCTTTTCCCTGGAAATAAATATCGTTAAGAAACTTCCTTCCCTTGCTCGCAATAAAATTTCCTGCATGTGTAGATTCAAAGAACACCGGGCCGTATAAGTCCATATTCATATCCGTATTGAGATCCAGCGAACCGAAAATCCGTAGAAAATTGGTGTCGGAGCTTTCAAAAACGGGCTGATAGGCAGCACCCGTCCAACTCATATTGTGGCAGGTGGCATTGCCAACATCAATTAAAACAGTATCGTTTAAACCATGAAATGAGTTTTCATCAAAATACACGTTGT
Organism: Bacteroidales bacterium; assembly: GCA_029933225.1. Classification (GTDB taxonomy): domain Bacteria; phylum Bacteroidota; class Bacteroidia; order Bacteroidales; family F082; genus JAADID01. Next base: position 13,812 of record JAOZOO010000030.1, on the reverse strand, counting down.
CAATGGGTGAGGGAATACAATACCCTCCGGAACCACCGGAACTTCCTGACCAGTGCAGGGAATCACTCCATTGCCCGGAGCCATCAACCCAATAGAGCTCTTTCGGATTACTGGTGTAAATCGTCCAGTTGGTATTGTTGCCCATGTCAACAGAGTTGTAAGCTATAAAAGGGATTCCCTGACCGGTGCCTTTGATGTCCCGTAAAGCAACATAATTTGCTTCAACACCTCCGTTTACTTTGTTTATTGTCGCCTGTACCTGATTTTCATCAGACTGAATAATAATAGGCCCGGTACATGCGCCGTTAATATTCAGGTTATCATTTATTGTCTGCGTTTTGTTGTTTTCAAGATAGTAAGAACTGTTTCTCGAGAGTGTCAGATCATCAAATGTATTCTCACCGTAAAAATATCCGTCACCGAGAAGTGTCTCTGTTCTGATGGTGTTTTTACCGTCAATGATTGCTTTGTTGTAAACTATACAGGTGTCGATGATGTTCTCTTCGTCAATTATTGCATTTCTGTAAAAAAGAGCGGTATCCACTTTGTTTTTGCCGTGAATTCTCCCGTCATCATAGAAATAGGCAATTTCAACGTCATGCCCACCGCCGTTCAAGATGCCCGCTTTCCCGTAAAAAACAGCGGTTTTAATGATATCCGAGTCATACACATTTCCCCTGACGCCATAGAAGGTTACCGTATCAATGGTGCAGTTTCCTCTTACGAGACCAAAATCGCTGAAATAAGTGACCAGGTTATACGTGCAATAAACATTATTAAGCAACCTTGATGTTGGCCCGTAAAATTCAACATTGTTGTAAATAAGCGGCTTCCCGCCGAAGCTGACAATGTCGCCTGCGGGTGACAATGAAATCAACAATGAGGAATCGGCACATAACTCAAGATTTGCAGCATTAAAGTTCCAGACTTTCCATCCCACTCTTCTCATGGTTACTGTTGAAGTGCTCAGACACAATTTCCTCGTTGTGGTATCGGTGGATGAAAAGTCTGCACAGGTTATATCATTACCGAGCGAATAAACCTCTCCCTGCTGAAACCGGATGGATGCATTGGTTTCCAGTTTATCAAGGAGTTCCCAGGAGCCACCCCGACCGTTAAACCATACATTGCTTAAAAAGATATTCCCGGCACAGGTAATGGTCTGGCCTTTTTCCGTAGCCTCGAAAAAGGTCTGGCCAAGAAACATCCACTGCATTTGCGGAGTCAGGGTCAGCGAACCGTAAATCCTAACATTGTTTGTATCGGCACCCTGAAATAAAGGCCCGTTTACATTTTTCCAGATCATATCCCGGCAAACCGCATTTTTTACATTTACGTTAACCGCCTGTCCGGAAGCGGAAAAAGAATTGCCGTCAAAGAAAGCATTGTCAATCTCTGTCGGCGGACAATGCCCGCCCGGTCCGCCTGATGTAACATCCCAGTGTGTGGCGTCATCCCAGTCGCCGTTACCGTTGACCCAATAAAGGTCCAGCCCCCCGGTGGTCTGGATGTTCCAGTTTGTATTGTTTCCCAGATCAACAGAGTTATTGGCCAGAAACGGCACATTCCCTTCCGCTTTCAGGTCGCGTAGCGAGAGATAGTCTCCGGCAACAGGCGCATTACACTTTATTATTGCCTGTACCCCGTTCGTATCACTAAGCATCCGGATGGGTTTGTAACAATCGCCGGTGATATTCAGATTGTTTTCAATGGTCTGTGTGTCAAATATTGCGAAAATGTATGTATTTCCGGGACTCAGCGTAAGCGTGCCGAAATTGTTGTTGCCTGTGAAGTACCCGTCTCCATACAATGTAGCGTCCGTGCACTTATTGGTCCCATCAATTAATCCGTATCGGGTAATAAGAAGTTTTCTGATTTGGTTGGCTTCTTCAATCACACCTCCGTTAAAAAAGCGTGCACTGTCCACCTCGTTTGTTCCGCTTACCTTTCCGCCACCATAAAACAGAGCCACACCAATTTCATTGTTCCCTTCAATAACCGAAGGGCCACCCCCTATAAATGAACCGATGACATGGTGACCACCCGTTACCGTTCCCGCATTGTTATAAATTACCTGGTTAATCGTGTCACTCCCGACAATGCTTCCGTTACCGTTTACAGTTACGGTATTGATTTTACAATCACCGGATATTGACCCGTCGAAATCAAAGTCAATGTTGTTATAAATAACATAAACGTTTGAATTGGTAACCGTTCCGAGTGAACCGATAAATCTGATATTGCCATATTTCAATAAAGAACCGTCATCGTTGGAAAGCAGGCTCTCAACATAAAACATTGCCGATGTGGCCTGCAAAATAAGGTTTTGTCCGTTGATTTGCCATGAAGTAACGTTGACTGCCGAAGTTGACAGCTTTAAGGCCCTGTCGTTGGGTTCAGTGGAAATAAAATCGTTGCAGGATAATTGATGGCCGTTTGTCTCGAATGAACCGTGTAAAAAGTAAATATTATTGTCAACAATCAGATCATCCTGAAGCTGCCAGCCGCCACCTATCCCCCGGAAATAAACATTGTTGAGGAAAGGATGTCCCGAAGTTGTGATAACCTTTCCGGTCGTTACCGATTCAAAAATGATTTCCCCGTTAAAGTCCTGATCCATTCCGGGTATAAGTTTCAGGTTTCCGTAAATCCTTAAACTGGTAGTATCGTGACCATATAACCGGGGACTATTGGCAACGCCCGTCCAGTCCAGATTTCGGCAAACCGCATTTTTCTGATCAATGGTTATGGTTTGCCCGGTTCCGGTGAAGGAGTTGGCGTCAAAAAACACATCGTCATTCGGCGTGGGCACCTGCGCATGAAGCACCGAACCTCCCGATGTAGTCGCCCAGTGATTGATGTCGGACCAGTTGCCATTACCTCCCACCCAATAATAATCATCTGCCAAAACAGTTGTCGGAAATGCGATGAGTGCAATCAACACAAAAAACAAACATTTTCTTGTTCCTGAAAGGTTCGTATTATTTTTTGTTATCTCCATTTATTTTTATTCAAAATCGCTGCAGGGTATCCCCTTATAATGTTTTCGAAAAACCATGATCAGACTCATTTCAATTCCTCCCTGGTAATTGGATGCGGTTCTCAATGGCGAAGCATTTACGTCATAACTAATTGTAAGCTGATAACCATGATAATTAAGCCCGGCCAGCGGGATAAAATCCCTGTTCCACCGATACCAGATTCCCAGTATCAATTGCACATCCCTATTGGCTAAAGTAAAATTCGAACCCAGTACAAGTTCACTTGCTTTAGCCTGTACTGAATACATGACGCCGGGATAAATCAATAAGTTGTCTCCTGTTTTAATATTTGCGGTGGCATGTACAATGAGTTTTTGGTTGATCCTGTTGTCGGCATCGTAAAACGAAATGTGCGGTTTGTTGATATGACTCAGGCTGGCACCGGCCTTCAGAATAAACGAACGAGTGATCTTGTAGGTAATCAGCCCCCCGAAATTAAAATTAAATGCAAATATCGAATTGGAGGCAAAATTCTCCCCGTTTGACAGATCGGGGTTAAAGATCACGCCGTCCCATTGGTTATCGAAAACCAGTTTGGTGACATCCACGCTGCGATTGACAAAGCCAACCGAAAACCCTAACGTAGCCCTGAAAGTATTAAAACGGTTAAATCCCAGTGTATAGGCAAAGCTCAACAACACAGAAGAATTCTGAAGAGACCCGTCGCCCGCTTTGTCGTTGTAAAACAGCAATCCAAAACCCATTTGTCCCCTTTTCATCCTGTTCGTACCAACGGCAGCATCAGCAAAAAAGGAATAGGTTCTGTATGGCGCTGATATGGCTGCTCCCTGATTTTTAAAGTTTCCTCCGACACGGAATAAATTCTCATCGAAATCATGATATGAAATATCGCCTGTCAAAGCCGGGTTTAAGGTTCCGGGCGAATTATAAAATTGTGAAAAATGAATATCCTGCGAAAAACCGGAAAACGGAAATGCAAACGAAACGAAAAGACAGAGAAAGATTGTTTTGATTAATGTCCCGGACTTTTTCATTTGTAAGGGATGTCGTTTCACCTGGTTTTCAAAAATAGGAAATAATGTTAACCTCTGTATTAAAGGACAGAAATAATAATATCAGGGTTGTCAGCAAAAGACATTATTCTTTAACCAATTTAATCCATTATATGCAATTAATTTTTCGAATTTTTCTTTCACTTTTATTCATTTAGAAATATATATTGACAACTTTACTGTTTTTTGTTCCAAATATAATTTTAATTGTAAATTTGGTTCACATGAAAAACAATCATCTTCTTCTTTTGCACAAAGGCTATTCCTCTTTTGTCAGAGATGATTATGATATATTAAAAAAGTATTATCAAATTGAACTGTATTATTTAAAACCCTCCAAGAAGCCGCTTCTTTTTTTCTATTATCATCTTCGTTTTTTCCTATTTATGTTGTTTAATTTTAAAAAATACGATCTGATAATATCATGGTTCGGAGATTATCATGCTTTCAGTGCGGCTTTGTTATCAAAACTATTCAACATTAAACATATCATTATTGTGGGAGGAAACGATGCAGTATCAATTCCCGCAATAAAATACGGAGTTTACTTTAAAAAAAATATAAGGAGCAAGTTAGTAAGCAAATCTTATAAACTGGCTGATGCGATTTTATGTGTTGATGAATCTTTAATAGAAGGAAAAAACACTTATTTTGAGGGCGATAATAAAGTGGGACTGGAATCTTTTATTCCGGGTATCAGGAAAAAATGTTTTGTTGTTCCTACCGGTTATGATTCTGAAAAGTGGAAATGTAAAAAGAAAGAGAAGATGAATCAGGTTTTGACCGTGGGTATCGTTGATTCGGAGAACCGCGCAATTTTAAAGGGTTTTGATCTGATCGAACAACTGGCGGACAAACTTCCGGATATAAAATTTATTTTTATCGGGATCAATAAAGAAATATTCGGTGATCGTTTCAAGCAAAGAAAGAACCTGATCTTAATAGATAAAACAGATCAGGATAAGCTTCTGGAATATTACTGTAAATCAAAAGTTTATGCACAGTTCTCTGTTACTGAAGGATTGCCCAACACATTGTGTGAAGCCATGCTTTGCGAATGTATTGCCGTCGGATCAAATGTAAACGGAATACCGGCGGTTATCAGAAATCCTGAATTTATTTTAAATAAGAAAGATACCGATCAAGCAGCAGAAATTATTAAAAAGGCATTGAATGCCGATGACAATATCGGGATTCAGAACAGGAACTTCATTGAAAAGAATTACTCTGTAGAAATCAGAGAAAAGTCATTATTAAAAATAATTAGTCAGACACTTAACAGTACGTTTTAAAACAGATTGAGAATTTAAAGATGGAAAAGAGATATAAAATCTTTGACAAAATTTATCAAATCAATACAACCGACAGTTACGAAGGTCACATCCTTCATGAAGAACTGAACGTTTATCCAAAAGCCGATACAGATGATACAACTGACATCATCATAAATTATCTTGATAAACTGGACAATAAGACACCTGTTCTTCAGAATCCTTCAATACACCTTTATTTTTCACAGAGTTTTAAACTTGAACTGAATAATGCTTCCATCGAATTTCATTTCGAAAAGAATAAACTCAAAAGCATTGATTTTTGTATTAAGCAGGGGAGCGTACTAAGGGCAACGGCAAACAAATGGTTAAGTTACCAGTTTTCAAACCGGAAAGAATCAATCGGCTTCATTTTTCATGAACTGGTATTAATACCTTCTGCTTTTTTCTTTCCCGATCTGACGGTGGTTCATGCCTCCGCCATTGATGATAACGGCGTTATTTTGTTCGGCGGTACGGGAGGTGTAGGAAAAACATCACTGGAGCTTGAATTATGCTACAAACAAGGCAAAAGTTTCTTTGCCGATGATATTGTCATTATCAATAACAAAGGGGTTGCCTTTCCCAATCTGGCCTTTCCGAAAATATATGCTTACAATCTGGTAAATAACGAGCAGGTAAAAAAGAGAATGTTTGCCAATGCCGGAATTCTCGATAAAATTCACTGGTATTCACGCAAAATGATCAACCCGGCCATTGTACGGAGAAGGGTAAACCCGGTTAAACTTTATGATCATGTGGCTCATCATCCCAAAAAAATCAAAACATTTTATATTTTGGTAAAAGATGGTACGGTTAAAACCGTTACAATGGACAAAATCTCAACAGGTGAAGCAGCCAGACTTAACAAACTGGTGTTAGAAACCGAATACAACATTATTTATAAACATTTACTTTGGGATGAGTTCAACAGTATTGTCAATAAAAAAGATGCCAGGATGAGTTATCCGGATTTAATTCATAAAATTGAAACTAATTTCTTACAGGCGCTTACAAATATTGAAACATTCATTATTAAAATTCCATTGAATATCGGACATCAGGATTATTTAAAACAGGTATCAGAAATTTTAAATAAATAATAACTTGGGCATTATTCGAAAACAAAGTATTTCGGGCACCATTTATTCATACGTAGGTGTTTTCCTTGGATTTGTAACAACCGGGTTACTCTTTCCGAAGATTTTTTCTACGGAAGAGGTTGGTTTGTTGAGGATCCTGGTATCTTATTCTGTGCTTTTCGCCCAATTTGCCAGTCTGGGTATACACACGGCTACCGTAAAACTTTTCCCGTACTTCAGAGACAAAGAAAAAAAGCATCATGGTTATCTGGGATTTGCATTAATAATTGTTTCTATCGGCCTGGTTATTTCAATAACTGCCTATTTATTAATGCGTCAGTATTTTGTTGAACACGGAAGTGAAAAATCAGCTTTATTTATTACCTATTATTATTACGTTATTCCCCTGATAATCTTCACGGTTTTATTTAATGTTTTTGACACTTACTACCGTGTTTTATATAATGCCGTCAAAGGAATTGTCTATAAAGAAGTAATCCAGAGAGTCTTTATTTTGGTTGTTATTGTGTTGTATGCCTTACGCTTAATTGATTTTAAGGTCACTATCATTTTTTACATAATTGCTATCATCACGCCGACTTTTATCTTTTTCTTTTCCCTGATCAGAAGCGGACACTTTTTTATAAAACCTGATTTCTCATTTATCGACAATAGTCTTCGAAAACAATTTCTGGACGTAAGCTTTTTTGGAATTATCTCTACTTTCTCGGGTGTGCTTGTATTAAATATTGATGTGATCATGGTTGACAGAATCATGGGATTGAGTGCTGCCGGTATTTACACAATCACTTTCTTTTTTGGGACGCTTATTCTTGTGCCGTTACGAACAATGGGAAAAATCAGTTCGGTTATAATTTCTGATGCCTGGAAAACCGACGACCGGAAAACCATTGATGATATTTACAAACGGAGCAGTATTAGTTTGAGTGTGATCGGCGTTTTGTTGTTTATAGGTATCTGGGGAAATATTGAAAATGTTTTTGATATACTTGGCGATAGTTACCGGTCAGGAAAAATGGTTATTCTTTTTATCGGACTGGCAAATTTATTTGACCTTGCACTCGGTGTAAATCCTCAAATTATAACCAACTCAAAATATTACCGCTATATCTCTTACTTTTTATTCATTTTCGCTATTTTATTGGTTATAACTAATCTTTTACTGATACCTGTTTATGGTATTTTAGGCGCTGCTCTGGCATCATTTATTTCCAAATTCCTGTTCAACTTCATCAAATTCTTATTCCTCTACCGTAAATTCAAATTCCAGCCATTTACTTATCATCACATCCTGCTGTATCTGATCGCTTTTCTTGCTTATTGGATTTCCACGTTCCTTCCGGCCTTTCAGAATTATATCGTCGATATTGTTATCCGTAGCATAGTCATTTTCGTTCTTTTTATTGTTCCCGTATATTTCTTCCACATTTCCGACGACATCAATCAGCGGATAAATCTTTATCTGAAATTACTTACGCGACAGTAATACAGTGTTTTCCACATACTTATTTCCTGTTTTTCTTATGTAAAGGAATAATTTTTACTTTTACATCTTCTCCTAACATGCAATATGAAAGAAGCTCTTGAGATCGTATTTGTGGGCAGCGGAGCCATATCAACGGCTTTGGGAAATGTGCTCGCACTGAAGCAGAAATACAATATCACATTATTGTCCATTGAAGATGAGGTGGTTGACACCATAAATGAGACACATATCAATCAGAAATATTTTCCCAATGTCAGCCTGCACCCTTTATTGAAAGCCACCACGGACAAGAATGTCCTGAACGATGCCGACATTGTCTTTTTGGGCATTCCGTCCAATGTGACGGTGAATTATGTGGAAGATAACAAATACTATTTCAACCCCAAAGCGCTGATCGTAAATCTGGCAAAGGGTTTCGGGCTTGACAACAAAACCATTCCGCAATGTCTTATGCGGGTGATCAGCAATGAAATATTCAGCATGAAAGGGCCTTCTTTTGCAAGAGAGATCATTAACAATCTTCCTACCGGATTTACCATTACTTCTAAAAAAGACAAGTTCTTCGACATGTTCCGGGATATTTTCGAGGAGACCTCCATTTATCTGGACTTCACCACTGATGTGGAGGGAGTTGAACTGGCCAGTATTCTCAAAAACATTTACGCCATCATTGTGGGCATTGTTGATGCACATTTCAATTCATCCAATCTCCGTTCACTGGTACTGACCAAAGCCATCAACGAAATGCGCTACATCATTTCCAAATTTGGCGGAAACGAGACCACTTTATTCAACTATTGCGGATTCGGCGACTTCAGCCTGACGGCACTGAATGATTTAAGCCGTAACAGGACACTGGGATTGCTCATCGGCAAAGGTTTTTTTACTTCCGATATTCCCGAGAAAGTTGTGCTTGAGGGGACAATAGCCGTGAATGTATTTATCGAAGAAATTGCCAAGAAAAGAGGGATTAAAACCAAGCGGTTAATGATTAAAGAGTTGTACAGCGTTTTGAACGATGAGAGTTACGACATCAAGAATTTTGTCAATCAGATTTTGTCGGTCAAACGGTACAAGAATTCAATATTTCCGACATTTTTTTCGTAAGGTTTTTCCTTTCGTACTGTTCGATATTTCCGGAAGTTTTTTCCAGTTTTTCGCTTTTGAAAAGTCTGTAATATTCAGCAAGATCAACTTTTAATTTTTCCACCTCATTAAAATCATAAACCTTTCCGGCTCCGGTTTTTCTTATCACGCCTGCGGCATCACCGTCCCGGGGGCCAATGCAAATTATCGGTCTTCGGGCGGCAAGGTATTCAAATAATTTTCCGGTGAGGATGAGTTTTGCATTAGGCGTATTGTTGATGAGCAGCAGCAAAAGTGTGGCTTTTCGCTGCTCTTTTAAAACTTCTTCATGCGACAAGTATCCTTTACTGATAAGATACTTTTCCAGCCCATTATTCTTTAACGATTCGGTTACGCTCACGTCTGTTTTACCCACGTTAAGAATGGAAAGTGTTTCAGCAAATCCTTTGTCTTCACTGACCAGTTGCTTCAAAGCTTCCCAAAGGTTTTCAGGGTTCCTCGTGCGGGTCAATGACCCGATATGCGCCAGCACGAATTTGTCTGTTTCCGGTTTTATTTCGGGGAGCCTTTCGAGGTCGGCCGCATCGTATCCATTGGGAACAACATCATACTTTCTTGAATGGATGGTTTTGAAATCTGTTTCCATCCCAGGGCTGACAACGGTAACCGCATCCGCCTGATGAAGCACTTTCTTTTCCAGTTGATGATGAATGCGATCGGCATGCTTTCCGAGTTTCAGGTCACGGTAATAGTCAATGTTTGTCCACGGGTCACGGAAATCGGCCAGCCACGGGATATTCAGCTTTTGTTTAAGTTTCATGCCAATGAGGTGAGTGCTGTGTGGAGGACCGGTGGAAACAATAATGTCAACAGGATTTTCTCTTAGATAAGCAGTCAAATATTTCACAGAAGGTTTGATCCAGAATTTCCTTGCATCGGGAATAAACAGGTTGCCACGAATCCAAACCGAGAATTGTTCGGCCACTCCCCTTTTGTGTCTTTTTTCGGTCAGAAAGGCAGTCTGAATTTTTTCTTCTTTTTTGCGACCGGTAAATCTTTTGTAAAAAGAATACGGTTCCCAGATTTTATTTTTGATTACCGTAAGATCATCAGGCACTTCTTTCAACAACGCTTCATCAACCGAAGGCATTTCAGGATTTTCCGGAGTATAAACCACAGACTCCCATCCAAACTCCCGCAGGTATTTCACAAACTTCAACCAGCGCTGCACACCCCCTCCCCCGCTTGGCGGCCAGTAGTAGGTTATGATGAGGAGTTTTTTCATGGATTCGATTGCTCTGATTGTTTAAATGGTTCAATTGTTCTTATCCCTGCCATGAATGGCCGGGTAACTGATTTGTTCTTTATAATCTATTTTAGCTGGCAATCAGTTTGAGACTGTCTTAAAAATCAGTTTTTAGTGATTAACTAGTTTAATAAAAACTTTGTGTCACTCTGTGGATTCTTTGTGAACCTCTGTGCAACAGCTTTTTGAAATTGTGTCACAGAGATACACAGAGGAGACACGAAGAAACACCGAGGACTTTTGAGACAGCCTCTTTTATTATGCCTCTTTCCTCTTTTCAAAATATTTCCTCCCTTCAAATACCAAAACCCCCAAAAGCAGTAATATCAGCAGCAGCGAACTGGCAAATGAGATTTTCTCGCCCACATACCAGACCCGTGGTTCAAATTTCCACTCAATCTGATGATCACCGGCGGGAACAGTCATGGCACGCAGCACATAATTAGCCCTGAAATAAGGTACCTGTTCTCCGTCAAGGTAAACATCCCAGCCTTTGTTATAGTAAATCTCCGAGAAAACAACCAGTTGTTCTGTCTTTGAGCTGAAACTGTAAACCAGCTTGTTTGGCGCATAAGAATCCAGCCGGATAACTGCGGCAGTGTCACCGCCAAATGTACCTTTTTCCGGAAGTAAATCCTTAAAATCATCATCCACAATCGCAGTGGTCCTTAAATCATACTTTCCTAAAGCTGCAATCTCCTCATCCGCATTTTTGACGACAACATAATCTTTCACAAACCAGGCATTGCCGAAAGCATTGTCATTGGGCAACGGCATCATGTCGGGGCGCAGTATAACATATTTGGTGTTCAGCATATTCAGCACATGTTGTCTGCTTAATATCTGTTCCAACTCTTTTTGCGGGTGCTGGCCCGGCAACGAGTTAACCAAATCCATGATCTCGGGATTCAGATATTCGTCTATCAAATCCTGATAGCGTTGAAGTTTAGCTCCATGATACCCGCCGATGGATTTGTGGAAATAGGAACAACTTGCATCATTAAAAGTACTTTTCGATAAATCGAGTACGCGGAAATCCGGATCATGGTCTTTTAAAATGTCTTTATCCGCCCGGGATGGAACAAACGGTTTATCAGCCTGCCTTGCCGGAATAAAATTCTGGTTATTTAAATACCGGCGGTCAACGCCATACAGATCAATGAGGATCAGCAGGGTTACTCCGGCAATGAGCCAGCCCTTTTTCATTTCCCCGTAAGCAAAAGCCATTAGCAACGATGCACCCACAATAATAAAAAACAAGCTTCGCAAGGCATCTTCCCTGAAAATTGCGATCCGCACAGCTTCCAGATTATCAATAAACGCCCGTATTTGCGCCGGATCATTTGTGGCTTCCAATTGCCGGAACTGATCTTTTTCATATTGACTTAAGAAACTAAAAAAAGAGGTCGGGAACATATAAAAAAGCAGAATGAAACCAGCGGTTAATCCGAGTGAAATATAAAACAGTTTCATGTTTTTCTTAAGCAGATCAGGCGTTTGAATGATCTTATTCAAAGCCATAAAAGCCAGAATGGGGATAGCCAGCTCGGCAATGACAAGCGTCATCGAAACCGCCCTGAATTTGTTATACCCCGGAACAAAATCAATAAAAATATCGGTAAACCACATCATGTTTTTACCCCATGCAAGCATGATGGAAAGCACGGTGACGGCAAAAAGCATCCATTTCAGGCGGTCATCAAGGATAAACATTCCGAGGATAGCAAGGAACAGCACAAAGGCACCAACATACACCGGCCCCGAGGTCCCCGGCTGATCACCCCAGTAAGAACTTTGTTTGGCAATAATATTCCGGTATCTGCTGTCTGCATTGTTTAATGCCTTTTGATTGCCGATCTGTCCCGAGGCCCCGCCTTTTACATCAGGTATCAGCAACGACCATGTTTCTCCTTTTCCATAACTCCAGGCCGTAATGTAATCGCGGTCAAGACCGCTTGATTTATTTTTCAGTTCTTTACTCAGTTCCGGTTTCCCACGCATGGTTTCTTTCCCGTATTCATAAGTCGCCCATAGATTGGTCGAATGCGTTAAAACAGCGAGAAAAGCCGCCAGCATAAGCCATCCTGTAGCTTTCAGGAACCCGGGCCAGGTTTTGTCAACAGCCGTAACAATCAATTGATAAACCCCATAAAAGAAAATAACGATAAGCAGGTAGTAGGTGATCTGCAAGTGGCCTGCCTTGATTTCAAGAGCAAGCGCAATGGCGGTCAATAAAGCGCCCTGCCAGTATTTTCCTCTGTACGTCAGAATAATACCGGCAAGCACCGGCGCCATGTATCCGATAGCATGAGCTTTCGAGGTGTGACCCGCTCCAAGGATAATGAAAAAATAAGACGACAGGGCGAAGGCAATGGAACCTGCAAGGCTCACCCAGGGATTGACACGAAGTACAAGCAAAAGAATGAAGAATCCGACAAAATAAAGAAATACAAGATTGGCAGGCGAAGGCAACCCAAGGGTGATGATCTTATCAACATATCGCATCAGGTTGGCTTTGTATTGTACCGAAATCTGCCAGGCAGGCATGCCGCCGAACATGGAGTTTGTCCATAGTGCCTCTTCGCCTGTACTATCCCTGAAATCGCTGATCTCTTTTGACATACCTTTCCACATGGCAATGTCGTGTTGCTGCAGTTTTTTTCCTTCAAGCAACGGTGAAAAATACGTCAGCGTTATGGCTAAAAAAACAACGATCGCCACAAGATAAGGGGCAGCCTTTTTTAAAAAATCTTTCTTCATTATCTGTTATTTTTCTTGTTCTTCATTATCCACATCTTCAAAATCTATGTACTCACCAAAATCACGATCATCTTTATGTTTCGTTTGCGCAGGACGTTTTATTTTGATTTCACCTTCCGGCGGTTCTTCCCGGCCCCATGCGTTTTGCCCGAATTTCTCCTGCTGTTTTTTAACATATTTCCTCAATAACCATGGGAGAACATACCTGAAAAACATTTTGATCAGGTAGTATAGCAGGACGAAGAATATGATAATTCCAAAAATGAAATCCATGACAAACACATTAAATAGAACCTGCGAATTTATTCCTTTTTGGGCAAATGAACCGGCGATAAACAAAAAAAGGAGGCATTAACGATACCTCCTGATAGAAACAACTCTTTCAATTTATGTCTGGATTCCTCCGAAAATTATTTTCTTTCGTCGGATACAGTTAACTTTTTCCGTCCTTTGGCTCTTCTGCGCTTTAATACTTTACGTCCGTTAACCGTTGACATTCTTTCACGGAACCCGTGTTTGTTTTTTCTTTTCCTTACCGAGGGTTGAAATGTTCTTTTTGTCATCGCTTTGTCTCCTTGAATTTTGGGTGTGCAAAAATAGAGATTTTTCTTTTATTACAAAATATTAACCAAATTTTTATTTCTCCGGCCATTCTATTTGTAAATAAGAATAACCCCGACTGCCTTAACTTCAGCCGGGGTCTTCTT
>JAOZOO010000029.1 GCA_029933225.1 Bacteroidales bacterium | reverse complement strand
GAATTAATGACAAAGGTGTACAAAGGTACTCACAATTTATAACCAATATAAATGACAGCCGGAAAATATTTTGAAGAGTTAAGATTTTGTTAAGGGAACAGGAGGAGAGTGGTACGTGTTGCGGGAGTGGAAAACACCTTCCAGAGTGCGAAGCTCCTGGAAGAGTGTTTATTCGGAGTACGGGTTGCGAGGTGTGGGATACGTGGTGCGGGTTGCGGGGTTCGGAGGGTACGAGCCTGCGTAGTTCACACAAAAGGCAATCTGTTTTCCATTAACCGATTTCCAGTATCGAGTATCAAGTATCCAGCATCCAGTATCCAGAACCCCTTACCCTTTTTTCGAGCGGATCATCATTTCGAGCTGGTCCCAAAGTTCCTGGGGGATTTTCTCCAGCATATTGAACTCTCCGGCGCCCTGAAGCCATTCGCCGCCGTCAATGGTGATCACTTCGCCGTTGATGTAAGCCGAATAATCGGAAACAAGGTAAGCAGCGAGGTTTGCCAGTTCCTGATGTTCGCCGACACGTTTCAGGGGTACTTTCTTTGAAATGTCGAATTTCTCTTTCAGGTCACCGGGCAGCAGTCGGTCCCAGGCGCCTTTGGTGGGGAAAGGACCGGGGGCAATGGCATTCATGCGGATACCGTATTTTGCCCACTCCACGGCGAGCGAGCGGGTCATGGCCAACACACCGGCCTTGGCTGTGGCCGAGGGCACCACATATCCGCTCCCTGTCCATGCGTAGGTGGTTACAATGTTCAAAACCGTGGCTGATTTCTGCTTTTCCTTTATCCAGTGTTTTCCAAACGCGAGAGTGCAGTTTTTGCTGCCCTTCAGCACAATGTCAATGATGGTGTCGAAAGCATGCGCAGACAACCGTTCGGTGGGGCTGATGAAATTCCCCGCAGCATTATTGACCAGCACATCGGCTTTCCCGAACTTTTTCAGCGTTTCGGCCAGCACGTTTTCCACTTCTTCATAATTGCGTACATCACAGGCAACCGGATGGATATCGCCTCCTGTCTCCTTTTGCATTTCAGCGGCTGCCGTTTGCAGTTTTTCAATGTTGCGCGAGGTGATCACCACCTTTGCGCCAAGCTCCATAAAGTAGCGGGACATGGATTTTCCAAGCCCGGAGCCGCCTCCGGTAACGACAATGACTTTGCCGTCCAACTCATTGTTTTTAAACATCGGTTCTTTGTACATGGCTGTATTATTTTTCTGCAAAATACAATTTTTAAAATAGTTAGTCAAAAAAAAGCAGGGCCACTTACCCTGCTTTTCCAGATGTATTTAAAAATAGTTATTCTGCAATGCTTTTTTGCTTATTCTCATATTTTTTCAAAGCAAATCTTACGGCGAGGTAGTTGATCAGGATCAACACCGGCCAGCTAAATAACCACAATATTTGTTCTGTATGCATAGCGTTTGAATTTTAAGTTAAAAAGATTAATAAGCATGATCATCTTCTTCCATTTCTTTGGTCGTGATCCTGGTTTTGTTCATTGATTTCCAGGCATACCAGATGTAAGCCACAACAAACGGTACAAGCAATGAAACATAACTCATGGCGATAAGCGTATATTTGCTCGATGACGCATTTTCAATAGTCAGCGAACTTTGCAGGTCATAAACCGAAGGATAGAAAGCCGTATGGTTATATCCGGCCATCAGGAAAAGCCCGAATACCGTCAATATCGTCCCTATGCCTGAAATCCAGATGGCTTTCCTGGAACATTTGTCAAAATGAAACCAAGCCCTGTAAATACCAAACAATACGGCAACAACTCCGAGCAGGAAGATAATTCCCACTACAGGCATTTGGATGAGATTATGCAGGTATTTATAAGGTTCCATAAAAACCTTTCTCGTAACCGGATCATAAGCAAATCCTTTGGAAAGCAGGATGCCGATAACGAAGATGAGAAAGAATACCACAAAAGGAATGGCGTTCGCGGGAAGTTTTTTTCTTGCCCGTCCCAGTATTGTATCATCATCCACATTATTCATGAAATAAAGAATAGCAAGGGTGCGGGCGAGGAAGAAAACGGCCAGTCCCAGCGACAGGTTCAGGTAGGTTTGTCCTCTACCGAAATTGAAGGCCAGCTCCAGTCCGCCGAAAGGGGTTTCCCAATGAGAACGGTTAAACGGATCAACATAAAACTCCGAACCGGTAAAAAAGGTGGCGACCGCCGTTCCGAGTAAAACGGTAGCCAGTAAACCATTTACAAAGAGAAATACATCATAGGTGCGCTGGCCGAGAAAGTTGTTGGCTTTCGAACGGTATTCGTACGAAACGGCCTGCACAATAAAAGCAAACAGAATGAGCATCCACACCCAGTAAGCTCCTCCGAAAGAGGTAGCATAAAACAGCGGAAACGAAGCAAATGCCGCCCCGCCGAAAGTAACCAGCGTAGTAAATGTCAAATCCCATTTGCGCCCCAGTGCATTGACAAGGACTTTTCTCTCGGTCTCCGATTTTCCGAGTACATAGATAAGGGTCTGTCCTCCCTGAACGAACATGAGGAACACCAGCAGACTGCCCAGTAAGGCAACGATGGCCCACCAGTAATGCTGCAATGCCAGATATGATAAATTTTCAAACATGTTATTGCCCTCCTTCGTTTTTAGATTCTTTTACAATCTGCGTTAACATAATTTTGATCTCTGCGATCAGCAGGACCGTGAATGTGAGTGCAAACAGCCAGAAGGTGATGATCACACTGCTTTTGTCAATGTTGGAAACCGCACTCAGTGTCGGCATTAGGTCCTGAACAACCCAGGGTTGCCTGCCCAGCTCTGCA
The DNA here is from genome assembly GCA_029933225.1 of Bacteroidales bacterium. GTDB lineage: Bacteria > Bacteroidota > Bacteroidia > Bacteroidales > F082 > JAADID01. The sequence goes on along the minus strand of JAOZOO010000029.1, from coordinate 26,903 downwards.
ACGACCCATCCGGCCTGCTGGGCAAGATAGACAAGGGGGATGGTCCATAGGGCCACATATTGCAGCCACCGCATATTTTTAAGCCTGTCTTTATATAAAAACACAAGGACAACGATAAAAAGGATCATGAAATGCATACCCAGGATAACCATGATGTGAAACGAATAAAAGGTAATGGGTACATTGGGGATGAGGTCGTGGGGATCATCGTAATAACCATAACCAAAATAGGCATAGTTTTCTTTGAAATCCTTCAATGCTGCATCGGCTTTGGTTTTGTTGCCTTTATCTTTGGCCTCTTTAAAGTCGCGCAGGGCCCCGATGGCCACTTTTCCTTTCTCTATTTTATCATAATAGGACATGATGCCCCATTGTTCATTTCCGTTGATCATGTCATTGATTCCCGGAACAAAAGCATTGGGGTCTAATGCTGCCATGTAAGACAGGAAATTGGGTATCTCGATTTTAAATGCAAATTCATCGGCTTTGGGGTTTTCGGGAGTGGGTGCTTTTTTCATGATCCCGATGGCGACGAGGGGTGCATTTTGTTCACCCTCGTAAAGCCCTTCCATCGAGGCAAATTTCATCGGCTGCACTTTATAGATTTGCCGTGCCGATTCGTCACCGGTCAGAATCAGGTAAATGCTTGAGATCAAACCGAAAACAGCAGCCACCAGAATGCTGCGCTGGGCAAATTGTATTTTCCGCTTTTTCAAAAGAAACCATGAACTGACTCCCACAACGAAAACCGCTGCCAGAACATAGCCCGATGAAATGACATGCAGGAATTTGTTGATGGCTGTGGGCGAAAACAGAAGCGCCCAGAAATCAAGCATCTCATTCCGGGCGGTTTCCGGGTTAAAGACCATACCCACCGGGTTCTGCATCCAGCCGTTGGCTACCAGTATCCATAATGCGGAAAGATTTGATCCGATGGCCACCAGCCAGCTTGAGGCCAGGTGAAATTTTTTGCTCACTTTATTCCATCCGAAAAACATGATGGCAATAAATGTAGATTCCAGAAAGAAGGCCATGATGCCTTCAATGGCAAGAGGAGCCCCGAAAATGTCACCGACAAACCAGGAGTAATTTGACCAGTTGGTTCCGAATTCAAATTCGAGGATGATTCCTGTAGCTACGCCAATGGCAAAATTTATCCCGAACAAGGTCATCCAGAATTTGGTGATCTTTTTCCATTCTTCATCACCGGTCTTCACATAGATGGTCTCCATGATGGCAATGATGAATGATAAGCCCAGAGTGAGCGGGACAAAAATCCAGTGGTACATAGCCGTAAGTGCAAATTGGGCTCTCGACCAATCCACTAAAGCAATGTCAACACCATTCATAATTATTGATTTTATTTAGTTAGTTGTTCAATGACATAATTGCTGCGTTCATCATCCGTATTGAAATTGGTTTTCAGAAAATTGGGAAAGAAAAAGATTTTCAGAATGGCAAACATGATGAACAGTTTGATAAAAATGATCAGCCAGAGTTTCCGGCCCACGGTCATGCTTTTGAAACCTTCGTAATAAAACCGGAAAACTGATTTGAAAATGTTCATTTTTTAAAGTAATTGGTTCAACTTTAAAAGTGAATGCAAAACAGAAAAGAGCTCATACAAAGTTATAAAAAATTATTTATTTTATGATATATATCATAAAAAATGCCCTAAATCCTAAATCTCATCCTCATTACAAACGAGGATGCTTTACCCCTGCATTTTTAATGCTGCTAATACGACCATCTGGTTTTTTCTTTAAATTTGAAATGAAAAGTCAACTTCAAATTATTATCCGATGTCTGGCGACAGATATTTAATAACCGACCAAAATGCGATACATTTCCTGACTTTTACCATAATTGACTGGGTAGATGTATTCACAAGAAAAGAATTCAAGCTGGAAATTGTTGATTCAATGAATTATTGTATTTGGGAAAAGGGGCTGATTATTTATGCCTGGGTAATTATGAGTAACCATGTTCATGTGATCTGGCAGGCAAAAGATGGATATCAGTTATCACCAATAATCCGCGATTTTAAAAAATTCACTGCTAAAAGAATAATATCATTAATCGAAGAGGGAAACGAAAGCAGAAAAGTATGGATGCTAAAAAAGTTTGAATTTGCGGGGAAAAGGTTGAAACGCATTTCGAAGTATAAATTCTGGAAAGATGATAACCATGCTGTTTATCTTGACCCGCTATGGCCGGACATGGTAGATCAAAAACTTAATTACATTCACGACAATCCTGTTAAAGCAATGTTAGTGTACGAACCCCATCAATATGTTTTTAGTTCTGCAATTGATTATATTGGTGAAAAAGGATTGGTAGAGATAGAATTATTACAATAAAATGCATTACAAATGCAATGCATAAACTTGTCCTCGTTGCAAACGAGGACAAGGTATCAGTATCAGTTGTTACCGGACGATCTTGATGTCTTTCACCTCATCAACCGTAATGGTTCCGCCTTTGTTTCCCCAGGCATTCAATACATAATTGATCACGTCCACGGCATCCTGATAGTTGTCAACCTGTGGCGGCATCGGTACACTGTATTTCTGGCCGTTTACGGTGATCTCATGATTTGATCCATTGAGTACCTGTTGAACAGCCCTTTTTTTATCGGCAAAAAGATAATCGGAATCTTTCAGCGGAGGAAATGCACCCGGTACACCCAGCCCCGTCACCTGGTGACAGGCCACGCATTTTTCTTTATAAATCTTCGCTCCGTTCGGGTATTTGACAGCAGCAGGATCATCCTGTGGAACGACAAAAGATACTTCACCGCTTTTCATGGTTTTTACGGCTTTTGATTTTGTGAAAGAGCTTGCCGATACGATAACAACAGCGGCAATAATGAGTAATAAACTTAACTTTTTCATGGTTTTAATTTTTTTGATTTACGTGTAATTATTATTCGATATTGTTTCGTCAATGATATTTAGCCACAGTATCCATATCCATTGATTTGCTTTGGTGATGCATCATCTTTTCATGCGGTTTCAGCATTTTTTGCGGCGGACTGATATAGGGTATCCCCAGTGACAGTCCGCGCAATATGAAAAGAACGCCCAGCAAAACAATGAACCAGTTCAGCAGGAACGTGTACCGTTTCCTGAAACCGGAGCCGATCAGATTGCCCACCAACGGAATGGCCAGCATTACCGGAACCGTTCCGAGGCCAAAGATAATCATGTAAAAGATACCAAACAAAATACTGTTCGTATTTATTGCACCGGCAATGGCTACATACACCAGGCCGCAGGGGAGAAGACCGTTCAGTAAACCGATCAAAAACAGTGACGGCATTGAGTTGATCGTAAAAAGTTTTCTGAATTTACCGATCATCTTTCCGGCATAGCCGAAAAAGAATTGTTCCACTTGTACCTTGCCTTTGAAAAGGGCAGGAAATATGACGGAAAGAATCATGACAGCGCCAATAAATATTGAAGCCCAGCGTTGGAGTCCTGCCATCTCAATTCCCTGTCCGAGCAATCCGAACAAAGCGCCGAGTACACCGTAAGTAATGATCCGTCCGGTATTGTAAACAATGCCTCCCAGTGCGCGGTGCCCCCAGCTTTTTTTTCCAAGCGGCAGTGCGATGGCAATGGGCCCGCACATGCCGATACAATGCAGACTACCAACCAGCCCTGTCATCAATGCAATAAAATACAGCTCGTTTATATTCATGAGCTAATTGAAGTAAAATGGTTTTTCAATGTAATATCCCCGGTCGTTTTCTTCCCAGTAGATCTTGAGGTAATATTTACCTTTTTTAAATTCCGATTTCGGGAAAGACATTTGCTGCAGGCTGTCGGTGTTGATCTCATAAACCCGGTCAAGGTGAATGTTTGATGGGCGGTAAAAAGTTATCGTCCCCGTATCTGGATTTATCTCCGGGAAAGTAACCACAACGGCATCCGAATTCTGGAATGCCCTTACCTGACTTGCCACAGGCCGGGCATTACTGATCTCATCAATGCGTTCCTGGTATTTTAATCCTTTGGGATAATAATCTTCTTCAACAAGGTCTATCGGATATTGGGTGCTCATGTAAACCATAAAAAATATGAGAGACATAAACAAAATGATTGCTATTGTCAGTTTCGTTCCCCAATTCCATTTAATCTTCATTTGAATTCTTTCCTTTTACTTCCAGTGTTTGTGCCCGTTTTTTCATTTTACTTTGTCCAGGGCATTTGGGCCTACAAATGTACTATGATATTCTTCTTTTTTCTCACCATCCATATAAAGCCCGATTCTGATGGGCGTATCCGAGTGTTTTACCTGGTCTTTGGCGAGAACAACAAAGAATCTGCCCTTACCCACTTCCCCTTTGGGAATAATGTTTTGTCCGCTGATTATGTGGATATTCCCTGCTGGTTTTTCCAGTTTAAGATCAATCTCAATGGGCTTGTTTGCTTTGTTGACAATGGTGTAATTGTATATGTTACTGAGACTGTCGGCTCCGTATTCCTGATAAAGGGTTCCCCGGGCACGTAAAATAGTGGCTTCAAAATCGCCTCTGAAAGCAAACAGCGCAGCCACAAAGAAAATCATCAGGGTAAGGGCAACAGAATAAAAAATGGTCCTGGAGTTCCAAAGATGGTGGTGACCAGTTTCAATTCCCTCTTCCGAATCGTACCGGATCAGCCCTTTCGGCTTTTTCACTTTTTTCATCACACTGTTACAGGCATCAATACATGCAGTACAGTTGATGCATTCCAACTGGGTACCATTCCTGATATCAATACCTGTGGGACAAACCTGAACACAAAGTTCACAATCAACACAATCACCGTCTGTTTTGTTAAGCGGCCCCCGCGGTTCACCACGTTGATAGTCATAGGCAACGATAATGGTTTTCGTATCTATCAGGACTCCTTGTAGTCTGCCATAAGGACAGGCAATGGTACAAACCTGCTCGCGGAAAAAAGCAAAGATGAAATAGAAAATTCCGGAAAAGATCAGAAGCCCGGCAAAACCTTTATAATTTTCCGCCAGCCCTTCACCGTAATAAGCAAAGAGCTGGTCGGTTCCTATGATATATGACAGGAATGTATTTGCCGTAATAAAAGCAAAGAGATAAAAAATGATATGTTTCAATGATTTTCGCCAAATTTTGTTGAAATCCCACGGAGCGGCATCCAGCCTGCGCTGGGCTTCTGCGTCACCTTCAAGCCAATACTCTATACGGCGGAAAACGAATTCCATGAAAATGGTTTGCGGACAGACCCATCCACAGAAGATACGTCCGTAAATCACCGTAAATAAAATAATAAAGATGAGCGTTGTGATGAACATCAACAGGATCAGATGAAAATCCTGCGGCCAGAAAACCATTCCGAAAATGATGAACTTTCTTTCCAGGATATTGAACAATAATAAAGGTTCGCCATGAACCCGGATAAATGGTGCGAGATAGAGAAACAGCAGCAATATAACCGCAAGTATCCTGCGCCGGTTGAAAAATTTGCCTTTTGGATTTTTCGCATAAATCCATTTTCTGTGTCCCTGGCTGTCAACAGTTGTCAGCCGGTCCCGAAAGTAGGCTTTGTCTTTTTTGTTGTTTTGTGGTTTTCCCATGTTTGACAATGAACATTAAATGCGTGCGATAAAAATGAGCAAACAGAAGAAAGCCGAATTTATAAACCCGGCTTTCTGGTTGTTAAATCAAATGATTAAGGTTTTAATATTTCTCTCCCTGCGGTTCTTTCGGATTGGCAGGTGTGGTTCCGTGCAGTTTGACCAGGATGTAACTTACGACTTCCATCCGTTTCTCATTGGAAAGCTGATCTTTATAAGGAAGCATCCCTTTTTCAATTATTCCGTTGGTAACGATGTTAAAAAGGTCTTGCGGTGTATTGCCGTGAATCCAGTAATCGTCAGTCATGTTCGGGCCTACCAGTCCGCCACCGTCTGCGAGATGACAGGCAGCGCAGATCTTTGTCCACGTTTCCTGCCCTGCGGCAAGGGAAGCATCGTCGGTCAATAACTCTACCTTAAACTCTGCTGCAGGTGTAGTTGATTCGGATGCTTTTGCCGCAGCCACATTTTTCATCTCATTGGCATATTCTCTGTCCTGAACCAAGTCGTCCGAATGAAAAACGAAAAGCCGGATAAGATAAACTACGGCAAAAACAATGGTGATATAGAACAACCATTTCCACCAGGGTGGCAGGTCGTTGTCGAGTTCCCTGATCCCGTCGTAAACATGATCCTTGATCAACCGGTCATTGGTCAGGGTATCTATTTCGTAATCCTCGTTATTTTGTTGTTTGATATTCTCTGAAGCCATTTTTATAAATTTTTATTTTTCAACTGATTATCAAAATTTTCCTGAAAATCGTCATCGTCGTCAAACGGCATGTTTTTCATTTCATCGATGTAGTTTTTGTCGGCTGTAAACACATGAATGCCGATGATGATAAAAAACACGAAGAAAATGATCAGCGAGATAATGGGATAAATCTCTACGCCGTTAATTTGCTCAAGTGTATGAGTGACAATTTTCATTTTCCCGGATAATTACTGGTTACTCAATTGAGAAGTTTGTGAATTTCCGTTGTACAGATCAACACCGAGGCGTTGCAGATAGGCAATCAAAGCAATGATTTGTTTGTTGGATTCCACCTCGATGCCAGCGTTTTTCAGATCAGAAGTAATTTCTTTGGCCTGTGCATTCAGATCTGCAAGCGCCTGTCCGTCAGCATATCCCTCGGGATAAGGAGTTCCCAGGTTAGTCAGCACCCTTATTTTTGATGAGAGGTTCGACACATCCAGGTCGTTTTCAATCAGCCACGGATAGGGAGGCATGATGGATTCGGCATTTAGTTTTTGTGGATCAAGCATGTGATTATAGTGCCATGAGTTCGGCTTGTAATTGGGTAATGATTTAACACCTTCTCTTGCCAAATCCGGTCCGGTTCGTTTTGAACCAAACTGGAACGGACGGTCGTAAACCGTTTCACCGGCTTTTGTGTATTCTCCATAACGTTCCACTTCGCTCCGGAAGGGTCTGATCATTTGTGAATGGCAAAGGTAGCAACCCTCGTTTACATATATATCACGTCCTTCCAACTCCAGTGGTGTATAAGGTTTTACACTGGCAATGGTAGGAACATTGGATTTGACGAGGTACATGGGAATGATCTCAATCATTCCGCCGATAAGGATAACAATCAGTGCAACAACAGTAAATTGTAAGGGCTTTCCTTCCAGTCTCCTGTGTATTCCTTCTTTGTGTTTGGGGGTTTGTTTAGCGGGTGCAGCATCTTCCTCGTATCTCACAAATTTGCCGGCAGCAGCGGTTTTCCATACGTTAACAATAAATAATATGGCACCGGTTACATAAAGTGTACCTCCGAAAGCACGCAAATAGTACATGGGTAATATCTGGGTTACTGTTTCAAGGAAGTTTGGATAAGCAAGGTATCCTTCCGGTGTGAACTGTTTCCACATGAGCGCCTGAGTGAATGCGGCAAAATATAATGGAATAGAAAAGAATAACATGCCGGTTGTGGCAATCCAGAAGTGGACATTGGCCAGTTTGGTTGACCATAATTTTGTTTTGAACAAACGGGGTGCCAGCCAGTAAATCATTCCGAAATTCAGCATGCTGTTCCATCCGAGTGTGCCGATGTGAACGTGTGCAATGGTCCAGTCAGTAAAGTGACTCAATGCATTCACTGTCTTGAGCGACAGCATTGGTCCTTCAAATGTTGACATTCCGTAAGCGGTAACACCCACAACAAACATCTTCAGCACAGGATCCTCCCGTACTTTATCCCATGCACCTCTTAGGGTAAGCAGACCGTTGATCATACCTCCCCAGGACGGGGCAATGAGCATGATCGAAAAAGTGACTCCCAGGGCTTGTGCCCAGTCGGGAAGCGCTGAATATAACAGGTGATGAGGTCCGGCCCAGATATAAAGAAATATCAGCGCCCAAAAGTGAATGATGGATAATTTATAGGAATAAATGGGTCTGTTCGATGCTTTCGGGACAAAATAATACATCATTCCCAAAATAGGAGTAGTCAGAAAGAATGCAACCGCATTGTGGCCATACCACCATTGTACCAATGCATCCTGAATACCGGCATAAACCGGATAACTGTGCAGGAATGAGGTAGGTATCTGAAGGTTGTTTACAATATAAAGTACGGCAACGGTCACCCAGGTGGCAATATAAAACCAGATGGCAACATAAATATGTTTTACCCGGCGTTTGACCATAGTCATGATCAGATTCAGCCCGAAAACCACCCAAATGATAGTAACCAAAACATCAATGGGCCAAATGAGTTCTGCATACTCTTTTGATTGTGACAATCCCAGGGGGTAAGTGATGGCTGCCAGCAAAATTACCAACTGCCAGCCCCAGAAATTAATACATCCCAGTGTTTTACTATACATCGGCGTTTTAAGCAGCCGTGGTGTTGAATAATAAACCGCCAGGAAAATACCATTTCCAACAAATGCAAATATGGCACCATTGGTATGCAATGGTCTCAGACGGCTAAAAACCAACCACTCGATTCCTCCGCTCATCCTTGGAAAAATCAATTCGAAAGCGATGGTTAAACCAACAAGCATCGCAATAATTCCCCAAAATACAGTAGCATAGAGAAATAACCTGGAAAGCTTGTTGTCATAAGTAAACTTCTGTAATTCCATAAGCTTTTTGTTAATTAATTCGACTTAGATTTATTGTTGTTTTTTTTCTCTGATTCCTTTTTTTTAGCTTTGTCAGTATCTTTTGAGTCTAATTTGTCATCTTTTTTTTTTCGGGTTTCACATCATCAAAAAGCATTCTGACCGCGGGGGAATGCGTATCGTCATACTGGCCGCTTTTAACCGCCCATATAAAACCTGCAAGAAAACCACCGGCAACGAGAACACCTATAATGATCAGAATGAGGATAACAGACATGAAAAATAAAGAATTGTTGGTTCTGACTTTGCGCCAAAATTATGAAATAATTTATATATCTACATATTATTTACTATAAAAATTCTGCTTTTTATTAACAAACAACGGATTAGAGATGTCTTATCTAAAGAAATCTGCGACCGGACAAATTAACGGCTAAAGTGGCAAATGCAACCACACTGATGGAACTAATGGGCATTAAAACGGCTGCTATCAGCGGGGAAAGCGTTCCCTGGACAGCAAAAGAAATACCGATAACGTTGTAAAGAAAAGAGATCAGAAAACTGACTTTTACAATATTCATCGAAATATTGGTAAACCGTATGAAACGAAAGAGTTTTCCGAAACGGGTACTTTCCAGGATGCCGTCGCAGGCAGGGGAGAAGCTGTAGATGTCGTCGGCAATGGTTAGTCCCACGTCGCTTTTCATCAGCGCCCCGGCATCATTGAGTCCGTCGCCGATCATCAGCACTTTTTTCCCATCGGCCTTAAGCTTTTCAATAAAATTCATTTTGTCGGTGGGGCTTTGATGAAAGAGCAGGGCTGTATCGTCTCCGAACAAAGGTCGCAGCGTGTCGCGTTCCGATTCGTTGTCACCCGACAACAGATAAAGCTTGTACTTGTCTTTCATGCTTTCAATTACTTCCCTGATCCCCGGCCTGTATTCATTGTGAATGCTGAAATAACCTTTTACATGTTCACCGATAAAAACATATACATTTGTCGAGTCGGGGGTGGTGTCCTCTTTGCCCATGACGAACTTTTTTGACCCGATATTTATTTTCACTCCGTCAATTTTTCCTGAAATCCCCATAGCCGGTATTTCCTGAAAATCCTCGATCTCCTTTTTATCTTCAACTGTGATATGGTCCTTTATGGTTGTGCTCAACGGGTGGCTCGAGTTGCTGACTAATGATTTGATCATCACCAGTTCGTCTTCGTTGAGTTTATCCCCCACAAATTCAACATGCATGCTGCGGCTTAAAGTGAGCGTTCCCGTTTTGTCAAAAACAACGGTGTCAACGGAATGTAATTTTTCGATGACGCCCGTATTTTTTATATAAAAGCCTTTTCTTCCGAACAGGCGCATGGTGCTTCCGAAGGTAAACGGAACGGTCAGGGCCAGGGCACAGGGACAGGCAATGATCAGTACCGAGGTAAAAGCAAATGTGGCGAGTGAAGGATTTTTAAAAAACCAGTAAACGGCCGCCGAGAGGGCGATCAGCAGGATAGTTACCGTAAAATATTCGCTCACCCGGTTGACGATCATGTTCAGGTGCGATGAGGTTTCTTCCCGGTTGTCGTTTTGATTCCAGAGTTGCGTCAGGTAGCTTTGCTCAACATCTTTGAGTACTTCCAGTTCAATGGTACCGCCAATCTGCCTGCCTCCGGCAAAGATCATTTCCCCTTTTTCTTTCGGTACGGGAAGAGACTCACCGGTTACAAACGAATAATCAATGTTGGCCTTGCCTTTCAATATTTTTGAATCCACAGGGATGAGTTCCCGGTTCCTGATGAGGATGTGGTCGCCTTTTACCACTCTCGACAAAGGGATGTGTTCTTCGCTGCCGTTGATGATTTTGGTGACGGCGACCGGAAAATAGGATTTGTAATCTCTTTCAAACGAAAGGGCACGGTATGTTTTTCCCTGATACCATTTTCCGATAAGGAGCAGGAAAACCAGCCCCACCAGCGAGTCAAAATAACCGATCCCCCGCCCGGTGAGGATATCATAAGTGCTTTGGATAAAGAGTGTGAATATCCCCAGGGTAATGGGAACGTCAATGTTTACGATCTTGTGTTTCAATCCTTTGAAGGCAGAGAGGTAATAGTCGTTGGCACTGTAAAAAACCACAGGCAATGACAGAACAAAACTCAACCAGCCGAACATTTGTGTAAATGATTCCCCGAGAAGTTCACCTCCCGGCAGGTATTCGGGAAAATTATAAAGCATGACATTCAGCAGGCTGAACCCGGCCACACCGATCTTGATCAGCAGGTCGCGGTCACTTTTTTTAGTTTCATTCTGATCAAGCTTATCGAGGGTGATTTCCGGAATATAATGGATTGACGCCAGCAGTTCGACCAGTTGCCGGAGCGATATTTCAGTGTCCTTGAAAGTGATGCTAACCAGCTTTCGCGGAAAATTTACATTGGAATAAATGATCCCCGGGTTCAGCGTGTCCAGGTGTTCCAGTAACCAGATACAGGAGGCACAATGAATAACCGGAATGAACAAATCCACTTTGCTGATGCCGCCGTCGGAAAAAGTAAGCAGTTTTTCTTTTATTTCATCGAGATCGAGGTAAGCATATTTGTCACCAACATCTTCCTGCTCCACTTTGATGCCCGACATGGGCTGGATTTCATAATACTGCTTCAGGTCTTGCTGATTCAGTATCTGGTAAACGGTTTTACAACCATGACAGCAAAAGGGCTTACCATCATACATTACGGGGTATTTTCCGCAATCTTCTCCACAATGCACACATTTTAGCCCCATGATGTCAGTTTGTAAATAAGTGATAATCTTTATTTTGCGTCGGTTACCATATATTCAGGGAAAGTGATAGACCACATTCCCCGCAGGTCACCCGCTCTGAAGTTTGTGGCTTTATCATCGGGATATAGTTCGGCAATTTTTTCGGCAACTTCCGGTTTAATGTCTGTTCCCGGTGCGCCGTGGCATTTTAGGCATAAGGCATCCACCACAATGGGGTTGTAATAAACCGGTTGTCCTTTTTTATTCCATGTGATCATTGCCGGTGACCATTTTTTTGACAAATGGTTAATGATGTAAGCTTTGTAAATCTTGCTTTCATCCTCCGACATGTCATTTACCGGATTTCTGTATTTTTTGGCGAGCCGTTTGATGTACACTTTTTCTGCCAGTGAAATGGAGTCGGTTATTTCCATGGCTCTTTTGTTGCAGAAAGAAATGGCATTGAGTATTCCTCCCTGTTTAATGGCTTTCCGGAGTTCCTGTTTTAGTTTCAGTTGCGTAATCCCCGCCAGTTCCCGGCCACGTTCAAGCAGCATGTTACGAATGCTGTCGTCAAGTACGATATTTGTCACCTTGTCAGGGTGTATGGCCACAGGTGTGTATTCCTTTTTCTGCGTCTTTTCCTTTTTTTGGTTCTGATTATGACAGGAAGAAATTAAAATGGTTACCAACAAACTGAATATCAATATTCTTTTCATAACACTAATATTTAATTATTTTCAATTACTTCGACAATCCGGCCTTTAAAACGCAGGTCTTTGCCTGCCAGCGGATGGTTAAAGTCAAAACTCACCGCATCACCATGGACTTTGATGATCTTTCCAAGATGTTTGATCCCGTAATTATCCGTCATGGGGACAAAGTTTCCTACCTTAAGCATCTCTTCATCTATTTTTCCGTCCACCTCAAAAGTATCTTTCGGCACGTCGAATATCGCATACGGATCCACCGGCCCGTAAGCGTCTTTCGATAAAATGATAAAATCAAAATCATCACCGGCCTGTAAACCGTAAAGGTTTCTCTCAAATCCTTCCACAAGTTGCCCGTTCCCGAAAGTGAAGGTGACCGGTTTTTCCGGACCGACTTTTTCAATTAATTTTTCGTCAGGCAAAGAAGTCAGCGTGTAATAAAGTTTTGCCGATCTGCCTTTTTCAATTTTCATGTTTTAAATACCTTTATTTATTTCAGCTCATTCAGGATGACTGCCGTTTTTTCCTCATCGTTCAACTGTCCGTCAATCCAGTGGATTTTCACTCCTTTCTTTTCCATTCTTCTGAACCATGTCATCTGTCTTTTGGCAAACTGGTGAATCGCCGTATTCAACAACCTGAACATCTCATCATAACTTATTTCTCCGGTTACGAACTGCGTTACATAACGGTATTCCAGTCCGTAAAAAGAAAGCTGATCCGGCGTCAGACCCGATTTTAACAATCGCTGAACTTCGTCAACCATTCCTTCTTTTAATCGTGTCTTAAGCCGTGCGGTAATTCTTTCCCTGATCACCGCCCGCTCAAAACGAATGCCAAAATTAACAGATTCTGTGTTTGGCAGTCCAACAATTTTTTCAGGATTTGATTTTTCGTATTCCCTGATCTCGATGGCACGGATGGTTCGGTTGCGGTCTGTGATGTCCGTCGTATTGTGTAACTCACCGTATTGTTTCAGTTTTTTGATCAGTTCTTCATGCGAAAACTTATCGAGATGTTCTCTCAACGATTTGTTCTTCGGGACTTCATTCATCTGATACCCGCGCAGTACGGCATCAAGGTACAGGCCCGTACCACCGCATAACACGGGGATTTTGTCATTTTTCCTGACGGAGTTGAATGCGGTTGTGAAATCCCGCAAAAATTCAAACACATTGTACTCATAACCGGGATCAACAATATCCACGAGATGATACGGAACCGGTTTGCCATTAACGAGATAATCATCAAGGTCTTTTCCGGTGCCGATATCCATACCTTTATAAACCTGCCGCGAGTCGGCGCTGATGATCTCGCCGTCGATCAAAGCAGCAAGTTGTGCTGCCAGCCGTGTCTTTCCTGTGGCCGTGGGGCCGAGTATGGTAATCATATTGTACATGCCGGGCAAAGGTCTGCAAATTATTTGTACATTAGCCAAAGGAAGAAATCGCATTTTCGTTTAAACAATAAGAAATTGAAAGTCATTAAAATAGATTCCTGGAAAGCATTTAGGGATATTATTGCCGGTGATGAATACCGCAGTTGGGCATTTCGCGGGCAGGCAGACGCAGAGTGGAAACTTGAGTCAACACTCAGCCGGTATTTAAAAGATTATCATGTGATACCAAAAGTCTGGAGTAAGCAGGAACGCAGGATATTCAGGATATTCAAAAGAAAGGCCCATCAGTTTCTGGTGCATCTTCCCAAAGATGATGATGCTTTTGAGTGGCTGTCCATCATGAAGCATCACGGAGCGCCCACACGACTGATAGACTTTACATGGTCGCCTTATGTGGCTGCTTTTTTTGCCCTGGAGCATGCCCACAAAACGGCTGCAATCTGGGCCATTTATCCCCCTGGACTCAAATTCAAACAAACGTTTCCCGAGCTGAACATACGGGGCAATATTCATGATAATATAGGCTTGTGGAAAAAAGATAATTATGAAAAATATTACCTGGAAAACAATCATGAGTTTGTTACGCAGGGAGAGCCATACCGTATGAACCGGAGGCTGATTGCCCAGTCAGGAACATTTATCGTCCCGTCAAGGATTGATAAAACTGTTGATGAAATCATCACGAACACGGTGAAGGAGGTCGAGACGCTGGTTAAGTTTGAACTGGATACTTCCATGATGCGGCATCATACGCTGCGCGAGTTATACAGTATGAACATTACCAATGCCACCCTGTTTCCCGACCTGGACGGGCTGGCCAGATCAATGGCACTTGAATTTGAGTTTCACTATGCATTTGACCCCATTACCGGAGAGAAAATTGCCGGTTTTGAATAAACCCGAGACGTAGTTTTTATACCAATTGTATTTTAAAATGCGCCAAAAGTGCATTTTGATTTGTAATCGGTATTATTGCTCTTCTTTCCCTTTTCGGAACCCCTTTTTGTTGATTTGTAACAATTGTATCTAAAATGTAACATTTGTTTCATCATTAGAAACAATAGTGTTAGACATCCGGCATGTTATGGTCGTAATTTTACAATGCGAAACGAACCGGAATTTTATGCAGATTCAAATTAAGATTACACCGATGGAAATTTTAGCCATAGTCATGTTGTTTGTAACGATAGGTTTTCTTATCGGGTCAAACTTTTTGATCTTTCAAAAAGAAAAGATTCCTTCGGTAAAACTGGTTAGTGTTGACGGGACGGAGTTTTATTCAAATAAGGTGATCAATAGCAACGAACCGGTCATTGTTGTTTTCTGGAAACCGTCGCAAACAGATTTAACCTGGCAGTTTGAGCAGATGCTTGAAGCCCGTGAAGAAATAATGAGAGGCAAGCCGGCCAGAATAGTTGCGGTCTATGACTCGCCTTTAAACCGGAAACCCGGATTGCAGTGGGCAATCAGAAATTATCTGAACGATGAGAAACCTGATATCGAAGTTTATTTTGACCGTAAAGCAAAAATGAGAAAAGCGCTGGGAATTCCACAGGTGCCTTATACTATGGTATTTAATGAAGGCAGCCATGAGATACAATATTTCGGTTTTAAGATATATAATGAAAATGAACCCTTTGAAACTGTTAAACAGCGCTTTGCCATTGATTAAATGTTAAATCATGAAAAATATTGTTATAACATACGGAAACAAAAGGTGTTATCGCCTAAAACAAACTACTCAATTAAACCGGTTCTTTACTCACATACTGCTGTGGCAACCTAATACCACCACAAACTAAACTCAACTAACCCCCTATCTTTAGGGAACTTGTCAATTTGCGTCTGCCCGTTCTGCCTGGAACGGGCAGATTTTTTTTAGAAAGAGTGAGAAAACCCCAGGTGATGAATGATCAGGATCAAACGCCCGCAAAATAATCTTTCCTCATCCGGTTTTCCTGATGGAACAGAAAGTCCCGGATTTTATTCAGCTCCCCGATGGGCTGCCCGATGAAATCAAGATGTGTGATTATCTGTTTCAGGCTTTCATCCGGGTCATTCTCAAAAAAACGATGAATATATTCGACAAGTATCGTTTCGTTATTCCTCCCGGATTGCTGCTGTTCAAGACGCAGGAACTGAAGTATCCTCAAAGCATCAACCTTTACCGCACAGGCACGGATGAAATTCTCCCTGTCTTTGTAATTTTCCCTAATTTTTTCCCAAAGATCGGTGGTTTTAAATATGTTTTTCAGAAAACCGTCCATCGGTGTTTCCAAATCATTTATATATAAATCGGCGAACAGATCAAAGGTTTCCCTGACTTTATCAAAAGATGAATATTCATAAACAGGATAATTGTCCCAGTAACCCTGGTTTCCTTTTATTAATGCCGGGCCGGTGCCAAAAATGACCCGTTCCGAAAACCGGGAAGACGGGTAAGCCGTTGTTTCGGCCCACAGGCCGATTTTTCCCGATTTTGCAAGCTTCTGTAAAAAATAGAAATCTTCTCCGCTTTTAACCGGAGTCAATCCGCCAACCGTTTGATATGCCCAAACAGGGGAAGCCATCGCCGAACCCAGTGCGGTAAAAGCATACGGGTTTTTAATGCGTATCATGTTTATCAGGTAATTGCGCATGTAAATCTCATACCGTAAGATCAGGCGGTCGGTTTCATTGCCGTCCAGCTTGTGGTAATAGGGCAGGGCCAGCCCAAAGAGATTGGGATAAAGCCTGAACTGTTCGGTTATTGCTGAAATATAATTTTCAGGGTACCATGTGTCGGCATCCATGCTTACGATCAGATCGTGTTTTCCTGCCTTCCCGGTAATAAAATCCATGATGATTTTCCTTGCGCTGCCCACTCCCCCTTTTTTCTCGGGCCATCCTTTGCCTTTTGAGGATTTGTCGATCAGTATGATTTCCAAGCCGTTCATCTTTTTCAGGAATTCAATACTTTTCTGATTGTCAAGGCACCATTCTCCTTTTTCCGGATCGTCCCACCAATGGTCGTAATTGTTTACGCAGGCAACGATTTTGAAATCAGGATAATCCTGCCCGGACAGGCAATCAATCATTTGAGGCAGGTATTCCGATTCATTCAATACCGGCAGGGCAATATAAACATAAGGTCTTTTTTTCATTTGATGCAAAAATCAATTGAAAACAAACAAGAAAAGCAGGCGTTTGAAAAATTATCTCTATTTTTGGCCTTATTCATATCCGTTCTAAATAATCTGCTATGTTTGAAAACGAAATTATCGAAAAACTACCCACACACTTGAGATCATTTATCGTTGATCAGAATTACTCCAGATACACCCCGCAGAATCAGGCTGTCTGGCGGTATGTGATGCGTCAGAATATTCATTATCTCGGAAAGGTTGCACACAGTTCATACCTTGAAGGTTTGAAAAAGACGGGAATTTCCATTGAACGGATACCGGATATGAAAGAAATGAATCGTATCCTCAGAAAGATCGGCTGGGCGGCGGTAACCGTTGACGGTTTCATTCCCCCTTCGGCATTTATGGAATTTCAGAAACATAAGGTGCTGGTTATTGCTGCCGATATCCGTCCATACAACCAGGTGGAATATACTCCGGCTCCCGATATTATCCACGAGGCAGCCGGACATGCCCCCATCATTGCCGACCCTGAGTATGCCAGCTACTTGCAACGTTTCGGTGAGATCGGTTCCCGGGCGTTTTCTTCAAAAAATGATTACGATCTCTACAAGATCATCCGGCATTTGTCCATTCTGAAAGCCGATCCTTCGACTCCTGCCGGCGAAATTGAGGAAGCCGAAGCGTGCCTGAAAGGAGTCAGCAACGATATGGGGATGCCCTCCGAAATGGCGCTCATCAGAAACCTGCACTGGTGGACTGTGGAATATGGCCTGATAGGCGACCTGAAAAATCCGAAAATTTATGGCGCGGGATTGTTGTCATCCATAGGAGAAAGTAAAAGTGCCTTGAAAGATGATGTCGAGAAACTGCCTTATAATTTGGATGCCATGGATTATGGATTTGATATCACCAAGCCGCAACCCCGGCTTTTTGTTACCCCGGATTTTAATCATCTGAATAAAGTGCTTGATGAATTTGCCGCTCAAATGGCGATGAAAACGGGGGGCATTGAAGGTGTCCTGAAAGCTATTGAGTCGGAAAACACGGCCACAGCGGTTTACTCTTCCGGTCTTCAGGTGTCGGGTACTTTCACTGATGTTATTGTTAGCGAAGGGGCCGTTATCTATTTGAATACCACAGGTCCGACTACGCTCAATTATCAGGATGTCATGCTTGAAGGCCATTCCAAAGAACAGCATAATGACGGATTCGGGTCACCTGTGGGGAGGATCAGAGGGGTGCTGAAACCGACAAGGCTTCTTGATGACCGTGATCTTGAACAACTCGGAATAAAAACCGGTAAAAAGACAGCACTTGAATTTGAAACCGGAGTGTCGGTTGAAGGAATTTTCCGCAATAAGATTCGCAAAGACGGGAAACTGCTGATCATGTCGTTTGCTGATTGTACGGTAAAATACAAAGACAAGGTACTGTTTCATCCGGGCTGGGGTGTTTATGATATGGCAGTGGGTGAGAAAGTTGTATCCGTTTTCAGTGGTCCTGCTGATCCGGAAGGTTTCGGGTTAGTATATCAGCCACCGGAAGAGAAAACACATGCGCTTAAATATGACGAAAAAATGATGGCATTACATCAACTGTATGGCCAGGTGAGAGAAATAAGAGAAAAAGGTAAAAATTCCGAAGCCCTGACCGGGATTTTTGATAAACTGAGAAAAAATTATTCGGACGACTGGCTGTTGCCGGTAGAGGTTCTGGAAATTGTCAGAAAGAAAAACATTGACGGCGAACTTGAAAATAGAATTCTTACGCATCTTGAAAGGATAAAAAACGAAAACAGTCAGTTGACGGATTTAATAGAAAACGGAATATCTTTGGCGGGAAAATGAGGGAAGGTTGGAAAGCCGGATGAATGGAATGGTGGATGGTTGCCCGCCCATACCGAACGGTGCGTTCGGGCGGGGATGGATTAAAGAAAATGAAACCGATAAACAAATGAAAATAAAACCTTACACCTCATGTCATTTCGATACGCGACGAAGGAGCGTGAGAAATCTCCCGGGAGAGCACCCTTGTTTCCGGGGGATTCCTCACCGCCAGCCCACAATCCCGCCCGCATGGTTCGGAATGACAGCAAAACCTATGACCTATGAACAGTAACTAAATCAAATCCTAAAAACAAAAGAATTAACTTTATACCGTAATCTGAAAATGTTCACAACCAGAGACATAGCTGATTATTACAACCAGACGCTGAATCATTACCAGCAATGGTGGCGACTGGACCGGGCGCTTGCGGTGCATTACGGATACTGGGATAAAGAAACCAGAAGTTTCGTGGAAGCGCTGGAAAGAATGAATAGCGTGCTTTTGGAAATTGCCGGTGTGAAAAATGAAGACAGGGTACTTGATGCCGGATGCGGAGTTGGCGGGACGGCGTTTTTTATTGCTTCAAAAACCGGAGCGAGAGTTACAGGGATTACCATCAGTGAAAAGCAGTTTGAGTATGCCAACAAAAAGCGGGAAGAGCTGAAACTGGACCATCTCGTTGATTTTGGTCTGGAAGATTATACAGACACTTCTTTTGCTGACAACAGTTTTGATCAAATATGGGCTATTGAGAGTATCACTTCGGCTCAGGACAAAAGGGCCTTTGCCAAAGAGGCCTTCCGGCTCTTGAAACCGGGCGGTAAACTGATCGTCGCCGATTATTTCCGCAACCCGGATGCAGCACCGGATAAATACAGGTTACTGGAAAGATGGCAGAACTGTTGGGGGCTGGCAGAGATTCTTACATTAGATGAATATTTTACTTATTTTCAGGACGAAGGACTTTTTCCCGAAACTAAAAAAGACATCACAGGCAACATATACCGCTCGTCTGAACTGATGTACAGATATTATCTTTTGGGTTGGCTGCCGTCAGTGATTTACAATACATTTCACAATACCAGCCGGTTTGCGAAGAATCATTATAAATCAGGAAAATATCAGTATAAAGCGCTAAAACGGGGGTTGTGGCAGTATTGGGTTGTTGTTTTCAGGAAGAAATAATTCATACTGGCGACTTCAGTCACCGAATAAAAAAAATGAAATTATCACCAGCAGGTAGACAGGAATTCAGACAAATGCAAATGTTTTATGCCTTTATAAGTATTTCCCTGAAATTCGTCCATTGACACAACATATTTGGGGTAATTATCTTTGATATTCAGGAGATTGCCATATTCTCGTTCAGCTGTACTCTGGTCTGTGATCAGATAAGCTACCTGCACATAAATTGTTTCATTTTGCCTCTCGCAAACAAAATCAATTTCATGATCGTTAATCACCCCGACATGCACATGATATCCGCAGATTAATAGATGTAAATAAACCACATTTTCCATCAATTTACCTATATCCACCAAATTGAAACCTCCTATTGAATTCCGGAGACCCCAGTCCTCAAAATAATATTTTTCATTGATCTCAAATATTTTCTTTCCCCGCAGACTTTGTCTCATAACTTTGAAAATGAGTAAAGAATTTGTCAGGTAAGTGAGGTAGTTCAAAACAATTTGTGCAGACATATTTACATTTTGCGATTTTAGGAATTTGCTGATTTTTCTGGCAGACACAAAACTCCCGATATTATCCGCAAGAAACTTCACCAGACTTTCAAGAAAATATCCATTTCGTATGTTGTACCTTCTGACCACATCTTTAAATAAGACCGTAGCATAGACGTTTTTTAGATATTCATACACGATTTCCTGTTCGAGCTTAAGATGTATCAAATAAGGCAATCCGCCGAAAATCAGGTATTTGTTCAATGACGATGCCCCGGCATCCAATTTATGAAACTGAAGAAATTCATTATATGATAAACTATATACTTTTATCTCAATGTATCTGCCGCTCAAATGTCCGGCAATATCTCCTGAAAGCAGTTGCGAGTTGCTTCCTGTGCAATAGATATCGTATATTCCGGCAGCTAACAGATTTCTCAATGATTTCCCAAAATCAGTTATGTCCTGTACCTCATCTATGAATAAATAATTTTTTCCCGGTACTGACATTTCACGTACAAACTGATTCAGATCATCATAGTTTTTAATAAAATCAAAATCAGAAAGTTCCTTGTTGATGTAAATGATATTATTTCGGGGATTATTGTTTTTTATCTTGTTAATGACCTGATAAATAATGTAACTTTTTCCGACTCTTCTTTGCCCGGTCAGAACTTTGATAATATCTTTATCAATAAAAGGATTTATTTTTCCGGCATAAAGATCCCGGTTCACAAAATCCTTCAAATATTTTTTATAATGGAACTCATCTTTGTAATCCATAAGTGATATTTTTGGACAAATATACAAATATGTCATGTATAAATGACAGATGTAAAGAATAAATAAGATTAGTCATGTGTACATGACAAAAACGGCAAGACATTCCACCAATAACATTATAGTGGTATAATCCTGCCACTAAATTAATGATACACATGATGTTTTATACTGGAATATAGGTATAATGGCTAAAACCAGATTATTTCTTTACATATTTAATCATCCGCAGCCATCAGCATTATCAGAGCTATCCATGCCTTGCCTGATTTGATCAATGATTGTGCCTGCCTGTGCAGTTCTTCCATGTCGTTCTGTAACTCATGGAATTCACGGGTATTTTTCATTTCTGCGATTTCCTGATGCGAGGGCAGCTTTTCCAGGTTGCCCAGTTGCCCCAGGTCATTGCCGGTGAGAATATTGCTGAATCTTGCTGATTCAGGGAGACTATCCACCCCGATTCCGAGCGTTGTTAAAGGTTTGGGAATTTCAAATTTGGCATTGCCGGAAGTTCGTACGTAATAATTTCCGCCTAATCTTCCAACGAGGTCTATCTTGTCCGGGTCAATCAGGCCCTGTTCATCCAGTATGGATTCATCAAGATGGATATACACAATTTCACAGACCACAAGGTTTGCCGAGCCCGGTTTCCCGCCGGTTTCTATGACTTCCCTCACCCTGCATTCAAATTGCAACGGTGATTCTTTCACCCGGAATGGTTTCACTTTTACACTTTCAACAGGGGTGAATCCTGCTTTGATGAATTCATTGACCCCTTTCGGATATTCGGTGCTGGAAAGCGACATCTGGTGAACCATGCTGTAAGTAACTGCATTGAGGACTACTTCAGGAACCTCTTTGATGTTTTCCAGCGTGTGTTTTGTCGTGTTATCCCGTCCGCGGCGCGAAGGAGAAAATATCAGCGTGGAAGGATTCACGCCAAAGGCGTTGTAAAAACTGAAAGGTGAAAGATTCGGATTTCCCTTTTTGTCAACAGTACTGGCAAAAGCGATGGGCCTTGGAGCCACACCTCCCAAAAGCAGCTTGTGCAGATTCTGATTGCCGTATTCATTCGGATCAATATCTCTCATCCCTACTTTTTTTATTTGATTGCCGGTAAAATCTTCACCACAGACTCTCCGAAACCGATCTTTACATTTTCATTTTCGGCATAACCTCTGAATATGACCGTATCGTTATCCTGGATGAATTTTCTCTCGGTACCATCTTTTAGCTTCAGCGGTTTTTCTCCCCGCCAGGTCAGTTCCAGCATGGAGCCGTAAGAATCGGGTGTCGGTCCCGAAATGGTTCCCGAGGCGCACATGTCGCCCGGATTGATGTTGCATCCGTTAACCGTATGATGAGCAAGTTGCTGGGCCATGTTCCAGTACAGGTATTTATAATTGGAGCGTGTAATCCGGGTTTCTTCCCCATTCTCCGGTTTGATGTAAACTTCCAGGTTAATGTCGAAATTTTTCTTTCCATTATATTTCAGGTAAGGCAGTACAGGGGGATCCTGTTTCGGACCTTTCACCCTGAAAGGTTCAAGCGCCTCCAGTGTGATAATCCACGGGGAAATAACCGATCCGAAATTTTTTGACAAAAAAGGCCCCAGTGGCACATATTCCCATTTCTGAATGTCGCGGGCAGACAAGTCATTGAACAATACCAGTCCGAAAATGGCATCTTCGGCTTCATCAACTGAAATCGTTTCACCGAGGGTTGTCTTTTTACCGGTTATAAAAGCCACTTCCAGTTCAAAGTCGAGCAGGCGTGTCGGGCCAAATACAGGTTCTTTTGCACCGGCAGGCAGCGTTTGCCCTTTGGGACGGTGGATTTGCACACCTGAAATCACGATGGATGAGCTGCGTCCGTGATAGGCAACGGGGATGTGCTTCCAGTTTGGCAAAAGCGCATTATCAGGGTCACGGAACATTTTACCCACATTGGTGGCATGCTCAATGCTGGAGTAAAAATCCGTATAATCTCCAACATACACTGGCATCATCATTTCTACCTCTTCAACAGGCCGGGTGACCAGTTTTACTGCATCTTCGATACCCTGTAACGCATCATTATCAATACTGAATAATTCCGAAATCCTTTCCCTGACCGCTGACCAGTAGTTTTTACCCAATGCAATAAAATCATTGAGTACGGGCGTATAAAACACACTCAAATCAGGAATGCCGAGATCATCGAAAAAACCGAAATCACACAATACCGAGAGGTCAATTACCATGTTGCCAATGCGTGTGGCCGGATGGCGTTCTCCGTCATTAGTTTTCATGATTCCGAAGGGTATGTTTTGGATCGGAAAATCACTGTCATCCGGAACAGTTATCCATGAGCGCAATTCAGGATTGTTTGCTTTTGTCATCATGCTGATTATTAAAGTGTTCCTCTTAAGGATTGTTCATGCTCAATGGATTCGAACAATGCCTTGAAGTTACCTTTGCCAAATGATTTGGCACCGTTACGCTGGATGATCTCAAAGAAGAATGTCGGTCTGTCCTGGACGGGTTTTGTAAACAACTGCAAAAGGTAACCGTCCTCATCCCTGTCAATCAGTATTTTCAGTTTCTTTAAAGTTTCCAGGTCTTCTTCAATTTGACCGACACGATCCATCACCGTATCATAATAACTTTCGGGCACGTAAAGGAAATCTACACCCCGCTCCCGCTGGTGTTTGATCGTGGCAATGATATCGTTGGTTGCCATAGCTACGTGCTGCGGGCCAGGTCCGATATAGAAATCGAGAAACTCCTCAATCTGTGAACGTTTGAGCCCGCTGGCCGGTTCGTTGATCGGGAATTTGATCCGCATATTGTCGTTAGCCATCACCTTGCTTTTCAGCGCTGTATATTCGGTAGAGATGTCTTTATCGTCAAAAGAGATCAACTGATCAAATCCCATTACCGTACGGTAAAACTCCGCAACCTGATCCATTTCGCCCCAGCCAACGTTACCCACGATATGGTCCACATACAGCAGGCCGGTATCCTTCGGACGATATTCGGGATTCCATTCCATATAACCGGGCATGAAAGGTCCGTTGTAATTTTCGCGTTCCACAAAAATGTGAACCGTGTCGCCGTAAGTATATATGCCCGAAAGTATTACTTTGCCATGTTCGTCACTGATCTCGTGCGGCTCCATATAAGACCGGGCACCTTTGGCAACAGTCTCCTCGTAAGATTTTTTTGCGTCATCCACCCACAGGGCAATGACTTTCACACCGTCGCCATGCATCCGGTGATGCTCGGCTACCGGCGAGTCGGGTGTTAAGGCTGCCGTTAATACAAAAGTGATTTTATCCTGTCGCAGGACATACGATGTCCGGTCTTTCAATCCTGTTTCCAGTCCGGCATAAGCCACCGGCTGAAAACCGAATGCCGACTGGTAAAAATGGGCTGCCTGCTTGGCATTACCCACATAAAATTCAACATAGTCTGTTCCTTTAATAGGAAGTGATTTTGTCATGGTATTATCGTTTTTTGTTAAAATATCTTTTTTAATCCAGCCAGCTTTTAAAATAATCCTTTACTTCAATGTCCATGGCTGTTTTCGTTAACTTTAGTGGTTTAAAAGTGTCCACCATCACGGCATATTCTTCCGTTCCTTTTTTCCCGATACTCCGTTCGATAGCGCCCGGGTGCGGGCCGTGTGGAATGCCTATGGGATGCAAAGTAATCTGTCCGCGCTGAATATCATTGCGGCTCATGAAATCGCCATCCACATAATACAATACCTCATCCGAATCCACATTGCTGTGATGATAGGGAGCCGGGATGGCTTCCGGGTGGTAATCATATAACCGGGGTACAAAGGCACAGGTCACGAATCCGGGCGTTTCAAAGGTCTGATGTACCGGAGGCGGCTGATGAATGCGACCCGTGAGCGGCTCAAAATCATAAATCGAAAGGGCAAACGGGTAAAGGTGTCCGTCCCAGCCCACCGCATCAAAGGGATGTGTGGCATAATGATACGGGTAAATATGGTCGCTGCGTTTGATCTTTACCAGAAAGTCTCCGGTTTCATTATGGGTAATTAGCTCTCCGGGAGTTTTTAAATCTCTTTCATAAAAAGGCGAATGTTCAAGCAATTGTCCTGCATTGTTCATGTATCTTTTTGGGAAATTTATCGGATGAAAGCTCTCAACAATGAACAACCGGTTATGCTCGTTTTTAAAAGCCATCTGATAAATCGTTCCCCGTGGAATGATGAGGTGATCACCTTTTACAAAAGGTAACAGCCCGTAAACGGTTTTCAATACGCCTTCACCTTCGTGGACAAAGATCATTTCGTCAGCCTGGGAATTTTTATAAAAGTAGTCTGTCATGGAATGACGAGGCGCAGCCAGCGAAATATAAACATCGCTATTGAACAAAATGGTTTTCCTGCTTTCCAGAAAATCATTGACCGGCTTCAGGTCAAATCCTTTGAAGGACCTGTTTTGCAGATTGTTTTCAACAGCAACGGCGGGAGCTACTGAATAAGGTTTGCCGATCTTAAGCACTTTGGTCGGTGGTTGTTCATGATAAATGATCGAATAAATATTTGAAAAACCTTCGGTGGAGACCACTTCCTCGGCATACAGGCTGCCGTCGGTTTTTCGAAAAGTAATGTGTCGTTTCGGGGGTATTTTCCCCCTTTTCTGGTAATAGGGCATTCTTTATTTAGATTTAATTAAAATTAGAAGGCAAAGATATAAATAAGTTTGAAAGAGAACATATCTTATATTTGGAGGATGAAGTATAATAATGTGTTGAGTTTTAGTGCTGGCCCAAGTCAACCGCACATAGGGCTTGGGTACAAAACATGAGTCAAAGGGAACCACCAGTGGGGATGGTATACCATCTTAACTAAATTATCAAAAAGCTGATATGAAAAAATTTAGTTACAGAAATAAACTCAATTTAAAAATCGTTAACTTTGTATAAAATAAGTAATAATGGAAGTACAGGAATTGAGAGCGGAATTGCATGAATTGATAAAACATGCTGATGAACGGTTTTTAAAGATGGTTTATGCCATGAGTAAAGAATATTTAAACACTGAAATTATCGGCTATGATACAGATGGTTCGCCAATAACGCAGCAAGGCCTTAAAGACAGAGTTAAGGCAGCTTCCCGACGGGTAAAATCAGGCGATTTTCTAACAAAAGATGAAATCGAAAAGGAAATTGAAAATTGGTAATGAAAAAGAAACTACCTGTCCGTTGGGACAAACTGGCTAAAAGACACCTCGACAACATTTATGAATATATTGCAGAAGATTCGGTTCCAGCAGCAAGGAAAGTTAAAAAGGAATTAATCAAACTTGCTCACAGTTTAAATGATTTTCCTGAAAAATATCCGATAGAAGAATTTTTAGCTGATGAACCGGAAAATTACCGTTCAGTTTCAAAATGGAATTATAAAATAATTTATGAAGTAACAGATGAATGTATAATTATTGCAGACATCTTCCATACAAGCCAGCATCCGTCTAAAATGAATGTTGATGATGTTGAATAGCAATATGTTTTGGGTTTATAGCTAGCCCAAGTCAGCCACACAGAAGTTTGCGCACACAAATGCACTAAAGCAATAATACGCAAACATAAAACATATTTGGATAATTACATTTTAATGCAAAAACACATTTTTATAAATACAAAAAGCATGAAAATAACAGATGGATTTTTTATCCTGCTCCCTTTTTAGTCCCCCTCCCGGCAAGTCTTTCCACACGTTTGGTACACTGGCAAGATTGAATCAGAAAGGTTGGATATTCTTTACAAATTCCAGTAAGTAGCTCCCGCCACAACTATCATAAAGAAGACAAAGATGAAAGCAAAATAGAACAGAAAAAGGATGGTTTTCCAGATGGTTTTTCCCCAGCTTTTTTCGTAAAACTTCTTTATCCAGATAATGAGAAAGAACAGGAAAGCAGAGAAGTTTAA
>JAOZOO010000228.1 GCA_029933225.1 Bacteroidales bacterium | reverse complement strand
CGCCTTTGGGATTGAAATGAACCAAAGGCGCATTTTGATTTGTAATCGGTATTAGTAGCTATCGGTACAAAATAAACCCCAACCTTATTACCTTATTTGCACAGAACATGAAAGTCATTGAGTTCTTCTTTTTTTTTCATCTATTACAATATGTTTTCTATAAAATTATTCCCGATGAAACCTGGTTCACGAATGTTAGAAATACAATACTAACTCCTTCCTTCTAACTCTTTCTCTCATAACTCTTTTCCTCATAACTCTTTTCCTCCTAACTCTTAACTCCTTCCCTCAACAAACCCTATCATTCCGTCAATATCCTCCGGTGCAAACCATACGATATCCTTGTCTTTCCGGAACCAGGTCATCTGGCGGCGGGCATAGCGGCGGGTATTGGTGATGATCTTTTCAACGGCAGTGTCCAGGTCCCATACCCCGTCGAAATATCTGAACAATTCTTTGTAGCCAACCGTATTCAGTGCATTATACTTCCGCAAAGGATAAACTTTCCGGGCTTCCTCAAGCCATCCTTTTTCCATCATCTCGCGGGTTCTGCCGGCAATACGCTCAATCAGGACATTCCTCGGAACATCCATCCCGATCTTGATGGTTTGAAAATCCCTTTCTTTCGGCTGGTTTCGCCGCAGTTCCGAATAGGGTTTTCCCGTTTGCAGGCAGACCTCGATGGCGCGCATCAGCCGTTTGGGGTTGTTCAAATCCACCTGCTCGAAATAAACAGGATCGAGTGATTTCAGCTTTTCCTGTAATGCTCCAACACCTTTTTCTTCAAACAGTTTATCCAGTTCTTTTCGGATGTTTTCATCCGGATCGGGCAGATCGTCAATGCCTTTGCAAACCGCATCGAGGTACAGTCCGGAACCGCCGACCATGACCACAAAATCTTTAGTCAGAAAAAGTTCATCAAGCAACTGCAACACTTCCTGCTCGAAACGGGAAACATTGTAATCGTCTTTCACCGACAAATGGCCGACAAAATGATGTTTGACCTCCGCCAGTTGAGCGTTAGTTGGAGCAGCCGTACCGATGGGGATTTCTTTGTAAAACTGCCTCGAATCGGCGGAAATGATCTCTGTTTGGAAATATTTTGCCAGTGTGATGGCCACGCCGGTTTTTCCCGATGCTGTCGGGCCTGCTATGACGATCAGGTTTTTTGATACCGGCTTCAATTTGATGTTGCTTGGGGGTTATCCACAATCTTTTTTACTTCCAGTCCCAGTTCCTTCCCTTTTTCCAGCATGAAACGGTAAGCATCCCCGTAGTTGTTGCCGATCTCGCCATCGAGGATGGCTTCACGGATGGCTGTTTTGATGACGCCCACCTGCCGGGAAGGGGGAATGCCGAAAGTCTCCATGATCACCTCGCCACTGACCGGGGGCTGCCAGTTGCGGATGCGGTCTTTTTCCTCGACCTCTTTCAGTTTCTCCCGCACTTTTTGAAAGTTCTTCAGGTATTGCCTGACTTTTGCATCGTTCTTGGATGTGATGTCGGCTTCGCAAAGGAGCATCAGGTCGTCAATGTCGTCGCCGGCTTCAAAAAGCAACCGCCGGATGGCGGAATCGGTGACCACCTCCTGTGCCAGGGCGATGGGCCGCAGGTGCAACTGAACCAGTTTCTGGACATACCGCATGCGCTCGTTCATGGGGAGCTTCAGTTGCCTGAAAATGCCCGGAACCATCTTGGCGCCAATGAACTCATGGGCATGAAACGTCCACCCCGCCCCTTTTTCATACCGTTTGGTTACCGGTTTGGCAATGTCGTGCAGCAGCGCCGCCCACCGCAGCCATAGGTTGTCACTCTTTTGAGCTACGTTGTCAAGCACCTGGAGCGTGTGGTAAAAATTATCTTTGTGGGCCTGGCCGTTGATGACCTCCACCCCTTTCAGTTCTGTAAACTTGGGGAAGATGATGGTTAGCAGGCCGGTTTCGTCCAGTATCCTGAAACCTTTTGAAGGTTTGTCCGCCATGACGATCTTGTTCAGCTCGTCGGTGATGCGTTCAGGCGAAACGATGGTGATCCGGTTCTTGTTCCTTTTGATGGCATTGAAGGTGTTGACTTCGATGGAGAAATCCAGTTGCGTGGCAAACCGGACGGCACGCATCATGCGCAGCGGGTCATCCGAAAAAGTGATGTCGGGATCGAGGGGCGTGCGGATGAGTTTGTTTTTCAGGTCTTCCAGACCGTTGAACGGATCAATCAGGTCGCCGTAATTTTTGGTTTGCAAGCTTAACGACATGGCGTTGATGGTGAAGTCACGCCGGCGCTGGTCATCGGAGAAAGAGCCGTCTTCCACAATGGGTTTTCTGGAGCTTCTGCGGTAGGATTCACGGCGGGCGCCGACAAATTCCAGATCCCAGCCGTTGACATGGATCATGGCCGTGCCGAAGTTTTTGAAATATTTGGCATGGACACCATGTCCGAAAGCCTCCGCAATTTTTTTGGCTACCGTAATGCCACTGCCAAGTACCACAAAATCCACATCCTTTGA
>JAOZOO010000123.1 GCA_029933225.1 Bacteroidales bacterium | reverse complement strand
TTATTTTCTTCGTTACACTTTTATTCCCCACCGTAAGCCGGACGAAGTAGAGGCCCTCAGGTAAGCCGCTTACATCAATTGTTTTCCTGCTGCTTTGCAGTTCGGTCTGCACTACAACTTTGCCGATGACATCATAAATAGTTGCCTGGCCTGTGGCCGATGACGAAAGCTGGATCGTCAGCCATGAACCGGCCGGGTTTGGATAAATTTTCATCTGAAGTTCATCATTCCCGAATGTTCCCGTTGGTAATGCTGAGGCGATATAAAAGTGATAAGAAGTAAAGTAAGCTTCCTGAAGGTTCTCATAAATGATGGTCAGCGATTTGAGGGGAATATCCGGCATAAAAAATCCTGCTGCTGCTTCGCTGTCGTCCAGTCCGCCGATTACGAGGTTGTTATAAACTACATAATCCTCCGGCGTCTCGGAACCAAGGAGAGCTGCATGTGAAGCATCCCATTTGGGAATGTTGATTCCGAATTCAATAGTATTTGCATCAAAAAGCTCAATAAGCCAATTGTCAATAACCTCAACGGAAACTTCATTATCATTTTCATCAATGGCAGTGATCAGGCATTGTTCCACATCGATATCCACTAAACAAAATCCCCAACCTTCTGAAGGTGTTGTTTCATCAAAATTAAGCGTCAGTTGCGATATGGAAATTACAGGATAACCTGCCATGCCATCACCATTGGGGTAGTTTTGGATTCTGATGTTTTCAGCATAATCCGCTTGTCCGAAAATATTTTCAAACTCGCTTCCATCGTTAAATGTTTCATCATCCAGTATCTGGACTTCCTGTGCCAGTGCGCCA
Organism: Bacteroidales bacterium; assembly: GCA_029933225.1. Taxonomy (GTDB): domain Bacteria; phylum Bacteroidota; class Bacteroidia; order Bacteroidales; family F082; genus JAADID01. Next base: position 8,933 of record JAOZOO010000123.1, on the reverse strand, counting down.
ACCGCCTGCCACGTAAAATCAGATAAAGCGGCATTGGTAAATGTGCCGGTCCCGTGGTGGGTTCCGGTAAGTTCGAAATCGGCAAATTCCTGTGCCTTTGAAACCGTACACAGGGCAAAGATGATTGTTGAAAGGAGGAGTAATTTTTTCATAGCTCATGTTTTTAATGATTTTTTAAATGTTCTGATAAAAGTTCGATGATTATTTCTTTTTGTTTGCTGTTGATGGGCAGCACTTCGGCATTGCTAAGTTCGAGCAGTTCATCTTTACCACCTGCTATCCGTGAGATGTAGTTAACATTGACAATATGCCGGTCATGGATGCGTATTAATTCCGCATCTTTCAATTGCGGTTCTATGCTCCCGAGTGATTCGCTAATTTCCGTTTGTTTGCCATCAACAAAGTGAATAATGGTATGGTCGTTATTGGCTTCCAGCCTGAGCACGTTGTCGTTTTTAAAAAACAATATCTGTTTTCCGGATAAAATTTTCATGGTTTTCTGAATAAATATCAATCAAACTTAATACAGGATTTCCGGAAAAGCAGGAGTAAATGATTATTCGCAGGAGATGGATTATTATTCGTTGAAGTCAGACCTTCCGGTGTCCGTCAGGTCCTGGAAGAGTCTGGTGGCTGTATACAACGCTTCCGCTGCACAACGCCTTCGCTGTACAACTCTTCCAGGTCTTTCAGACGCTGGAAGGTTGTTTTTAGCATCACATATTCTCAAACAGCCGGAACAGTTCTTCTTTTTTACGTACCGAAACAGGGACGGCCGAGTTGTCGTCCATTAGCAGGTAACCGCCGTCGGTTTTTTCGTAACGCAGCATGTGGTCGAGGTTGGCGAGGTGTGATTGGTGGGTGCGGATGAAACCGGCAGGACTCAGCAGTTCATCAAACTCTTTCAGGGGCTTTGAGACAAGTAGTTTTTTGCCGCCTTCAAGAAAGAAGTTTGTATAATTCACATCGGCTTCGCAGCGGATGATCTGCGACACGTTGACAATGTGAATGCTTTCAGCGGTTTTGAGCACTACTTTTTTGAGCTTGTCAAGATTCGACAGAAGTGTACTCAGCTTCATAACCGTTTCTTCCTTGTCAATTTCAGCTTTTGTTTTTTCCAGCGCACTGAACAGATCAATGGCCATAATGGGTTTTAAGATATAGTCGATGGCGCTGAATTTGAAAGCCCGGATGGCATGTTCGTGGTGTGCGGTAATAAAAATGACTTTGAAGCTGATGTGATCGAACATTTTCAGCAGGTCGAAACCGGTACCGTCGGGCAGGTCAATGTCGAGCAGCACCAGGTCGGGCGATTTGCCGGAAATTAACGCAAAGGCCGATTTCAGGTCGCCGGCTTCCCCAACCACATTCACTTCCAGCGGGCTTAAAGCAAGGAGATTGACAATGGTTTCCCGTGCTTTGGGTTCGTCATCTATTACAGCGATTGTGATCATGGGCCGGCGCTTTGAACGGATAAAGTTAATGATTTTATATAAACTTAAACGGGAGCGTGATCCGTGCTCTTGTACCGCGGCAATGACCGCTTTCATCTTTAATGTTGGTTATCTCCAACGCAAAACGGTAATTGTGCTTTTTCCGCAACATCGCCAACCGTTCTTCGGTGATCTCTATCGCCAGCGACCGGTGCTTCTTTTTCTTTTCGATTTCCAGGGCTATATCGCGTCCCACGCCGTCATCCTCGATCATAATTTCAATACAGCGTTCACTTTTTAAAGTATAACTGATCATTAGATGACCTTTCCCCTGTTTATGTCTCAACCCGTGTTCAACGGCATTTTCCACGAACGGCTGGGCAAACATCGGGGGGATTTCCAGGGCTTCGGCATCTATATCACTGTCCGCAGAAAGTGCATATTCGAACTTGTTATCGAAACGCAACACTTGTAGATCGAGGTAGGCAGTAAGCATCTTCAGCTCATCTGCCAGCAGGACAAATTCAACGCGCGAATGATCAAGCGTAAAGCGTACCAGGTCGGCAAATTTGGCCAGAAAATCACCGGCCTGCAAGGGTTCATTCTTATAAATATAACTTTGGATGGCAATGAGCGAATTGAAAATAAAATGCGGATTCATTTGCGAACGGAGCAACCGCTGTTCGAGCACGATGGCTTTTTGTTTTGATTTGATACGATTCTGGCGGACGAGTAAATAACTGACGAGTAATATCACCAGAATTCCAAGCCCTGAAGCAATCAGCAGGTTGCGTCTGCGGCCCAGTTTCAGTTGCTGCACCTCGTTTTTATTGGTAAGCAGTTCTAATTGCTGTTCCTTTTTTTCGGTTTCAAATTTGGCTTCTGCTTCCCGGATCGACCGGTATTTGCTTTCGCTAAAAAGGCTGTCTTTTATTTCGGAATACAGTTTGTAAAACTTAAGTGCTTCGTTGTCGTTTTCCAGTTTCCCGTAAATTTCAGCAAGCATTGCATAGCTCTCTTTCAGCGCATTCAAACTACCTGATTCGGTTGCTTTTTCCAGACTCTGGCCGGCAAAATCAAGGGCAGCCGGAAAATCATTTTTCATGAACTCAATTTGTGCCAGGTTGTTATAGGAGTTGGCTATCCCCGGCAGATCGTTTTCGAAAGTGGACCATTCCAGTGATTTCAGATAAAACCCTTTGGCTTTTGCGTATTGCTGTTCCATGCGGTATGTATGGCCAATACCGGTATAGCATTCATCCAGCCCGTGACTGTAACCGGTTTCTTTAAATGTCTGCAGGGCAAGGTTAAGATAATGCCGGGCGATGGTATATTTTTTCTGAAGCAGGTATGTTTTACCCATATTTAAATAGCTATCTGTCCTGCTCACTTTATCGCCGGTTTCGTCAGCGATATTTAATGCACGTTTGTAATATGCCAGTGCCTGTTCGAAATCGAGTTGCTCCGTATATATTTTTCCGATATTCAGATAACAGGAACCCGTACGCCTTTTAAGCCCTAAACTTTCAAACGTTCTTAATGCCCTTAAATAATTATTCAGTGCCAGCGAAAAATATCCTTTTTTTAAATAAATGTTTCCCTCGTTGGCATAACAGGCAGCAGTCCATGATGAATCGTTTCCATAAGTTGACAAAAACAGGGCCTCTTCGTTGTGTTTCAAAGCAAGGTCGTATTTGCCCTGGTTTTTGTAAACGATGCCGATCTCGCTATGGCATTCCGATATAATCCCTTTGTCGTCCAGCTCTTCAGCAATATGCAAGGCCTTGAAATAATAATCGAGGGCCTTATTGTAGTCGCTCCTGAAAAAATATTCAATGCCGAACTCGATGTAAGCTCTGAGTTTAAACTGTTTGAACTTCCGGAGTTCTGCAAGATCGTTTTTGTCACCGGCATTTTCCAACCGCCGGAGATTTTCTTCAATGATCAGCAGAGCTTTGCTGTAATAATGCATGAGCGAATCGGAGGGACCGTCGAAAAACTGATTCCCAAGCTGAAACAGGATGCGCACCCTTGTTGTGTCGTTAACCGATTGACGGAGCTCCGTCCTGAGTTGTTTTCTCCTTTGATTGTTCTGACCTACAGCGCTTGGGCTGCCTGAAAAAAGGTAAGTCAGCATGATTGAAAGAAGGAGATTTTTTGAAAACGACTGCATGAATGAACGTTTAATCGAAGGGGCGATCCCTCTGACCGCTAAGTTATGTTTTTTTTCAGAGGAAATGCAGCTATTCAGGTTTTTTTAACAGGTAAAAAGTATTCCCCGCGGTTGGTGTCATCACCAACCGCCGCTATATCCCGGGACATGTTGTTGGTGGGGACACCAACAACGGCGGGGAAAGTGGATGGACACCAGCAACGGTAAAAAGTATTCCCCACGGTTGGTGTCCTCCAACCGCTGCTAACTCGTGGGAAATGTTGTTGGAGGACACCAACAACGGGGGAAAGTGGAGGGGACACCAACAACGAAAAAAAGTATTCCCCGCGGTTGGTGTCCTCACCAACCGCTGCTAACTCGTGGGAAATGTTGTTGGTGGGGACACCAACAACGGGGGGAAAGTGAAGGTACACCAACAACGGTAACTACGGCATAAAAAAAAACAGCGGGGTTAACCCCGCTGTTTGTTCTCTTTTTCCCGCTGTTTGATGATTTTACGCCTCATCCAGCATCTTCAGTTTTTCTTCAAAAGACTGGATTTCACGTTTGGCTTTTTCAATCTTTTTCTCAAATTCTTTTCTCAACACTTCCGTCTGTTTTGAGCTGGAGAAAAAGCCGATGTTGTTTTCCCAGAGGGCAACGTCATCTTTGATTTTCTTGATCTTTGTCAGCAGGTTGTTCCGCTCTTTGGAAATCCAGCGGTTGCCATCGGGATCATTCTTCATCATCATGATCCTGTTTTTGAAATTTGTCAGACCAAACACAGACCTGTCAATATTCATTTTATCGATCAGTGCATCAATGGCTTCCCGGTATTGTTTCTGTATCTTGTCTTTGTCTTTGAAAGGCACATGCCCGGTTTCAACCCATTGTCTTTGAAAATCTTTCAGCGCTTCAAGATTGGCATCCTTGTCATCCGAAATTTTATAATCTTTGATTTCCCGGATGAGTTGGGTTTTTTTCTCAAGATTTTCCTCTTCAACCTTGTGGATATTTTTGAAATAGTCCGCCTTACGATTAAAAAACTCATCGCATGCCGCCCTGAAACGTCTCCATACTTTCTCACTGTGACGCCGTGGTACAGGCCCTATCTTCTTCCACTCTTTCTGAAGGTTGATCAGTTCATGTGTGGTCTTCTTCCAGTCGTCACTGTCTTTCAATGCTTCTGCCTGAACACAAAGGTCGATCTTCAGGTTCAGGTTGTTCATCTGCTGTTCCTTAACCTTGGCCAGGAACTCGCGCTTGTTATTAAAGAATGTATCTAACGAGGATTTAAACCTCATCCAGACCTCATCATTTTTTCCTTTCGGCGCTCTTCCGATGGTTTTCCAGACTTTGAAGACCTCATTTATCTTGTCTGTGCTTCTCTGCCACTCTTTAAGTGTGGTGTTGGGCACCTCGATAATCTCTTCCACCTTTTCACACAGCGCCACCTTGGCTTCATAATTCTTTTTCTGTTCTTCGTGACGCTCGGCATAATGTTCTTTTCTCCGCTGGTTGATCTTGTCGGTTGCCGCTTTAAACCGTTCCCATATTTCCTCCTTCATCTCGGAGGGTACCGGACCGATCTCACGCCACTCGTCATGGTATTTTTGCAACAGTTTAAAAGACCGGAGAATGGATTTTTCAAAAAGCAACTCTTCCGCCTTTTCGCAAAGCTGGATTTTCTGCTCCAGGTTTTTCTTCATGTCGAGGTCGCGAAGCTCTTTGTTTATCCTGATCTTGTCAAAGAACTGCTCCACAAGGAAATGATAGTTTGCCCAGAGGTTTTTCAGTTCCGACGAGGGAACCATGCCTATTTCTTTCCAGCGGTTTTGCAGGTTGCGGAACTCGTCATAAGTTCTCTTAAGCGTTTCTTCCGAATTGATCAGCTCCCTCAGTTCATTCAGAATATCGAGTTTTAACTGAAGGTTCTGCTGTTTTTCTTTTTCAAGCTGTTCGGCGTACCGTTGCTTGTTTCGTTTATAGGTACTTAATGCTGCTCTGAACCTTTTTTCCAGCGGGTCTTCTGCGTGTTTGAAATCTTTCTCGTCCCCACCGGCAGCAATAAATTCCTGAAGACGGCTTTCTTTTTCTTCGGCATTTCGTTTATAAAAAGCATTGGTTATATTGATCACCTGACCTTTGATTGCCGAGATATCTTTTTCCTCAACAACTTCCTCAAGCATCTCCACCAGTTCCTGTTTGTTCAGGTCTTCGTAGTGGATTTCATCGATTTCATGCTCATCCGTTTTCTCACGGTGATAACCATCATGAAGCAAAGCAATGATCTGCTGTTTTTCTTCAGCGCTTATTTGTGCCGTCTTTTTTTGCGGGGCTTTTTTCTGCTTTTTGGGAGACGCAGCAGGAACAGCCGCAACCTTACCGGCTATCAGGCTGATGATCTCTTTCTTTTCCTTGCTGCTGATCTGTGCGGTTACAGACGAACTGCTTTTGGCTTTGGTTGTCTTTTTTGTTTTTTTCGGTAAGGAATCATGTATTAATTTAATGATCTCTTTTTTCTCTCTCGCACCGATTTGCTTGACGGTTCTCTTTTTTCTCGGAGCCGTTTTTTTTGTTTTCAGTTCTTTTTCGGGCTTCTCCTCCTGAATCTTTTTGTTTTCGACGATCTCAGGATTTTGATGAGGATCTTCTGCGTACATAATTAACTTATTTTTATTTCACGTCCTGGCGGGCAAAGCCGGCCTGGTAATCAGATTTCACAATTTATTTTTCCCGTTTTGATACAGGAAGTGCAAAAATAGAAATAAATCCAAACCATTTTATCTTTCAGGCAGATGATCATAAAGCAAAATCAGATCACCCGAAGGGATTACCGGTAAAATCGTGATTTGTTAAAGATCAGGTAACCGATGGTGAAAAGGGCCGTAACCTTACTCCCGTCTTTTTCAAAATAGTTGACCGCAAGGCCGATGGGGCCCAGAGGTGTCTGATAGATCAACTGTCCTGTAGCCGCAAGGTAATGATACGTGAAAGGCTTGCTGAATTGCGCCGAGTAACCATCCTCACCCCTTAATATTTTTTGATACGGTACAAAATAATTTCCTTCTAACCTGACTTCAAAATTCTTTAAAAAGTTGAAAAGTATCTTGACCCCGACAGTTCCGTAAGTATAGGTTCTGTAACTTTCAAGGAACATGGTTTTCATCATCAGAACGGGCTCGTAGGATGATGAGATCAGCAAACTCGACACATAGTTATTTAGCAAAGGTTTGTTGGAATATTCAAAGCTGGCTGACAATCCCATCCTGAACGGTTTTGAGATATTGAGATACTGCTCGTAATGGAGGCTGACAAGAAAAAAGTCAAGGTCGCGGCGAAACTCTTCATTGCCTGATAAAGTGGTGCCGGGGATAGTGTGCTCGTTGCCGGTAAAATAACTGAATCCCATGAAAAAGTAACTGCCCTTTGTGGGGAATTGCTTACGGTTTAAACTGTTTCTCTCAAGCTCAATGTACGGATTGATAAAATAAAAACTGGACTGGTCAGCCGTATCGGTACGGGTAAAATAATTGTCCTGGTAGTACAAATAATTCAGATTCAGGTTTGAAGCGCCTATTCTTACAACATGCGACAAGCCAACGGGCAGGGCAAAATTCAGGTCGAGATAATTTTCATCCGCAATAATGAAAGAAGGCGATTTATCTTCAAAAAAGTATCGTGAATTGGTAAAATAATTTTTCCGGGAAACAAGAAAATCGAGCATAATGGAAAACGGTACTTTACCCTGTTGTTCATATTTTGCCAGTGCAAAAAGGCTGTTGTAAAAAGTCCCGAAATAGGAATTCAACTCAAAATATTTATTTGTTTTTCCGAGATGGTGGTAATCAATCCGCAGGAAAGCCTCATTCACCGCCGACGAACTGATGTATCCCCCAAAACGTATGTTAAACGGGTTGGCTACTTTGATATTCAGGGTAATATCGTATTTGCCGGATTCCTTGTTATAACAAAGTGAAGGATAAACGGTTTTTACATTCTCATTGGCGAGGAGGCGCTTGTACTGTTTTTGAAATTTCTGGCTGACAATGGTATCATTGGAAATCCTGATTGACTTCAGAAAATAATGTCGCTGACGTTCGTTAACGCCCTGAACATCTACTTTTCCGATGACCAGCGGAGGCTTTTTCTCAATGAATTTTTTTCGTTTTTCCGCTAAGCTCTCCGTATCCTGCTGTTTTGCAATTCGCTTTTTCAATTCAGGGATAACACGTAGTGCAGCCCGGTATCCGCTGTCGATAAACTGATCAATTTTTTTAAACTGGAAAATATTCTCGTCCCCTGTTCTTGTTTCAATCACCAGCCCGTGTTCCGGGTCAATGGTAAAATCTGCTTTTTTCATAAGCATGTTCTGTAACTGCGAAACGACATCATCGGCTTCGGGCGGATTGTAATTGCTCACGGCTTTGCTTCCGATAATGAAATCGGGATGAAATGTACTGACGGCTACATTGACCGGAAAATTATCAATGATCCCGCCGTCGAAAAGAAGCTTCTTATTTACTTTGATGGGCCTGATAAAAAACGGAAAAGTGAATGAAGCCCTGACGGCTTTTGCCAGATCACCCTTCCCGAGAATGATCAGTCTGGAGGAATCGATATCGGTGGCCACACACCGGAAAGGAACAAACAAACTGTCGAAATTGTATCGCGCTTCTGCCGATGCCCCGGCAAATACTTCCATGAGCTGGTAATCAAGGTTCTGAATATCGTAAAAATTAAACGGCAACAGGGGTTTTAAACCTTTGCGGATGGCAAAAGGAATGGTGATCCATGAAGCATCATCCTGGAATTTTTGAAAAAAGAAATATTCTGTTTTGGAAACGCTACGTTTAAAATTAAACAAATCCGGGTTTGTTAATATCTTTTTGATTTGTTCAGGGCTGTAGCCGGCAGCATACAAGCCGCCGACGAGGGCGCCCATGGAATTGCCCACAATGTAATCAATGGGGATATTATTCTCTTCAAGAGCCTGCAGGACACCGATGTGTGAGAAACCTTTTGCCCCGCCGCCACTGAGAACCAACGCCGTTTTTTGCGGGTAAGCAATCTCTGGGATAAGAAAGAATGCCAGCAAAATAATTATGTAACAGCAGTTTTTCATAGCGTAAATCAGTAACCCGGTTTCAATTGTTCCGGCAAACGAAAATACGTAATAAGCTACAAACAAAAAAGAGGATGTCTCAAAAGTCCTCTGTGTCTCTCCGGGTCTCCTTGGTGTATCTCTGTGGCACAAATTAAAAAGCTGTTACACAGAGATTCACAGAGAATCCACAGAGTACCTCAAAGTTTTTATTGTATCAATAAAGTCGTAAAAATTGACTTTT
>JAOZOO010000122.1:7201-9777 GCA_029933225.1 Bacteroidales bacterium | reverse complement strand
TAATAAACCATTGATTTATTCAGGTCTTCTTTTCTATGAGTTTTTTTACTTTTGTCATTCAATTTAATTTTGAGAATATGAACCCAAAAGTTGAATCCGCTTTAAACGAACAAATCCAGAAAGAAGAATATTCATCACGCCTGTACCTTGCCATGGCCATCTGGTGCGAGGTGAAAGGTTATCCCGGCGCTGCCGCTTTTCTTTACGAACATGCTGACGAAGAGCGTATGCACATGCTCAAGCTTGTCCATTTTGTGAATGACCGCGGCGGGAAAGCTCAACTGATGCCCATCGAGGTACCCCCTTCGGAGTTTGAATCTGTTGAGGAAGTGTTTACAAAGATCAAAAAGCACGAAGAATACATCACCGAATCCATCAATAACCTTTATGGGATAACAGTGGACGAAAAGGATTACACGACAGGTAATTTCCTGCAGTGGTACATCACCGAGCAGGTAGAAGAAGAAAGCCTGTTCAACACAATCCTCGACAAAATCAAACTGGTGGGAGCCGACAAAGCCGGCATGTTCCACATCGACAAAGAACTGGACGGTATGACCACCGGTACAGGTGCTGCCGGAGAAGGAAACTAACGTACCGGCGGCTTCAGCCGCCGATTCAAACAAAAATTAAAACCCCATGGTTCCGGCCGTGGGGTTTTTTATTGACTTGTCATATTTTTATTAATTTGGTAAGTTGACTTGCCATATTTTTATTAATTTAGCAACTCTAATTATGCTTTTTATCATCTGTTAAAAATATCATGATGACTAATATTTGGTTTGACAGGCATTATGAAACACAAAAAAAGGCTTTATTTAAGAAAGGAAAAGTTTTTGTGCTGACCGGCCCCAGGCAAGTTGGAAAAACAGAGATCATTGAAAAAATGATTTCCGGAAGCGAGGGAAAAATCTTTAAAGGAACCGGGGACGATATGCAATTACGTGAAATACTCTCTTCGGAAAACCTGAAGAAAATCGTTTCGTTTTTCGGGGATTATGATTTGATTTTTATCGATGAGGCACAGCGTGTTCCCATGGTTGGATATGGGCTTAAATTGTTGGTTGATCATGAAAAAGATAAAAGGATAATTGTCACGGGTTCTTCATCTTTTGAATTGTCGAATAAAACGTCAGAGCCATTGACCGGCAGGCAGATTGTCAGGAAGCTGTTTCCGGTATCGGTACTGGAATTAAAAAAACAATTCGGGGCTTTTCATGTCCACCAATTATTGGAAGAACTGCTTATTTTCGGCAGTTATCCGGATGTGTTGAAAACTACGGCAAAAAATGAAAAAATTGATTACCTTTTTTCAATACGCGATGCTTATCTTTTGAAAGATATTCTGGAACTGGAGCAGATAAAATATTCAGTAAAGCTGTTTGACTTATTGAAACTACTGGCCTTTCAGATAGGTCATGAAGTTTCGCTTAATGAATTATCCAATGGTCTTGGAATTGCAAAACAGAGTGTTGAAAGATATCTTGATTTACTTGAAAAAGCTTTTGTAATTAAACGTGTGAATGGCTTTTCAAGAAATTTAAGAAATGAAATAACCAAGACCTCACGTTATTATTTTTACGACAATGGGATAAGGAATGCATTGATCAATAATTTCAATGATTTGAACACAAGAAATGACGTGGGGATGCTTTGGGAAAATTTTCTTTTTATCGAACGACTGAAAACCCAGGAATACAAACGGATTTTTTCAAATAATTATTTCTGGCGCACTTACACTAAAAAGGAAATTGATTTTGTGGAAGAAAGGGATGGTAAACTGTACGGTTTTGAATTCAAGTACAATAAACAAATCCTAAAACCTCCGGAATTGTGGAAAGAAACTTATCCTGAATCTGAATTTCAATGCATTACAAAAGAAAATTTTCTGGATTTTCTTGCCTGAATAAAGTTAAAGAACAACAACTATGAAAAGATGAAAATGGATAACTGTAAATCAGTTTCCCACGGCTTCAGCCGTAGGTTTCTTCTTTTTTCTCCATCACCCCAATCAGCTTACCATACCACTCCTCCCCAAATTTTCTGATTAGCGGTTCTTTTAAAAACCGGTACAATGGAACTCCTTTTTCTTTTCCAAAGATCAACGCCGGTTTGCAGATGTCCCATTTTTCGTAATTCACGGCGGTGAAATCACCCACTTTATTTAACCGGACAGGATAGAGATGGCAGGAGATTGGCTTTTGAAAAGGGATCTTTCCCTCAAGCCAGGCTTTCTCAATGGCACAAAAGCTGATGCCGTCCCGGAAATAGACAAATGCACATTCCTCGTTGTCAACCAACGGTGTCACATAAGATGCATCCGTATCGTAATCAAAAACACCAAACAATTCAATGACCTCTCTGCCTTTTTCCGACATATAGGGCTTGATCTCGTCAAGGTAGTCCTCAAGGATGGAAATCTCTTCTTCTTCCAGTGGTGCACCCGCATCTCCGGCCACGCAACAATCGCCATGACAGGCCTTCAGGTTACAGGCAAAATAAGTGTCTTTCAGGTCGTCGGAGACAAGGACATCGTCAATTTTGATCATGGGGCAAATGTACAATTGTATTTTTCA
>JAOZOO010000122.1:0-7101 GCA_029933225.1 Bacteroidales bacterium | reverse complement strand
CTGGTCGTTCATTTCTATGGTACAGTGATCGTTTGAGCCGTTTGCCGTATAAAATCCTGCATCGGTGACAAATCCGAAGGATATTTCCGAACCGGTGCCTTCAGCAACAATACCTGTTGGCTCTCCGTCCAGATACAGTTCATACGAAACGCCCGTTTCGGAGCCGTTCAATGTAATTTCCACACCATCGCCACCTTCGCAGAAACTACCACCCCCTTCGAGGTCGAAAAGAGCAGGGCTCTGGTACAGGGTTCCCTCGAGGAAGTCGGACCAGGAGCCGTCACCACACATATTAACCGCCCTTACGCGAAGGGTAAAATCACCTGTCCAGTCTTCGGCTGTCTCAAGCGAACAGTTGTTCATATTGGGATAAAGTGTCCCTGCATCGGCAGGATCAAGCTCCCATTCGTAATCTTCGGCATAGGGTACTTCATCGGTGGAGTATTCATAAATCTGACCCGTGCAGACTTCCGTTTCTCCATCCGGGGTGTTTGCCTGGCCGGGTGTTTCAATAACGGTGATGTAATCTGTTTTTGTTTCAGTTTCAGAATGACCATAACCGTCAGTAATGGTTAGCGTAACATCATAAATGCCTGCTGTGTTGTATGTTACTGTAGGATTTTGGTCGGTGGAGGTGGAAGGTGTTCCTCCTTCAAAAGTCCACGACCAGGTAGCTGCGAGTCCCGACAAGTCGGTAAAGTTCACCGAGCTACCGGTACAGATGTAGGTGGTGTCGGCAGTGAAGTCGGCAAAGAACGGGGAAAAATCGTTCAGGTATCTTGCAATTACGAGATCATTGTCTCCTGCCCAACTGGCACCGGTGAGGATCATTTTTCCATCCATCTGCATATCGAGAGCATAAGCAACATCCCAGTCGGGCCTTACATCCGTTAGTGTATAACCAGTACCGTTGAAATCGGTATCGAGGTCTCCGTCAGAAGTATATCGAAGAATGACAATGTCTCTCGGATTAACTCCAGGCAGCCCGCTTGTCCCGCAAACATAATATTTATGGTCTCCTCCCGCGAGGATGTCGTAACCGACATTGTACGAATTTATCTGAGTAAGCGAGATCCCGTTGGTACCAAAGTCGGTATAAGCCGACCCGTCGGTTTTCAGTTTTGTGACGAAAAGCTCAAAGTTGCCGCTGGGGTCTTTATGGTAACCTGTAACGTACAATGTGTCGTTTTTCATGTCTGATCCGTAAGCAATTGATGCTCTTTCAAAAACAGAGGGAACGATCACACCGTCGGTTCCGAATCCGGTATCAGGATCACCATCAGGATACAATTTGGCCATGTAAACCTGGAAATCGAATAGCGGGGAACTTTCATAACCATATCCGAATCCAACGATCGTATCGCCGCTTAAAATATTCAACGTTCTGATTTCTTCACCTTGTATGGAAGCATTTATTTTGGTAAAACCTGATGTTCCGAAAGTTGCGTCCAGTGTACCGCCGGTTGTGAGACGGCCGAACAGCAAATCGCTGAAACTCCCCTCAAAGGTAGTTCCGGCCATGATTATCTTGCCGTCGCTCTGCAAAGCGATAGCATAACAGTTTTCCTCTTCACTGCTATATGATGAAAGGAAGTGTCCGCCGGAGCCAAAGCCCGAATCAACTGAACCGTCGGAATCGAAGCGGGCCACAAAAAACTCGGAATCCCCGGAGGAGGTGTAACAGGTACCGCCTACCAGAATTTTCCCGTCGGACTGGAGTATCATTCTGTAAGCATAAGTCTGGTCACCGTATTGCATGTTTACAATACCGTTGTTACCGAAAGTTGTATCAACTGTTCCGTCTTCCAGAATTCTCATCATTACCCCGGCGTTCTTGTTCGTTCCGCTGGGTTTATAGGTGCCGCACACAAGCATGGTTGTATCCGACAGAGCGATGATGTCGCGTCCGACATCATTATCGATTCCGGGTGAATACATGGCAATGCCATCTCCGTCAAAGGAGGTGTCGAGATTGCCGGCCTGTGAAAGTCCCTGAAACGAAAACACAAGCATGGAAAAAGCGAATAAAAAAATACGCATCATTCTTTTCATTTTCTTCTTTTTAAGTGTTGTGTAAAATAATTTAAAAACAGAATTTAATAAGAAAATAGCGAAATCGTCTTGATAAAAAATGAAGTACGAACCTTAAAAAATCCTGTGGTGCAAAAATAAATCAAAAAGGAAATTATATGATGATTTTTTAGTAAAACAGCACCTGATTATTAGGTGTTTTGGGGGTATTTTTGGTATACATTTCTGCCTGCCGGCTTTTTTTTTAAAATAATAGGGAAAATTTTCTGCCCGATGGTATTTTGTATCTTTTTGTAATACCGATTACAAATCAAAAGTTAGAAATCAAAGTAATAAGCCGGTCTGTATTTGTACTTGTCAGCTTTAGTGAGATTGATAACAAGCTGGAGCATGGGGATGCCAGCCCACATCCAGTCTTCGGTGTTGTTTTCAACACCTACAAAATAACTAAAGTTCAGAATGTGTTTTTCGTCAAACACAAATGAAATGCCCGGCCCGACACGGATGTACTGGAATCCGTTCCAGCTTGGCCACCAACGGTAAATGAATCCGGCCACCAGCGTCGTGATTATTTTTTCATTGAATTTATGATTCAAAAATACAACCTCACGCAAGGCATTGCCAACTTCCCCATGATTCGGGATATCTATTTGCCATTTAACCTGGTTGACAAACTGTATCCGCGGGGCGTTTAGTTTGTATAGAGCCCCGAAGCCGGAACGCCATTCGACTTTATCGGGTTTGATGGTAAACCTGAAGTCGGGAACAATCTCAAAATGTTTGGATATCAAATAGTTCGATACAAATTCCAAATACCAGTTGTCTAATTTCTGGAAGTTGTCTTCTAACCGTATCTGCAACTCGCCTGAAAATCTCCATTTGTTTTTACCAAACGCAACCTTGTTCCCCAGATACATCTGGTTGTCCCATCCGGGTGCATCCTGTGCGTTGGCAAAAACATAAGAAACAACTAACAAAATGACAATGAGGTTTCTTTTTTTCAGGAACTTGCGCATCACAGTTTATTTAATTGGCCGCAACCATATCTTTCATCTCATAGGGATAAATCACTTTCCAGTCTTTTTTCATATCCACAACGAGCCAGTCTTTTTTTGCCGCTTCATCCAGCCCTTTGTCCAGTGTACCGATCCGGGATTTCCTGTCGTATGCCCATTCGCGTTTGGCATCGGTATGATGGATGTAGGCAGGCAGATTCCTGTTTTTATTTGCATCGCACCATTCCAGCATTTGCAGATCACCGTCTGAATTGCCGAAAGCGATAAGGGGTTTTCTCCCGATAAACTGATGAATAGACACCGGCTTGCCCGGGCCATCGTTAACGAAGAATACTTCATTCGATTTGATCAGTACCGGCTTTCCTTTGATCTTTTCATAATTGAGTTTCCCGATAGAACCCAGAATATGCTGGCGGGGGATTCCGTAAACCTTTTCAGCCCAAACACGCATGAAATCAATCCCGCCTCCGGAAACAATATAAACTTTGAAATCTTTGTCCTGCAGATAACTGATCAGCTCGAGCATGGGCTGGTAAACCATTTCGATGAACAGTTTCCCCGTTGTGGGATGCTTCGCCGTTGTGATCCATTTGTTCACAATTTTTTCAAATTCATCTGTCGTTATTCCGGCCTGGGCTATGGCCATTAATTTAACCAGTCCTTTGGTCCCGAATTTTTTTCTTAAAGTTTCCAGATCATGGTTAAGTGCTGCCTGGATGAGTTTGTCTTTTTTCCATTCAGGGTGCTGGGGCGCAAGCTGCTTGATCCTGTAAAGGACAAATTCAACCTGGAAATATGTGGGTTGTTCCGACCAAAGCGTGCCGTCGTTATCAAAAGTGGCAATCCTGTTTTCAGGATCAATATAAGAGTCAGCACCTACAGTTGTAACAGCTTTTACAAAATTTGTAATTCTTTTTTTTGTTTTGGTATTATTCCAGGAAGGCAGGGGGTCAGTATATTCCTTTTCTTCCTCAACGGCGACTTCCTTTTCCTTTCTGTCTTTGTAAACGACCACGATCTTCTCTTTGATGACCGTATCTCCCTTTTCAATGATCACTACTGTACTGTCTTTTGTTTCATGGGCTTTTTCCCCGTTCTGATTTTTGCAGGCATTCAGCGCCAGTAAGGCAGGCAATAAAAAAAGAAATGATATTTTAAATAACTTCATGTGTGTATTGTTTCTTAATTATTTATTTGCAAAAGATAAACGGCAAAAAACTTTTCCAAAGTTCTGCACTTTGGAAAAGTTTAATTAACCGGTTTATTCTTCGGTTTTCTGTTTTTTATTTTCTATCTGATTTGTTTTATCAACAGGTCCGGTCCCCGTTTTTTTCAGTCTGTAGAAAGTAGCGTAAAATGCGGGGAGGACGATAATCGTTAGCAGGGTAGCCACAAACAAACCACCCATGATCGAAACGGCCATTCCGCCAAACATCGGGTCAGGTAACAGCGGTGCCATACCGAGAATGGTCGTGCCGGCAGCCATTGCAACAGGAATAGCTCTTGAACGGGTAGCAATCACAATGGCATCATACTGTGACCTTCCGTTTTCTTCCATTTCCAGGTTGGCCTGGTCGAGCAGCACAATGGCATTTTTAATGACCATGCCCACCAATCCGAGAATACCAAGTACTGCAAAGAAACCGAAAAACAGACCCGAGGCGAGGAAAGCCAGTGTGATCCCGATGATGACAAACGGTATCATCAGGACAATCAACAACACGGTTTTCCATTCGCGGTAAAGGACCATTAAAATGATGATTATCAAAAGAACAGCTATCGGCAACTGGCTGTTGATCGCCTTATTCGTTACCTGTTGTGTGTAATATATTCCGTCCCACCACAGACGGTATCCGGGAGGTAATGTTATGGCCTCAATTTTAGGCATCAGGACAGCCTCCAGTTCGGTATTGCCCACCCCCGGCACCGGGTCGCACTGTGCTGCGATACTCAGTTGCCTGTTGAATTCTGTCAGGTAATAATTTTCAAACTGAATGGGAATACTGTCGGTAACCTGTTCGAGCGGAATAATGTCGCCATAAGCGTTCAATATCGGTAAGCTTCCGATATCGGCATAATTGTAATCGTTTCTGTTCTGGGCTTTTAGCAGAATCGGCATCACCCAGTCGCCTTCGCGATAATGACCAATGGTTTGTCCGTCAGAGATTCGCTGCATGGCACGCGCCATGTCCGTTCGCGTAACCTTGGCGATCCTTCCTTTATTCTGTGAATATGCAGGGGTTATCTTGGGAGTTTTCACCCCCCATCCATCCCGGATATTGATGGCCAGGGGTTCATCCATCATGATGGCTTTGGCTTTCTCGGCCAGTTCGCGCAGGACAAACGGGTCGGGCCCGTCAAATTTGGCTTCAATGATGGCATCGGGTGAAGGTGCCACTTTAAATTTGTAGGCAATGGCGAGTGCATCGGGGTAGTTGCTGTCCAGATAATCCTTGAATATGGTCATCAGCGAGTCGGCAGCTTTGTAGTCCGTAGTTTCAACCAGCAGGTTGGCCAGATTGGGTCTGGGACTCCACGATACCGATGCCAGATAATACCTCAATGGTGATGCTCCCAATGTCACGGAAACCTGTTTTACATCCTTTCTTGCCAGGAGGAATTTTTCCATTTTCTTCACATCGGCTTCAACAGCCCGGATATCGGCACCCTCAGGCAGGAAGTAGTCGATTTTGAACATGGGTTTGTTGATGGCAGGGAAAAAGTCCTGTTTCACAAATTTAAACAGGTAAGCACTGATCAGGAAAAGAACAACGGCGCCTCCCAGTGTGATGTATTTTTTCGCTATGATATTTTCAATAAACTTTGTCAGCTTATGATAAAAAGGTGTGTCGTAAGGATCTTTGCTGTCGCCGGTTCCTTTTGTCTCCTTGAGGATAAAGTCGCCGAATGTGGTCGTTTGTATCAGGGCAAAAATCCAGCTCAGGGTCAACGCGATAGCGAGAACTGCAAACAAAGGTTTGATGATCTCGGCCGTATTGCTCGGTGCAAGATAAAGAGGCAGAAAAGACAGTGTGGCGATGACCGTCGCAGCAAGCAGGCCCCATTGAGGTTTGGTAGCTCCCTCTTCAAGCGCCTGCTTTCGTTTCATACCCCGTTTGATCTTCATCTGTGCGTTGTCGGTTACGACAATGGCATTGTCCACCAGCATACCCATGGCAATGATGATGGCCGCCAGCGAAGTCCGGTGAAGGTCAATCCCCATCGGTAACATCAGAAACAGTGTCCCTAAAATGGAGAACAGCAGGCTGGTCCCGATAAGCAGTCCGGCACGGGCTCCCATGGATAACAGGATGAGCACGATCACGATGGCCAACGATTCCATCAGGTTGGTGATAAAAGTATTGTTGGCTTCCAGCGCCACTTTATCTTCGGAGTAAATGTTGACCATTTCGATGCCTATCGGGAGAAGCGGCAGCACATTATCAAGCTTTTCCCTGATACTGCGGCCTGCAACTACCGAGTTGCCACCTTCGCGTGTGGAAAAACCGATCCCGATGGCCGGCAGGGCGTTCAGCCGCATTTTTGTATCCGGAGGATCTTTGTAAGCCCTTTCGATGGTTGCAATGTCACCAAACCGTATCTGGTTTCCTGATTTTCCGGTGATGACGAGGTCTTCAACCTCTTTGACCGATTGAAAAGTACCTTCGGCATCAATCCGCACATCGAATCTTCCCGACTCGATCATTCCGGTATTTACCAACTGATTCTGTGAAGACAATGCCGACTGAATATCAGCCGGCGTGAGGCCTGCATTGATAAGCTTTTCATCGGAGATATAAACATTCAACACCCTGCTCTGAATGCCAAAGAGCTTTATCTTGGCAACATCATTGGCAGTAGCGAGTTGCTGTTTCACAAACTGGGCATAATCTTCCAGCTCCGACGCCGTAAAACCGCTGTCGGCAGTTAGTGCATAATAAATACCATAAACATCTCCAAAGTCATCATTAACAATAATGGTACTTGCCTCTTTGGGTAGCTTGGGCTGTACATTCATGATCTTCCGCCGCATCTCATCCCATACCTGCTGGAA
>JAOZOO010000227.1 GCA_029933225.1 Bacteroidales bacterium | reverse complement strand
TGGGGACACCAACCGCGGGACAAAGTTATATGGAAGCGAGGAAGCTGTTCAGGTTTTCCTCACGGTTGAGGCCGAGTTTTTTGCGGAGGCGGCTGCGGGTAACTTCAATGCTTTTGGTGCTGCGACCGGTGATGGCGGCAATTTCCTTTGTGTTCAGATTCATCCGCAGAAAGGCGGCAATACGCTGTTCGTGAGATGATAAATCGGGATACCTTTGGTAAAGCCGTTTGTAAAAACCGGGATACACCTGCACAAACTGGGCTTCAAACTCTTTCCAATTACCCTGTGGCGAATCCGACCGCAGTTCGTTGACCAGTGCATTCACTTCATTGAAATCGATATCAGGCGATTGTTGTAATTCTTTCAATTGACTGATAATCTTTTCGATGAGCTCGTTTTTCTGGTTCAGGAACATCATTTTGGTGGCCAGCTCCCGTTTTTTACCTTCCAGTTCACTGGTCAGTTTATCCAGCTTTTGCAGATTGATCATCTGCTGTTCGCGTGCCAGCGCACGGGCATATTTCATGCGACTGATCAGCAGAACGATCACCACAACACTCAACAGGATGGCCAGCGCCAGCACGATCATAGTGATCGTCCGGTTTTTGAGCTGCACTTCCCGGAGGGCTGCCTGATTTCGCAGCAGCTCGTTTTCCCGTTCTTTCTTTTCGTAATTGTAGCGCGCTTCAATCTGTTTGATGGCTTTTTGCTGCCTGAAAAAATTGATGCTGTCCGACAGGTTGTGAAAAACTTTATACCACGTCAGCGCCTGGCCGGGATTTCCTGTTTTCTGGTAATTCTCCGATAACAGCAATGCCGCATCCCTTTCTATGGAGATCATATTCAGGTTTTTTGAAATCTCATAAGCTTTCCGGGCTGTTTCTTCTGTTTTCGCATATTGATGAAGCCTGAAAAATGCCCGCGCATACCACAAATAAATATTACTGATCAGTGTCTGGTCATTGCTCTTTTCGGCGGTTTTCAATGCGTTTGTAAAATAATTGATGGCATCGGTGTATTTTTTTTCGAGCATAAAATATTTCCCCATCAAAAAGTTAGTCTCGGCAACATAAGGCTTTGAGGCGATCTCGTTGGCAATGGTCAGTGTTTTCAGGCAATATTCATAAGCTTTTTCGTTATCGCCCATTTCGAGGTACAAGTCGGCCAGGTTGTAATAGCGCACGGCCAGCCTGGATTTTTGTTGCGACAGCTCTTCAATCTCCGTTGACCGTTTGATGTAATCCAGGGCTTTGTCGTATTCGCCGATCATTTTCATGACCACACCAATATTCAGCGCCGCATCGGAAATGGCATCGGAATCGCCTTTTCTTTCATAGTAGTCCAGCGCTTGTTCAAATAAAACAATACCATTGTCTAACCGACCTTGTTCGCAATACAAAATACCAAGATGAACCTTGATATCCGATAACCGGGCGCTGTCGTTAATTTCGGAAGCGATGTGTAAAGCTTCCTGCAGGCAGGAATCGGCAGTGTTGTACCGGCCGAGATGATATTCTGACAACCCACAGCCATTAAGCGTCTTGCACATTCCCGTTTGGGAACCTGACTGCCGGTAAAGGTCGTATGATTTAAGGAATAATTTTTTAGCTTCCATGTAGTTTTTGGTTGCATACCGGATGTATCCGATATCATAAAAAGCTTTTGCGATGTAAACCGCAAGTCCCGCTTTTTGCGCTATTTGGAGCGAATGTCTGAAATAGATTTCCGCACGGTTGAATTCATCATCGAAATAAAAAATGTTTCCCGTAAGATTAAAAGCACGGATAACGGTTTCAAGATAAGCCCGTTGTGTTTCGGTTGCATTTTGATAATTTATGGAAGATTCTGCATACCGGAAACCGGAAATGATCTTGTTGAAATAAAAGATAGCCGAATCGGGATTGGAATCCGTCAGTTCAATACCTTTTCGGAGCAGGCGGTTGGCGCCGGCCGTGTCGGGAACAGGAACAGATTGGGCAAAAACGGGTATTGCATAAATGATCATGCCGAAAAAAATTACCGTCAGATGCAGGCAACGTTTCATTTTGCAGCAATTATGCATTTTTAAAACCGTTTTTTAACCGTTGGGGTTAACTTTATGAAGTTGTTTAAAGTTAAAATTTTATTTATTAACAGATTGTATAGTAAATCAAAAAATAAATGTCTTTTTTATGACGCACCCCTACACCCCTCCGAGTGAGGGGATTATTGGAATTTATTTTTTGATTTACAATCTTTAAACAAGATTACCCATCAGAGACTTTAAACAACTTCTATTAAAAAAAGCAAGTAAATATAAAAAATATGATTGAAAGTAAAAAAACATCCCCGGAAAACCGGGGACGCATTATGAAAAATGATGAGAAGTGGTTGAGTATGACCCATAGTGTAAGGCCCGTGAGTTTGTTTTGTCTGGCCGGTTATTTTTGTTTTTCCATGACGATTCTTTCCAGTTTCTCGAGCCGTTGTTTCAGGTCGTCAATTTCTTTCTGCTGCTCTTTTATGGCTTCGATGGCCAGTACGCCGAAGACGGCATAGTTCAGGGTTTTCAGTCCGTTT
>JAOZOO010000121.1 GCA_029933225.1 Bacteroidales bacterium | reverse complement strand
TTATAGGTTCCCTGTTTTTTACCGGTTAAAAGGAAACTGCCATCGGGTTGAATAATCACCTCGTAAGACCCGCCGTGTCCGTCAGGACTGAGAAACTTCAGGTTTGGATAATCCGGGTCATAGTGTATTGAAGGTGAAATATTCGGATAGGGCAGGGGAGGTGCAGGAACCGGTGTGTTGGCCGGCTGATGAAACAGGTTTTTGCTGTTGGGTTGCAATATCCAGGCTGTGCCTGATTCATCGAGATACCGGTCACCTTCAACAAGCTTCAGCTTTCCTTTAGGTAACCTGTTGTGTTTGTTTCTTTTCAAATGCCAGTCGCCACGGCTCGCCAGCCCCATTACAACAAGAAATAAAACAATTCCCGAAACAGTGTATTTCAGTTTTTTCATAGTATGGGATTATTCATTCAGCGCTTTCCAGAGCATGTCTTTCAGTTCGGTAATTCCTTTTCCCGAAACGGAAGAAATGAAAAGGTATGAAACATCCGGAAGTTCTTTTTTGATTTCCTCCTGCAATTCGTCATCCAGGAGGTCAGACTTGGAAACGGCAAGCAGCCGCTGTTTGTCAAGCAATTCAGGGTTGTATTGTTTCAATTCATTCAACAGAATTTCATATTCTTTTTTGATATCGTCGCTGTCGGCAGGAACCATGAACAGCAAAACGGCATTCCGTTCGATGTGTCGCAGGAAGCGGATTCCCAGCCCTTTTCCTTCATGTGCTCCCTCAATGATACCGGGAATATCAGCCATTACAAACGATCTGTGGTCACGATAACCCACAATGCCCAAATTGGGCACCAGCGTGGTAAACGGATAATCGGCAATTTCAGGTTTTGCCGCCGACACCACCGACAGCAGGGTTGATTTTCCGGCATTGGGGAACCCGACAAGCCCCACATCGGCAAGGATTTTCAATTCAAATATGATGTCAGATTCCACACCTGGTTCGCCCGGCTGTGCATAACGCGGCGTCTGGTTGGTAGAAGTCTTGAAATGATCATTTCCCAGTCCGCCACGACCGCCTTTAAGGAGGACAACCCGTTGATCCGGCCCAGTGATCTCTCCCAGCATGACTCCGGTATCCGGGTCTTTGGCAATGGTTCCGATCGGCACCTCGATGATGATATCTTTCCCCGAAGCGCCGGTGCTGCGCTGTGCGCCGCCCGGTTTGCCGTGTTCGGCCCGCAGATGACGTGTGTAACGCAGATGAAGCAACGTCCAGAGCTGGGCATTGCCCACCATTATGATGTCACCGCCCTTTCCGCCGTCACCACCATCGGGACCTCCTTTGGGCAGGTATTTCTCTCGACGGAAATGTACCGATCCCGCCCCTCCGTTTCCCGAACGGCAGTTGATCTTCACATAATCCACAAAATTCGACTGGGCCATTGCTTTTGAATTTGAGTACAAAGGTCTGAAAATATTTGGTTTTTTATGTTACAGGTTTGGGTTGTGGATTACAAATCCATTCGTGTAAATTCGTACCCTTTACAGACAATAACAAACGCCTGTGTATTCCGCGGGTACAATTAAGAACAAAGGCAGCTTTCATTCGATGATAGAAAAGGATACGGAATACGGGGATGAAAACACCTTCCAGAGTCTGCAAGACCCGGAAGAGTGTTTTTTTTGGTTACGGGTTACAGGTTGCTGGCCCAAGCCAATTTTCCAATTCCACAATTCTACATCAACACCTAACACTTTTTCTCTTAACACCTAACACTAACTCCCAACTCCATAAAAAAATTTACCTTTGCAGGACAACAAAAAAACACATGCAAAGCATTCAGAAAAAAGATAAACCCAGGAAACCGGTTGTGGGAATCACCCACGGCGATTTGAATGGCATCAGTTATGAAATCATCATCAAGGCTTTGAAAGACAACCGGTTGTTTGAAATGTTCACTCCGGTCATTTACGGTTTGTCAAAAGTTTTGTCGTATCACCGGAAAAACCTGAACTTTTTTGATTTCAATTATAAAGTGGTCCGCGATGCCCGGCAGATCATGAACAACAAGGTAAACATTGTAAACATTAGCAACGACGAAGTCAGGATTGAATACGGCAAAGCCACAGAGGTTGCAGGCAGGTTAGCTTATGACGCCCTCGAAGCTGCTGTCAGCGACCTGAAAGAAAACAAAATAGATGTCGTCGTGACTGCTCCGATCAACAAAGCGGGGATTCATTCCGATTCTTTTGATTTCCCGGGGCATACCGAATATTTTACAAAGCGATTTGACTGTGAGGATTCGCTGATGCTAATGGTTCATGAAAACATCAGGATCGGAACCGTAACCGGCCATATTCCTTTACGTGATGTCGTACCGTCGATTACCCAGGAACTCATCACAAGAAAGATCAGGATACTGAATGACTCGCTGATGCGTGATTTTGGCATTACCCGTCCGAAGATCGCTGTGCTGGGCATCAACCCGCACGCAGGAGATCATGGCCTGATCGGTGATGAAGATGAACACATCGTGTCGGCTGCCGTTATTTCTACCAAGAAAAGCGGTATGCTGGTTTACGGCCCTTTCCCTGCCGATGGTTTTTTCGGAACTGATGAATACACAAAGTTCGATGCAATTTTAACCATGTATCATGACCAGGGGATGATCCCTTTCAAAATCCTGGCTTTCGATAAAGGCGTTAACTTTACTGCCGGCCTTCCCATTGTGAGGACATCCCCCGCTCATGGAACCGCTTACGAAATAGCCGGAAAAAATATGGCTTCTGCCGATTCATTACGACAGGCGATCTATCTTGCTATTGACATTCTTAAAAACAGGCGGGCTTATGATGAGATGACTAAAGACCCGCTTCCTTCAGGTTTGATCAATGAATACGGCAACGGGAAAAACAACAGAAAGAATGAAGAATTGAATGAAGTTGAAGATTAGCTTCCAAAAAAACAACTCATGGTTCACAGAATTTATAACGGAAAAGAATTAACAGAAATTCTGGGAGCCCGGCTTGTTTCTCCCGATATCAGTCAGATTGCGGTAAAAGACATCCTGATCGACAGCCGCCGGCTGATCACACCAGAGCAGTGTCTTTTCTTTGCGCTGGTATCAAAACGGAATGACGGCCACCAGTATATTCGTGAGCTTTACGCTAAAGGCCTAAAATTTTTCGTGGTTTCAACACTTCCCGACAAACCGGAGGAAATGCCCGAAGGGCACTTCTTTGTTGTGGAAGACACTTTGCTTGCACTACAGAAACTGGCAGCATGGCACCGGAAATTGTTTGATATTCCGGTCATTGGCATCACAGGTAGTAACGGGAAGACCATCATAAAAGAATGGCTGTTCCAGCTTTTAAGCCCGGACAAGAAGATCATCCGTAGCCCGAAAAGCTACAACTCACAAATTGGCGTTCCCTTATCGGTTTGGCAGATCAATGATACCCATGATATCGCCATCATCGAAGCAGGCATCTCGGAACCCGATGAAATGGAAAACCTCCGGAAGGTCATCGAACCGACCATCGGCATCTTCACAAACATCGGGCAGGCACACGATGAGAACTTTATCAGCACAGCCCAGAAAATAGGTGAAAAGCTGAAACTTTTTACCAAAGTCGAAACGCTGATCTATAGTGCAGACCGGGGAGAGATACAGGAAATTCTGATCCGCTCGGGTATTCTGGACTATGTGGAAACTTTCTGCTGGGGACGCGACGAGTCTTGCGACCTGCGGATAACAGGTACGGAATCAGAAAAACAGGGAACACGGATCAAAGGACATTATCGTGATCAGGATTGCGAGATACGTATTCCTTTTAATGACCAGGCCAGCATTGAAAACGCTATTCATTGCTGGGCTACGATGCTTTTTCTGGGATACGGACAGGAAGTCATTGCCGAAAGGATGCCCGGCCTTGCCCCTGTTGCCATGCGCCTTGAACTGAAAGAAGGCATCAACAATTGCACGATCATCAACGACTCGTACAATTCCGACTTTAACTCGTTAAGCATTGCCCTTGATTTTCTGAATCAGCAAACCCAGCATAAACAAAAAACACTGATCCTTTCGGATATCCTGCAAAGCGGGCGTAACGAAGATGATCTGTACAAGGATGTCGCCAGCCTTGTGGAACAGAAAAACATTGACCAGATCATTGGTATCGGCCCGGCCATCAGCCGGCAGAAAAACCAGTTCAGTATTCCCAGGTCATTTTACCAGTCCACCGCAGATTTTCTTTCTCTCTTTCCTCTGGGTAGTTTGAGCAACCAGACCATCCTGCTCAAAGGCGCCCGGATCTTTGAATTCGAGCAGATCAGCCGCCGTCTTCAGCAAAAGTTGCACGAGACCGTGCTGGAGATCAATCTGGATGCTCTGGTTGATAATTTGAACTATTTCAGGTCAAAGATTCCTGCCGGAACAAAGATCATGGCTATGGTCAAAGCCTTTTCTTATGGTAGCGGAGGATTTGAAATTGCCAACATCCTCCAGTTTCATCATATTGATTACCTCGCAGTGGCTTATGCCGATGAAGGAGTTGAACTCAGAAAATCCGGAGTCACCCTGCCCGTCATGGTGATGAATCCTGAGGAGTATGCTTTCGACACTATGATCAAATACCAGCTTGAACCTGAAATTTTCAGCTTCAGGGCGCTGGAGATGTTAGAGAAATCCATTCTGCGAAGCGCCATACCCCAGAACAAACCCATAAAAATTCACATCAAGCTGGAAACAGGCATGAACCGGCTGGGATTTACAGAAAACGAATTGGATGAGCTAATCCTGCGGCTGAAGAAGAATCCGTTGATCTATGTTCAGTCGGCATTCACACATCTTGCCGCCAGCGACAAACCTGATCTTGACGATTTTTCAAAAGAACAGATTCATCGTTTCAGGGAGTCAGGCAAGAAAATCGTCAATGCATTCAATCACAAAGTGCTGATGCACATTCTGAATTCGGCAGGGATCAGCCGTTTTCCCGAATATTCGTTTGACATGGTTCGGCTGGGGATCGGATTGTATGGCATTCCCTCGGTTGAAAGCGACCGCGACAAGCTGAATCCCGCTACACGGCTGCGGTCGGTCATTGCGCAGATCAAAGAAGTAAAAAAGGGCGAGTCTGTAGGATACAACAAAAGTTTCGTTGCTGAAAGCGATATGCCGGTGGGAATTGTTTCCATCGGCTATGCCGACGGGTTGTTGCGTAACCTCGGAAACGGAAAGGCTTCACTCTATGTCAACGGAGAGGAGGCCCCGATCATCGGTGACATCTGCATGGATATGTGCATGATCGACCTGACCGGCATTGAGGCCCGTGAAGGTGACGATGTGATCGTCTTTGACAGCGAGCACCCGGTAACTACTCTTGCGAAAATTGCAGGCACTATCCCTTATGAAATCCTCAGCCGTATTTCCAGAAGGGTCAAACGGATTTATTTTCATGAATAAAAAAATACGCCGACATCTCTGCCGGCGTATTTGCATATATAAAAAACCATTTTCTTACAACGGATTGACAGTAATCTTCGTCCTCATCTTTATTTTCAGTGAAAATGTTACGCCTCCCTGATCTACTTCGCCTGTCATTTCTTCGGTGAAGACCTCCTGATCCATTAAAATATCGGACAAAACATCCCATTGTCCGTTATCGTTATTCAGATCGAATTTTGCCCCCTTTTTGATTTCAACATTTTCAAAAGACCAGCCTGTACTCCGGGTGTCATTATAAATATCCAACTGTCCTGTTACCAGGATGATGTTTTTGGAAATACTTGTCACCTCGGCACTCAGTTCCAGAATTTCGATATCCTTGATTTTATCGATATATTTTTCAACCGTTGGGTTTGAAACCGGATCAACGGTGAGTTTTTTATTAAAGGTCAGGTTTCTCGAACCTTCGGGAACACTGACAGTCAGGTCAGTATCATAATTTACTTTGAATTTGAGGTCAAGGAGTTCTTTTGCCTTGTTGCATCCGCTGAAAAGAACACCAATCATAAGAACCGTTGACAACAAAACTGTAATTTTTTTCATAATAAACAATTTAAAATCAATAACAAACGTTTCTGCTTTAATGTTTATACGAAAATCACAAAAACAGTTTCATTGTAAAGGCATAAAAAAACGCCGGTAAAAATACCGGCGTTGTTATTTTTTAAAATTGATCTTTTTATAGCGGATTTGCTGTAACTTTTGTTTTAATGGTTACCAGAATAGTGAATTGAACACCGCCTTCACTGACTTCTCCGTTAATCCTTACCGTGAATACCTTTTTATCCTGCAAAATCTGATCTACCGTATTCCATTGGCCTCCGCTGTTGTCCAGTGTCAATTTGGTACCAACCGTCAGTGGAACATTATTAAACGTCCATTTGGCAGTTCTTGAATCATTGGCAATGGTTAAATCAGCCGAAACAAGGGTTACCTCTTTCGAGATACTGGTTATCACACCTGTAACTTCCTGTACTTCAAATTTTTTGATCTTGTCCCAATATTTACTTACGTCCGGATCTGATGCCGGATCGATCGTTGAACTTGCGCTGAAGCTCACATTTCTTGCAACTGCCGGCACATCAACGTTCAGGTCGGTATCATAAGTAGCATCAAATGTTACATCAAGAGCTTCTTCTACTTTTTTACAACTGCCAAAAAGAAGGCCAATTAAAAGTACAACAAGTGATAAAATTTTTAAGTTTTTCATGACGAAATTGAATTTTAAGTTAATAATTATATTTTTTGTAATACAAATATAAGCATTATACGAAGAGAATCCAAACCAGTTTGCCCATTTTTGGATAATAAAACAGATGTCACGGTAAACAGATAAACAGCAACGTCTTATTGCCAGGCTTTTTTTAAATCCGGGAGAGAAAAGTGATAATGGGATAAAGACTTTTTATTAACCCAGTTCAGGATGAAGGATTTCGATTCCGTTGACATATTTTGAGCTTTTTGTCAGGCGGAAAGGTATCTGATTGGTCACTGCCGGTGCAACATCATCAAACTGCCGGTCGTATTTCAATTCAACAATAATATCCGTTGACCGGAAAGCACCCGTAAACGAATTATTGTTCGTTCCGATCGGGAAATAGCCCAGCTCATAATCCAGTGTGAGCCTGAACTTCTGGTCGAAGCTGACAAAATATTTCCTTTTATAACGATTCAATAAAGCCGGTTTTAGCTGGAGTAAAACTTCTTCTGCCCATAAAGGCAACTCCGACTGTTTGAAAACATCCAGTAAATTCTGATAATTGAACTGGCGATTGAATGTGAAAGGTTTTAAAGGAAATGAGATTTTGTCGCCCAGCATGCCTTCGCGGACTTTGAATTCAAGCATGGGTTTTTCAATTTTTCCAGACTGGTCGCCGTACCATCTGATGCGGGCTTTTTTGCGGCTTCCTTTTCCGGAAACATTGTCGTAAAAAAAATCCAGCTCGTTTGAATCGAGATAAATGTTATTTATATATCGCGGATAGAAAATTTCATGGAAAGCCGCCGGTAAAAGGCGCACCTGTTGCTCGATCTGGGGAAAATACATGTCGGTAACCAGAAATTTTCGCTCGTACCGGCTACTGTCTTCGTTGAATGGCGGGAAAAACATGCCTTTTAAAGAAAATTAAAATGATTTGCTTTCCACAAACGAAACATTAACCGCTCCGATTTTTCCAACCTCATCTTTAAATTTGCCGAGCGTTCCCGGTTTGGGAGAATCCACAAGGAAAGACACCTCAATGTGATCGCTGTTTTCATCGTAACGCTTCAGGTAAGATTTTCCGAACACTTTTTTCACAATATCCGTGATATCGTCCAGTTTTATCTCGCCTGCGCCTGCCGAAACGTTGAGATACAGATTTTGATGGGCCGACCGGCGGGTTTTGATAAAATAACGTCCCCACAGGATAACCATACCGATAATGAAAGCTTCAACGACAACCATGGTTTGATTCGCGCCCAGTCCCAGCCCGATGGAGATGGCAAAAAACAAATAAGCCAGCTCTTCCGGTTCTTTGATGGCCGCACGGAACCTGACGATGGATAACGCACCCACCAGACCCAGTGAGAGGGCCAGCGATGATTTGACGATGGAAATGATCAGCATGGTGGTGAAAGCGATCAGCATAAAAACACCGGCAAACTGCCGCCTGTTGGAGATCGTCCGGGCACACTTGATGTATGTGAATTCAAGAATGATCGAAAGCACAATGACCACGAGGGCATTGATGGCAAAGTCGGTCAGGGATATCTGCTGTTCCTGGGTGATCAGGAATTTCTGGAATAAATTCCACCGGTTGTCCATGGGATTGATCTTTAAAAATTAAAAATTCAGCGGCGGCAAAGATAGGAAAAAAGATATTGTTGTAACGGGGTTTTTTGTGAGGGGTTGGAGGGTTATATGGCTCGATGGTTTGATGGCTCGATGGTTTGATGGTTGCAGTGGGTGCAGTGGGTGCAGTGGGTGCAGTGGTTGCAGTGGTTGCAGTGGGTGCAATGGGTGCAGTGGGTGTCACGCCGGGGGGGTGTGGTGGGTGTTGGCCGGGTCTGGAAACTATTTAGTTCCTATGGAACTCATTTTCTGATTTATTATGAACCAGGCACTTACGTACCTGGCAAGAACGTAACCTGCCGCTGGCAGTTTTTCATCTGTATAATTGGTTCTGTTGATTATTAATTTGAGTAAAACCTGCCGTAGGCAGGGCATATTATTGACAGGCGTCGTAAGACCCTGGTGAGAAGGAAAAAGAGAAATCAGAGTTCCATAGGAACGGTATATAAATCACTATAAAAGCAATTTACGGCATTGTGAAATCCTCAAGTTTCCCCAGACGGTGCGGATCTCCCTGCAAAGCAATCAAATCGAAAGTCACTTTGCCATCACGGTTTACATTGACAAATATGAAGTTGTCGTTTTTCATATTGCCCATGCCGCTGGCGATGTAGGTAATGTTTCCTTTTTTAAAATACATGTATGGTGTGGCCTGCTTATTGGCGCCAAGGTCTCCCGAAAACAGGTAAACTGGTTTATTTGTTGCCGCCAGCAGGGGTTCAACTTCTCCCCAGTAATTGGTTGTATCCGGTGTGTATGGCGGCCAGTTCAGGTGGATGTTTTTAAACTCATTGTCGTCATCCCAGAAGATAAGCTGGTGAACAAATACGAAAATGTTCCTGCTTTTGCCTGCTTTTTCCTGAAGTGTCCGTTTGAGAAACTCCAGTTGTTTCCCTTTAATATTCCAGTGATGTAGATTGCCATCGAGAATAATGAAAAGATCATCCCTGTAAGCAAACTCCCTGTACGGCCTGTAGTTATGTGACGAATCTCCGAAATATCTTTCACACAATTCCCTGTTACCCATGTCGTGATTTCCAGGGGCCACATACCAGGGAACTTTTAAAGCACTCAAATCTTTAACGAGCGTATCAAAATTGGACTGCTCCGGCTTTCTGACCACGTCACCGGTAAAAATTCCGAAAGCGATATGTGGATAACTGTTTATTTCCGGGATGTAATCCACAAAAGGTTTGTGCGGACGGTCGTTGTTGTATTTCCAGGGTTTGCCGTACAAATGTCCGGCCACGAAAAAAGAATATGCTCTGCTTTCCCTTCTCTCCTGCCGGCAGGAAAACAAAAGGAGAACTGCAATGGCCGGATAAAAAAACTTTTTCATTTGTAAATGTATATAACCTGCATGCACAACCGACGGGTTTACCCGTCGGTTGGATCCTGTGGGAGTTTTATTTGTAAAAAATATCTGCCAGTTTTTCTTTTGTTCCTTTTATCACCTTCCCGTTAAAAGTTACCGAAGAACCCGTCTCGATCAGCATCCGGGTTTTGGGATTTGTTATTTGCGTTTTGTTCAGCGTCATGGTAGCCGGGCCGTATTCGGGTTTTTTCTGCAAAAGCACTAAACCGTAATTGCAGTCTTTTATCTGTGAGTTATCAACTCTTACTCCCGACAGATCTTTGGAAGCAATGCCAATATTGGCCCTGACAATCTCCACATGATCAACCGTTAAATGAGAATCTTCACCCCCGCTGA